>JAYSYH010000136.1:0-5852 GCA_043716645.1 Betaproteobacteria bacterium | reverse complement strand
AGGGCCGTTCGCCCTTCGATGCTGCGCTGGTGTCGATGGGGGTGTTCTCTAATCTGTATGCGCGGCGGCAATTGCAAGCGTTGACCGACCTGGTGCAGCGCTACGGCGCGCAATACCGGCTGGAAGAAAAGATGCTGGTGCGGGTGGACGGGGAGGTGATGGCTATCGCCTTCATGCAGAACACGCAGAACCTCTACTACCGCGCCGACCTCTTCGCCAAGCACCAACTGGCCGTGCCCACCGACTACGCACAGGTGTTGCAAGCAGCGGCCGTGCTGCAGCGCCGCGAGCCCAGCATCACCTTCCCGGTGGCACAGGGCTTTGCCAAGGGCTTCGATGGCGGCACCGAGTTCGTCAACTTGCTGGCCAGTCTGGGTGGGCGCATGTTTCAGCCGGGCAGCGCGCTGCCCGCATTTAACAACACAGCGGGTGTGCAAGTCATCGACACCATGCGCTCGTTGTTGGCCTACATGACGCCCAACGCGCTGGCCAGCAATGCCGACGATGTCGTCAACCAATTCCAGCAGGGCAAGGCCGCCATGGGCGTGCTGTGGGCCAGCCGCGCCTCGCGCATGGACGACGCAGCCGCCTCCCGGGTCGTAGGCCTGATGCAGTTTGCCGCCGCACCGGCCGTACTGGCCGGAGGGCGCACCGCCGCGCACTTGTGGTGGGACGCCGCCGTACTGCCGCGCAACAACCCGCGTCAGCGCGAGGCCACTTTTCATGTGCTGATGCAGGCGCTGAGCGAGGCCACCGTCATGGCGGGCAACGACCTGGGGCTCTGGGTGCGCTCGGTGTTCAAGCCAGGGCGCTTCGGCACTGGCGTGGCCCTGGCTGAAAAGGCCGGCGCGCCAGTGTGGCCTACCGAACCCTTCTTCAGCCTGGCGCTGGCCGAGGTGGGCAAGCTGCTGCCCGATGCGCTGGTGGGCCAGCGCGCGCCGCGCGCGGTGCTGGATGCAGCCGCCGCGGCCTACGTGCGGTCGGCCACTGAAAAGGGCTACATAAGGCCCGGGGCGGCGGCGTGAAGCTGCGAAGCTTTGCGGGCTTCGTGGCGCCGTCGGTATTGCTGATGGCGGCCCTGCTGGGCTTGCCGATGGTAATGACGGTGTTGCTGTCGGTGCGCAACTGCGCGCTGCAGATGGAACTCGTCACGGTGCAGCAAACGGGGCCCTTTGGATCGCATGCCGTCACCACCCAGCGCGCGCAGGTGGACGCCAGCGGCAAGGCGGTGCAAGTGTGCCGCTGGGTGGGCTTGGACTACTACCGTACCGTGTTGGGTTTGGATCAGGCGCAGGCAGATCCCGTCGCTGTTCCTGCCGCCGTCCCTGTCGTCGCCCCTGCCACCGCCGCAGCCACCGCCGCAGCCGACGCACCCACCGAATTCTTTTCGGCGCTGCGCTTCACGCTGCTCTACATCGCCGCCACCACGCCCTTCGTGCTGGGCGGCGGCCTGCTGCTGGCACTGGGCATGAACCGCGTCACGCAGCGGCTCAAGGCGTTGTTCATTGCTGCGTCTTTGCTGCCTTTCATCATCACGCCCGTGGTCGGCGCGCTGGCCATCAAATGGTTGTTCCGCGACAACGGCCTGGTGCCGCAACTGCTGTCGGGCGTGGGCGTCCAGGTGTTTTGGATGGCACAGGCCTGGTCGGCGCAATTGCTGGTGGTGCTCTACGGAATCTGGCACGTGCTGCCCTTTGCCTTCATCGTGTTCTACGCCGGCTTGCAGGGCGTGCCACAGGATGCGCTAGAGGCCGCCACCATCGACGGCGCCACGCCGTGGCAGAAGTTGCGTTACGTGACGCTGCCGCACCTGATGCCGCTGGTGGTGTTCGTCCTGATGATGCATTTGATGGACGCCTACCGTGTGTTCGAGCCGGTGATGGTGCTGACCCAGGGTGCCTTCACGACCAGCGTGCAGTACCTGACGTATCACATCCTCCTGCAGGAAGACAACCCGTACAAGGCCAGCGCGGCGTCGGTCCTGACCATCCTCGGCATCGCGGTGTTGCTGATTCCGCTGCTGCGCAAGACGTGGCGTGAACAACGGCAAGGCGGGTGAAATGAAGACTTCCCGTCTCGGCCAAGCCCTGCTCTACACCGCCCTGGTGCTGTGGCTGGTGCTGGCCGCGCTGCCGGTGTTGTGGACGGTCGTGATCTCGCTGCGAACCTATGTGGATGCCTTCTCGGCGCCGTTAAAGTGGCTGGCGCCCGTCACGTTCGAGAACTACCGGGGTTTGTGGATCGACCGCGAGTTCTACCGGAACTTCGGTAACACCCTCGTCGTCACCCTGGGCACGGTGTGCATCTCGCTCACGGTGGGTTGCCTGGCCGGCTATGCCTTGTCGCGCTACCGCGGCGGTCTGGGTTTCTGGCTGCTCATCATTGCGCTGGTCTTCCGCGCCTTGCCGCATGCCACCTTGCTGCCTAGCTTTCATGCGCTGTTCGACGCCATCGGCATCCGCAACACCACGTTCAGCCTGATCTTCGTGCTGGTGGCCATCAACCAGCCCTTCACCATCTGGATGCTGCGCAGCTTCTTCGTCAACATCCCGCAAGAGCTGGACGAAGCCGCCATGGTCGACGGCTGCACGCGCCTGCAGGCCTTTCGGCGCGTCATCATCCCCGTTATGTGGCCAGGAGTGGTGACCACCGGACTGTTCAGTTTTCTGCTTGCCTATAACGACTTCATGCTCAGCTCGGCCCTCACCAACGCCGACCGCATGACCATGCCGGCGGCCATTGCGGGTGCCATCACCGCGGAGAGCGGCGCTCTGCTGATGCAAGGCGTGGCCGGTGCAGTCAGCATCACCATCCCGCTCATCATCCTGGTGGCGCTGTTCCAGAAGCAAATCGTCTCCGGCCTCACACAGGGTGCCGTCAAGGGCTGAAGCCCTCACCGATTGAACGCATCAACATGATCCTGACCCCTGCAGAACTCCAGCGCCGCCACATCCGCCGCAGCCAGTACCAGTCCTGTGACGACGCCTTCATCGACGTGCGCCTGCCCGGCAGCACACCGAAAGAGAACTACTCGATCATCGGCCCGGGCGTGACGCAGAACGCCAGCCAGATGGTGAACCTACGCGAACCGCATGGCTTCAACATCGGCGCGGCCGGGCTGGGCCCGGGCATCACCAACAACCTGCACCTGCACTTCACTTCCGAGGTCTTCATCGCCTGCGAAGGCAGCTTCACCTTGCGCTGGGGCGCGGAAGGCGACCAAGGCGAAGCCGTGCTGGAAGAGGGCGCCGTGATCTGCATGCCGACTTGGATGTTCCGCGGATTCAGCAACAGCGGCAGCAAACACGGCTTCCTGATGACGGTGCTGGGTGGCGACGACACCGGCGGCATCATCTGGAGCCCCGAGGTGATGCGCAGGGCGCGCGCGACGGGTCTGTATCTGGGCCGCGACAACCAGCTGATCGACGTGCCCGCAGGCCACGCTCCCCCGCCAGATGGCGCCCTGCTGCCGCTAATGCCGCCGCACGAGGTGGCCGCGCTGCGCCACTGGTCGGTGGCCGACATGTCGGCACGCTGCGTGAAGCCATCGCAGCGCGAGTTTCAGATCGCCACACTGGACGCCGTGCTGCCAGGCCAGGCCTGGCAACTGGCCCCGGTGATCGGCTGGGGCATCAGCCAATACCGCGAACATCGGCCGGCCGTGACCGACCCGCAGGGCTTTTCCGTCGAATGGCTGCGGGTGCCGGCCGGCCAGTGCAGCGCGCCGTTTGCCATCGACGAAACCGCCGTGCTCGTGCATGCACGCGGGCCTTTGCAAGTGGCTTTAAATGCCGAGCCGGTCCGCGTGCGGGCTGACCTGGGCGCGTGGGACACGCTGTCGCTGCCCGGCGGCTGCACCCGGCAGTTCATCAACACTGGCACGCAGGACGCCGAAGCCTTGTTGGTGGTGAATGGCGACCACCGCAAGACGCCGCGCTTCGGCCGTGAAGTGCATGCCGCAGCGGCAGCGCTGGACACCACGCTGGACGCGGGCGGCCGACTCGCGCGGCTGAGCCTGTTGCCGCCGGCTATGGCGGTGTGAGGCCAGCCGAGGGTAGCCTCGCGATACTGTTTATGGGGCTCCCAACTGAAGTGTTCGCTTACCTGGTGTTTGAGGGCCAGGACGGCCGCGTGAGCCGTTTTGCTCCTTTCACGTGGCACAACCTTGCATTTGACCCCTTCACTCTGTCACCGTCTGCGCAGCCAAGTACGGGCTTATCGAGATGGGTCACCTCCGGCGCGCAAGCCCCAGAGCTGACAACACGATGAAAGGGTCAACAGTGCCAAGTGAAAGATCAAAAGTGACAGGGTGAAGGGAAACCGACAGCCGGCTTCAATGCTGCGCGGTCCTCTCCGACAGCGCACAGACACAAGGACTGAAGTAGCCGATAAGCTGCATCAATAATCCCCTTCTCGCGGCGTACCGAAACGACCAGAACCCGATGAACTTGCCCAGCCTGCGCCGCGCCCTCGGCCTGGGGGTGGCCCTGACCACAGCCGGCCTGCTCGGTTTGAGCTGCAGCAGCCTGCCCACGTTCGTCCCCGACCTCGCGCACCGACCAGCGCGGCCGGTACCGCTGGCGGGCGCGAGCGGCCCGCTGTCCGCCGCACAGAGCCGCGCCATCCTGCAGCGCCTGCAGCGCGGCGGTGAACCGACCGACATCTTCAGCCGCCATCTCGCGCTGGAAGAGGCCATCGTCGGCAGCCCGCTGACCACGGGCAACGCGGTGCGCCTGTTGCAGGACGGCCCGGCCACCTACCGCGCCATGCTCGGCGCCATCGCCGCGGCGCGCGACCACATCAACATGGAGACCTACATCCTGGACGACGACGCCGTCGGTCGCCAGTTCGCCGAGGCCCTGTTGGCCAAGCAGGCGCAAGGCGTGCAGATCAACCTGCTGCGCGACAGCGTCGGCACCTTCGGCACGCCGGTCGCCTTCTTCCAGCGCCTCAGCCAGGCCGGCGTGCAGGTCCTCGAGTTCAATCCGGTCAACCCACTGACGGCGCGCGACGGTTGGCAATGGAACCGGCGCGACCATCGCAAGCTGCTCATCGTGGACGGCCGCATCGCCTTTCTGGGCGGCATCAACATCAGCAGCGTCTACTCAGGCGGCTCCTTCGGCAAGGCCCAGCGGGTTGATCCCGACGCGGCGCTGGCCTGGCGCGACACGGACCTGCAGCTGCAGGGCCCGGTGGTCGCCGAGCTGCAGAAGCTCTTTCTGGCCGCATGGCAGAGCCAGCGCGGGCCGCCCCTGCAGCCACGCGACTACTTCCCACCCTTGCAGGCAATGGGAACGCAGGTGGTGCGCGCCATCGGCAGTTCGCCTGAAGAGGCCTTCAGCCTGATCTACGCCACGCTGCTGTCGGCCATCGGCAGTGCCGAAACCAGCGTGCGCATCACCAACGCCTACTTCGCGCCCGACCCCCAGCTGCTGGAAGCGCTGTTGGCCGCCGCGGCGCGCGGCGTCGAGGTGTCGTTGATCCTGCCGGCACGGACCGACTCGTGGCTGGTCTTCCACGCCGGGCGTAGCCACTACGCTCAGTTGCTGAAGGGCGGTGTGCGGATCTTCGAACGCCGCGGCGTTGTGCTGCACTCGAAGACAGCGCTGGTGGACGGCGTGTGGGCCACCGTCGGCTCCACCAACCTGGACTGGCGCAGCTTCCTGCACAACCACGAACTCAATGCCGTCATGCTGGGCGCCGAATTTGGGCAACAGGTGCAGACCCTGTTCGATCGCGACCTGGCGGCGTCGGATGCCATCGAACTCGCAGCGTGGGAGCGTCGCAGCCCGGCCTTTCGCGTGCAAGAGTGGTTCGGCCGGCTGTGGGAATACTGGCTCTAACGCACAAGA
>JAYSYH010000135.1:0-1859 GCA_043716645.1 Betaproteobacteria bacterium | reverse complement strand
CGCCACCGGCGGGTCGCGACGTCGTGGTGCGTCGTGCTCGCGGCCGGCGGTGGGTCGGTTCAGTTCAACGAGAAGCCGCCGGCGCCGGGATCGGCGTGACCAGGGTCTTCAGCACACCACCGCCAGCCACCGAGCCCGACACCGTGCCTTCGCCGCGGGCCATGCGCTGGCAGTGGTCTCGATCAGCGGCAGCGACGCTCTTGCATCGCAACTCGGCGTTCTGCCTCAGTGCAGCCTCATCTTCGCCATTGCCCAGCTGCTTGCGCTTCGCCTCGGCGTGCGCCGCGCCCGCCTCCTTCAGGCAGGTGCTGCGGCCCTGCGGTGTGGCGTCGAGGTTGCAAGCGGTGCGTTCGCGCTGGTAGACCGCGTTGGCCGATGGGGTCAATGTGGTCGATGCAGCGGACGATGGCGCTGCAGGCTGGGCAGCCCCGGCGTGCGCCGCGAGGCAGGTCAGGGCCAGCGCGGTCCACCCCGATTTGGTCAGATAGGCAGTCATGGCAGATTCCTTCAGGATTTCAGCGGGGCAAGGGTCGGACGGGGAGCCGGTATCGATCAGTGAGGCGGCGGGTTGGCTTCACAGCCGGTGGAGCGCACCGTTTTCGACCCGCACCCGCGTGCCGGCGCGCAACGCCGGGTCGTCGGCGTAGTCGAAGCTCTGGTTGCCGCCCGCTTCGAGCCGGACTACCACCCGGAAAACACGGCGCTTGCCCAGGTTGTTCTCGACCCGGTTGCCGGCATAGGCACCACCGACGGCGCCGACGATGGTGGCCAGGTCCTTGCCCGTGCCGCCACCCACCTGGTTGCCCAGCACGCCGCCGAGCAGGCCGCCAGCGATGGTGCCGATCACGTTCGGCGCGTCGCCCTTGACGTCGACTGGGGTGACCGACACCACCGAGCCGCAACCGACACAAGCGGCGGCGACGGGTTGCGGTGCGGTGCGCCCGCCTCGGCGGTCGACGTCGTCAGGAAAGCCTGCCAGCTGGCGTTCGAAGTGCTGGACCGACTCGCGCTGACCATGGACCAAGTAAGCGTCGGCCCGCAGGGCGCCGTCGATCCGGTCCTTGCGGCGCATCACATAGGTGGCTTCGTAGTAGCCGCGGCTCACCTCCACCAGCGTGATGCGCTTGGCCACACCCTGCACCGCCACGCTGGCCTTGCCGCCCGGCGTGCCGGCCAGTGACAGCGCCAGTTCGTCACCCGGGCGGATGCGGTCGGGGGCTTCGATGGAGAAGGCCGTGATCTGGCCGGTCGGCATCGGTGCCGGGTCGCGTGCGCCCTGCACCAGCGATTTGCTCAGCATGGCGCTGGTTGTCCGGCCGTCTTTGACGGCCCGTGCGGTGACCAAGCTGGCCGACGTCAATCGGTCGCGCTGGCGAATGGTGTAGTCGCCTTCGTAGCGGCCCGGCTGCACCTCGGTCATGGTCACGCCCGCGGTTGCACCGGCGATCTGCAGGCTCACGGTCGCACCTGGCGTGCCGGTCAGGCTGAAGGTCAGCACCTCACCAGGCTGCAGGCGCTCCACCTGCTCGACCCCGAAGGTCGAGATCGCGGCGTTTGAATGGGTCGTGTAAGTCTGGGCCTGCGCGGCAGCGGGCAGCGCCAGAGGCAACGCAGTGGCCAGCGCGAGGAACAGGGCCGAAAGCGGGCGATGGAGTTTCATGGTGACCTTCCGGGTACGGTGAAACCTCGACGCTGCGTGCTCGCAGCAAGATCGGTGACCCAGTCGCTGGCCTAACAGACGGCCAGTGGCCAGGCAGCGATGCCGAGGACTGAACCCATTCAACGCCCGCGCCAGCCCACCCGGCGACGGCAGGATGCGCTAAGGCCTGTAGGACAAGGCGCCAAGCGGCGGCCACGTG
>JAYSYH010000134.1:0-5881 GCA_043716645.1 Betaproteobacteria bacterium | reverse complement strand
GGGACGTGGCGCGGGGGCTCGGTTGGGGGGTCATCGACGGCTCCTGCTTCAAGTGCCGCCATGGTTCCTTCACCACGCCGCGGCCAAGGGCCGAAAAGCACCGGCAAGCCCGGGCACTTGCGGCGGCCCTGCAGGCCCCCGGCCGGCTACAGCTGCCGCGCCTTGAAGGTATTGCAGTCGGCCATGCGGCCCGATGCGGTGCCGCGCATGAACCCGCTGACGCGCTGCAGCACTTGCGGGACAGGGGCAGGCCTGTGGCCGGCTGCTATGCCAAGTCCTCCAACAGTTCGACAACTGCCTCCGCGCTCGGCATTGCCGCCATGTCCGTGGCGACACGGTTCGCTTTGGCCTCGAATACCCGATCAACAAGCAGCGTCTGTGCCGCGTCATGGATGCGGTCGGCGCAGGCATCGTCCTTGCGCAGTGCCATGCCTGCACCGCAGTCCTCCAACGCCGACGCGTTGATGAACTGGTCGGCCCCTTGTGGCAGCACCAGTTGCGGCAGGCCGTGCGCCAGGCTTGCGAGGAAAGTGCCCGAGCCGCCGTGCGACACCACCAGGTCGCAATGGGGCAGCAAATCCGCCTGCGCGATGAACCGCTCCACCTGCATGTTTGGCGGCAGAGGCACCAGCAGGTTCAGGTCACCGTCACCGCCGACCGTGACGACGAGGCGTGCCTTCAGGCTGGCCAGCGCGGCTGCCGCCGTGCGCAACCCGTGCTCCCGGTTCACAACCGTGCCGAAGGTGACGTAGACGAGCGGCCAGTCGGCAAAGCGATCGAGCCGGGCGGCCAACTCGCGTGGTAGCCGTTGGTCGCCAGCGCCTTTCGGCACGCAAGGTCGAAGGCGCTGGCTGCGCGCCATCCGCAGCCGCTCTGGAGGCTGCAACAACGGTGGAAAGATGTCCAGGTAAAGCTGCCGCAAGAGGCCGGCGTCGGCGGGCGGGGGGCTGCCAGTTGCAGTGCGCCAACTGGCACAAAAGGCTTGCGCTGCTTCTTGCAGCAAGCGCTTCGGCGGCGGCATCCCGAAGCCATGGGTCACCTGAACACAATCGGTCAGCTCGCAGGCGAGTGGCGCCGCGAGTGACGCCGTTTCGCTGACGACCAGTTGGGGCGTCCATTGCCTGATGGCCTGCACCAACGCGTCAAGCGCCGCCGGGGCGTGAACAGCACCGAACAGTCGCGAGAAGCACTTCGGATCCAACGCCGGGTTCATAGTGGGCGTCGATTGCGGCCAGCGGCGCAGATACTCGGCGTGCGCGGCCTCCTGGCTCAGCCCGACATCGAAGCAGTGCTGCACGCCGAGCGCTTGCATCTGGCGGTGGGTCGCGGCGGCACTGGCCCAGGCGACTTGGTCGCCACGGCTTAACAGTGCGCGCAGCAGCGGCAACATGGGTTCGATGTGGCCCGTGCTCGGTACGGCGCAAAACATGACACGCATGGTTCGCTTCCTATTCGGCGCGCAGGCCGAGTTTGCGGATCAGAAGGCCCGCCTTCCGGTGTTCCTCTCGCACGAATGCAGTGAATGCTTCGGCACTCATGTCCCCCGGATCGGCACCCTGCGATGCGAACCAAGTGCGCGCTTCGTCGGTGTTCAAAACGCCCGAGATCTTGCGGTTAAGGTGTTGGACGATGTTGGCTGGCGTGCCAGCCGGCGCGACAACACCCATCCAGGATTCGTACTCGTAATCCGGCAGGCCAGCTTCGGCCAGCGTCGGCACATCGGGCAGCGAGGTCAGACGTTTGCGACCGGTGACGGCCAATGCACGCAGGCGGCCGCTTTGGATGTGCTGCAGGACGACGACCGCACTGTCCATCCCGAACGACACTTCACCGCCGATGAGCTGCGGCACCGTCAACGGCCCCATCGGGATGTGCAGCACGTCGATGCCGGCCATGCTCTTCATCAGCTCGGTGGCAAGGTAGGGCGGCGAGCCGATGGCCGGGCTGCCGAAGCTGAGGGTCCCGGGGCTGGCTTTTGCCAATTGCACCAGCTCGAAGAAGTTGCGCACTGGGGTTTGCGGGCCCGCCACCAGCACCAGCGGGCCGATGCCCAACCTGGCAACCGGCGCGAAGTCGACGAGGGCATCGAAACCAGGGCGCGCGAACAAGTGTGGGTTGACGGCCAGCAGTCCGTGGTGCACCAGCAGCAAGGTGTTGCCGTCCGCTGGCGCGCGCGCCACGGCAGCGGCAGCCACGTTGCCGGCACCGGCAGGACGGTTTTCGACAATCACGGCTCGCCCGATGACTGCACCAAGCCTGTCCGCCAACCAACGTGCGCGAACGTCGGGTGGAGACCCGGCAGGTGTCGGGACGATCAGGTGCAGGGGCTTGGCGTCCTCTGTCCGGGCAAACGCCGCGAACGGCAATGCCATTGAGGCCAACATCATCCGGCGGGTCGAATGCTTCATGACAACCTCAAAGTGCTGTTGCGATGCGGATGACTCTAGGCAGCCCGCGCGCAACTGAGTAGAGGTGTGCGGGTTTGAGCTGGCTCCAACCATTGGTTTAAGCTTGTGCGAAGAAGATATTGCGAGGGTGACCATGGACAAGCTACGTGCACTCGAGTATTTCGTGGCCGCTGCCGAGGAGCGCAGCTTTTCCGCCGCAGCGCGGAGACTGCAGGTCAGCGCGGTGGCGGTGTCCAAGCTGGTTGGCATCCTCGAGGGGCGGCTCGGTGTGGCCTTCTTCGAACGGCACCCGCGCGGCCTGACGCTGACCACCCGCGGTGCCACCTACCTCGGCATGTGCAAGCCGGCGCTCGCACAACTGCTACAAGCCGACGACTTGCTGAGGACCTCCACGCGGGAACTCAGTGGCAGCGTCGTGGTCGGTGTGCAGCACATCGTGGCGTGGAAATTTCTCGTGCCCGCGCTGCCCAGATTCATGCGGCTCCATCCGGAGATCCAGGTCGACTTGCGCGACTTCACCCTCGCCACCGACGAGCAGACCAGCGGCATCGACATCTTCCTTCGCATGGGCTGGGTTGAGGCGGAAGGCCTGGTGTCGCGGCGCCTCGCCGTCGAACGCATGGTGGTCTGCGCGACGCCAGGCTATTGGGCCGTTCACGGCATTCCGCAGCGGCCGTCCGACCTGGGCGACCACAACTGCTTGTTGTTCCGCAATGCGCTGGACTCAACGATGGACCTGTGGGAGTTCGAGCGTGGTGACGAGCGCGAATCGGTCGTCGTGCGGGGCCAACTGGTGGCTGGCAATGCGCATGTCTTCGCATCTGACGAACTCGGCCGTGCCGGACTGGGGGTGTTCCGCACCGGCGAACTGGGTAACGCCACCGCGATCGCCACTGGCGAGTTGATGCCTGTCTTGAACGATTGGCAGTCGACGTTCCGCCCGCCAGTCAGTCTGCTTTACCGGTCAAGTGTTCGACGGGTGCCGCGGGTGCGTTGCTTCATTGACTTCGTCGAGGAGCTGTTCCGTGCGCTGGAGGCGTGCCGCGCGAGCCCGGTGACGCCCGGGCCGCGGCCGAGGTGGACCAAACGCAGTTACCACAGGACGTCCGAGTCCGGGCTGGGCGGGATGGCTCAAAAGTAAGCCTGAACGGGGCAAAGCGGCCGCTCGCCAAAGTTTATTGGCGCCGCCGCCCCGGTCGGCTACAGCTGCCGCGCGTCAAAAGTATTGCAGTCGGCCATGCGGCCCGACGCCATGCCGCGCTTGAACCAGCTGACGCGCTGCGCGCTGCTGCCATGGGTGAAGGTCTCGGGCCGCACCGTGCCGCGGGCTTGCTGCTGCAGCGCGTCGTCGCCGATCCTGGACGCGGCGTTCAACGCCTCTTCGATGTCGCCGGGCTCCAGGTTCTGGCGCTGGCGCTGGGCCTGGTGGGCCCACACGCCCGACAGGCAGTCGGCCTGCAACTCGACCCGCACCGACAGCGCGTTCATGCGCGCTTCGGAAATCTTGCCGCGCTGGGCGTCGACTTTGGCCGTCACGCCCAGCAGGTTTTGCACATGGTGGCCGACCTCGTGGGCGATGACGTAGGCCTGGGCGAAATCACCCGGCGCACCCAGTTGCGTGCGCAGCGTGTCGTAGAAGGCCAGGTCGATGTAGACCTTCTGGTCGCCGGGGCAGTAGAACGGTCCCATGGCCGACTGGCCAGTGCCGCAGGCAGTGGGCGTGGCACCCCGAAACAGCACCAGCTTGGGCGCCTGGTAGGTGTTGCCCTGGGCCTGGAACTGCTGGCGCCAGACATCTTCGGTGTCGGCCAGCACGGTCGACACGAACATCGCCTGCCGGTCGGTGACCGGCGGCTTGGCCGCGGGCGCTTGCTGCACCTGCGGCGCCGATTCACCGCCGCTCAACAGCCCCAGCACGGTCAGCGGGTTGATGCCAAAGACCCAGCCGGCGATCAGCGCGATGGCGATGCTGCCGATGCCCAGCCCGCGCCCGCCGATGCGCAGACCGCCGCCACCGCCACCGCCGCCGTCATCGCGCCGGTCTTCGACGTTGTCGCTCTGGCGCTGGTCTTCCCATTTCATGCAGGTCTCCGGTGGGCTCGACGCAGCAGCGTAAGGGTCGAGCTCAGATCTTGGGGAGGGTCACGCCGCGCTGGCCCTGGCGAATCAGGTCTTGGGCAGCGTGACCCCGGTCTGGCCCTGGTATTTGCCGGCGCGGTCTTTGTAGCTGGTCTCGCAGACCTCGTCACTCTCGAAAAACAGCACCTGCGCGCAGCCCTCACCGGCGTAGATCTTGGCCGGCAGCGGCGTCGTGTTGGAAAACTCCAGCGTCACATAGCCTTCCCATTCGGGCTCGAACGGCGTCACGTTGACGATGATGCCGCAGCGCGCGTAAGTGCTTTTGCCTACGCAGATGGTCAGCACGTTGCGCGGGATGCGGAAGTATTCCATCGTGCGCGCCAGTGCAAAGCTGTTGGGCGGGATGACGCAGACATCGGCCTCGAAGTCGACAAAGCTTTTTTCGTCGAAATTTTTCGGGTCGACCACGGTCGAGTAGATGTTGGTGAAGACCTTGAACTCACGCGCGCAACGGATGTCGTAGCCGTAGCTGCTGGTGCCGTAGCTCACGATCCTGTTGCCTTCGGCATCGGCGCGAACCTGCCCCGGTTCGAACGGGTCGATCATGCCGGTCGTCTCGGCCATGCGCCGGATCCACTTGTCGCTTTTGATGCTCATGTCTGCCTCTGCGGAAGGTTCACGGATTGTAGGGATCGCCACTCGCGTTCTCCGTCGGCGCAGTGCCCTTGGCGTAGCGTGGCGGCAGCGATTGGCCTACCATCGCCGCTCCAGATCCACCCGAACCGGAGACCCTCCGATGCGTGCCGCCACCGACCTGCTCAGCGGGTATGCCCGCTACCACCGCGACCAGCGCAACATCCTGAGCCACTTCGTCGGCGTGCCGCTGATCGTGTTCGCGATCGGCGTGTTGCTGGCTCGACCGGCATTCCACCTCGGTGGCCTGGCGCTGAGCCCGGCGTGGCTCGCGTTCGCGGCGACGACCGCGTGGTACCTCACGCGCGGCAATCTGGTGTTGGGGATGGCAGTGAGCGCTGCCGTCGGCGCACTGCTGCTGGCGGCGCACCAGGTGGCCTACGGCGGCACGGCAGCATGGCTGGCATGGGGTGCGGGCAGCTTCGTGGTCGGCTGGGTGATCCAGTTCGTCGGCCACTGGTACGAGGGCCGCAAGCCGGCCTTTGTCGACGACATCATCGGCCTGCTGGTCGGCCCGATGTTCGTCACCGCCGAGGCGATGTTCATGCTCGGCTGGAACAAGCCTCTGCTTAGCGAGATCGAGCGCCGCGCCGGCCCGACCGTGCTGCGCGATCTGGCGAGGATCGCCTGAGGCGCGGAGCGCCTTCGACCGACGAGTATCGGCCGGTCATTCGAACCCACCCGCCTGCAGCGGCCGGCTT
>JAYSYH010000133.1:0-1865 GCA_043716645.1 Betaproteobacteria bacterium | reverse complement strand
TGAACGTCAACTTCGGCGGCGGCTACACGTTGACATCACAAACCGCGGTGACGCGCCAGCAAACCAACCTGGGCGCCGACCAGTCGTACAACGGCGTGCAGTTCGCACCGTCCTTCCTCGGCGGCTCTTCGTGGTTGTCCTACAACCGCGACAAGCTCAGCTACCAGTCACAGGAAGTTCGCGTCAGTTCGCCGCAAACCCAGCCGCTGACCTGGCTGGTCGGCGGCTTCCTCTACAAGGAAGACGGCGAGGGACAAACGGCCAACGGCGTGATCGCCAGGAACGCCGCCGGCCAGGTCATCACCGCGCCGCTGGGCCTGACCCCGACCTCGGCCTCGCACGTGCGGAACACCGCGGTCTTCGGCCGCGTGCAGTACGAAATCACACCGGCGATGCGCGCTTCGCTGGAGTTGCGCTCCAGCCAGGAACAGGTGCGCGTGGGCGGCACCGCGCTGGGTACGGCCACGGTCAGCTCGGGCACCTGCGTGGCCGGCCTGGTCTGCGTCATCAACGGCGACCGCACCTTCAAAGACGTTTCGCCGCGTTTCACGCTGGACTACAAGGCCAGCAAGAACACGCTGCTGTATGCGCAGGCCGCCAAGGGCAGCAAGAGCGGCGGCTTCAACACCACACCGGGCCTGCCGAACAGCACCTTCGCTTTCGACGGCGAGAAGATCAATTCGATGGAAGCCGGCTTCAAGCTGGTCACCGACGACGGCCGCATCGGCTTCAACACCGCGCTGTTCCGCAACAACATCGATGGTCTGCAACTGTCGAACATCTCCACCGTCATCAGCCCCTTCACCGGGCAATCGGCCACCACCACCATCGTCAACAACGTTGGCAAGGCGCGCACCCAGGGTGTCGAATTCGACCTCTCGGCGCGTGCGCTGGACTGGCTGACCTTGAGCGCCAATTACGCTTACACCGACGCCAAGGGGCTGGAAGGCACGGAAATCACCAATGGCACGGTCTTCGGCGGCAACCAGTCGGTGGCCGGCTTCACACTGCCGCGCAGCCCGAAGCATTCAGCTGCGATTTCGGCAGCCACCGAGACGCCGTTGCCCGATGCGCGCTACACGCTGTTCACCCGCATCGACGTGGTCCACCAGTCGCGCCGTTACGCCGAAATCCAGAACATGATCTGGGCCGACCCGTTCACCCACGTGAACCTCACGGCCGGCTTGCGCGGCAAGGGTTGGCGCGTCAGCGCCTGGGTCAAGAACGCCACCAATGACGACACCTCGCTGAACGGCTTTCGCTACCTCGACCCGCAGACCTTCCGCCGCACCGCGGTCGACTTCCTGCCCCGGCTGCGTCAGATGGGCGTGACCGCCAACCTCGATTTCTGAGGCTGCCGCCTTGCTGTCCAGGCGCGCCTGCGGGCTGCTGCTGGCGAAACTGATCGCCGGCGGCGGTCTGCCGCTGGTGGCCGGTGCCCAGCCTGTCGCGGCCGCCAGGGATTCGGCCAACGCGCCCGCCCCGGTCACACCGGTCACACCGGTCACTGCAGGGCTGGCCCGCTTCACCGCCTGGTGGGCCGGCGAATGGAACAACAACGAGCAGGTCTGGCAGCAAAACATCGACGCTGCCGACGCCAAGCTGACGATCAAGCCGCCGGCGGTGCCGCATCTGCACCACATCGTGATGCCTTTCGATGCGCCACAGCTCGCAGGCCAGTGGTTCTACGTGCAGCAGTCGCAAGGCGCCGACCTGTCTGCTGCGCAGCAAGCCCGGCTGGTCCGCCTGACGTTGGACGGCGCCGGCCCCGACATCCGGCAAGACGACTTCAAGCTGCCCGAGGGCCCGGCCTGGGCCGACGCCCACTTGCGGCCGGTTGCACTGGCAGCGCAGGCAGCGCAGGC
>JAYSYH010000132.1:0-47899 GCA_043716645.1 Betaproteobacteria bacterium | reverse complement strand
GTGCCATGAGCCAGTGAACCTTGGCAGTTCGTGCCATGTCAGACTCCTTGGGTTCCGACCAATCCACGCGCCAAGACGAAGAGCTGGCAACGGCATTGGCAACAGAATTTTCGCGGATGCTGAAAGACGCTGAAAGATGGTCTTGGACGAACAAGTCTTCCAAGTTATTGATTTACAAGGGAATATCGAGACGCCCGTGGACTCCGGTGGACATCTGGAAATCACAAAAAGTGTGGCTACGAAATAAGGGGTCGTGGGTTCGATTCCTGCCAGCCGCACCAGAAAAGACGAGGGTCAGTGGGTTATCGCCTACTGACCCTTTAGTCTTTCTGGGCCGCTGAGCGTCCACCGAGGGGTCCACCGAGGGATCCATTGGGGGACCATTGAGGGGTCCACCGGCGCTGGTATTCCATTCAGAAGCACGGCCTGCGTGCGACCTTGCTGGCTTCGTTGAAGAACTGGTGTCGTGTTGCGCGTTGATGCGAATGCGCGGATCACGCCGCTGTTGGAGGCGCCACTCTGGGTCCGTACCTGGGTAGGTGCGGGCCGGGTTCTAGCGGTGCACCTGTGACGATCGGCTTCGCCAATGGTTGATCTACCGTCCTCTGCCGCACAGACGAACCGCCATCGCGGACATAAGTTCAGGTAGCAGATTGAGGCGCGAGCCTCGCGCCAGTTCGATTGCCAACCTCATGAGCCGAGACACATGAACCCATCCGCCAGCCTGCCGTCCCAAACCGCACCTGTTGACCAAGATCTTGCTGAGCAGGCCGTCCCCGGTCACGGCATTCCGTCGCAAGACCCGAATCCTGCGGCGCAGATTCTGCTGGGACCGCAGGAGGCAGTGCGCGAGGCGAATTCGGTGTTGATGGGTGGCGGCGTCGTGGCTGGAGCGGCCACAGGCGCCGCTATTGGTGGCGCACTGGTCGGCCCGGTTGGGGTGCTTGTCGGCGCCTCGATCGGTGCCGCCGCTGGAGTACTGGGCGCCGCTGCCGCTGGCGTCATGGCAAACCCGGAAGATTCGAGCGGCGCCGACTCGCTGCAGGCGGATTCCGTGCGCCTGCACATCGACGACAGCGGTGGCGGTGGCCGACCGGTTGTGCTGATTCATGGCTGGCCGTTGTCAGCCCAGGCCTGGGAGCCTCAGATTTCGGTGCTTCGTGCCGCCGGCTATCGCGTGGTGGCCTATGACCGCCGGGGCTTCGGACGATCGGACAAGCCGGCATCGGGTTACAGCTATGACACGCTGGCCGATGACCTGCAGCGCGTCATGGACCAAGGCGCCTTGCAGGACGTGACGTTGGTCGGCTTCTCGATGGGCGGGGGCGAAGTGGCGCGCTACATCGCGCGGCACGGCGAATCGCGCCTGCACAGCGTGGTGTTTGCCGCAGCCGTGCCGCCCTATCTGATGAAGACGGCCGACAACCCGGAAGGCCCTCTGACGCCGGAGAAGGCGCAGCAGATGAAGAAGGCGCTCCAGGAAGACCGCAATTCCTTCTTTGAACTCTTCAGCAAGGATTTCTTCTCGGCCAACGGTGCCTTGCAGGTCACCGAGGTGCAACGAGCCGCAGCGGTCGCCGTGTGCCACCAGTCGGCGCAGCATGCGGCGCTGGCCTGCATGGACGCGTTCGGCAACACCGACTTCCGCGAAGACCTGAAGATGGTGACGGTGCCCACGCTGGTGATCCACGGCGAGGCGGACGCGATCGTGCCGCTCGAAGGTTCGGGCCAGCGCACCCACCGGGCCGTGCCCCACAGCCAACTGGTCACGGTCAAAGGCGCGCCGCACGGATTGAACGTGTCGCACGCCCAGACGTTCAACGAGGCACTGCTGTCGTTTCTGCGGACGTGAACCGCTGTGAGTGCGGCCCAGGCATGCGTCCACGCCGGGCACGCACAGATGGCGCCTGACGTACGCTGTTGAATCACCGGGAGATTGTCAACAAGCTGCACCTGGGTTGGTGCACGGGTGGCTTGATGCCCCCCATCGTCCTTGCCACCTGGACCTTGGGTTCGACACCCGAACGGCTGATCGGCCGAACCGAAGAGAGCCTTCGAGATCTTGTTGCTGGTGGCGCAGAAACCGACACTGACACTGACACTGCTGACTATGCCGATGCCGCATTGGCCCACGACACCCTGGCCGCGCCGGTCGGCCAACGTCGCCTTGCCGATCGACGCTGCGCAAATCTTGGCCGACCCCGCACGATGACGGCCCAATCCACCGCCGTCATGGACATCTGGCGCGAAGCGAGTCGATGCTTTGGTGCGAGCCGACGTGGTCTGCCGGCCCGTCTGGTCAGGTCGTGGCTGGAATCGCCGATGGACCTGCGCTCGACAGCTGCGCCGCCGGCGGGTCGGCGTGTTGGCTCACAAGCTGTTGAGCCTGAGAGGTCTCGGACCCGGTGCGCGCGTGGACGACCAACACGACCTGCCCGTTGGCCAGTGCTTCCTTGATCAGGGTGGACACGTCGCCATGGCTTCTTTCGGAACCCACGACGGCACCGACCAGGCCGCCCAGGCTTGCACCCCAGCCGATCAGGTACAGGGCACCCAATACCGGGCTGGCAATGAACAGTGTGAGATTGGCCGCTGCCATGGCAATCGATACGCCGGCACCGGCCGCCGTGCCCACTGCCGTGCCGATGGCGCCATCACGCAAGAGATCCTTCAGGACATCGTCACTGTCGGACTTTGCGTCGGTACCCGCGCCGGTCGACGCAGCCGTCAGCACCTTGATCTGCGCCGGCGCAATGCCCTGGGCAACGAGCAGGTCGCGGGCTTCTTCGGCGTCGGCCGTCGATGCGTAGAGGCCGACGACTCGGTGCAGATAACTTTCCATGGTGCTTCTCCGATTAAGAGGCGCGTAGCTCGCATGCAAGCGACTAGATGGGAGTGTGGCGAGATGGGATCTTCAAGTCAGTGCGTTGAAGAACAGACTGGGTCGCGTTTGCCGACCAGCATTGCTCAAGTAGCGCCACTTCCCGGAGTCGCACTGAAATGCTTCACCAAGACATCACGGTGCAGCCCACACCACGCACGGAAACGGACAGCTTCGGACCCATCGAAGTGCCGGGTAATGCGCTGTGGGGTGCGCAGACCGAACGCAGCCTTCGCTTCTTCGCCATCGGCAAGCAGCGCATGCCATCGGCCATCGTGCATGCGCTGGCGCAGATCAAGCGCGCCGCAGCCGAGGTGAACGTCGACCTCGGTTTGCTGGACGCCACGAAGGCAGCGGCGGTGGTTACTGCTGCAACGCGTATCGCGGCGGGCGAGTTTGAAAGCCAGTTCCCCTTGTCGGTGTGGCAGACCGGCTCCGGCACACAGAGCAACATGAACGTCAACGAGGTCGTCGCCAATCTCGCCTCCATGGCACTTGGCGGCGGCTTAAGCGCCGATCGATGCGTGCACCCGAACGACGATGTGAACCTGGGGCAGTCGTCGAACGATGTGTTCCCGACAGCCATGCACATCGCTGCCGTGTTGAGCGCGCGCGTCTTGCTGGCCTCGCTGGCGAGCTTGCGCGCCGCGCTGCACGCCAAGGCCGAGGCTTTTGCCCACGTGCTCAAGGTCGGCCGCACCCACCTGCAGGACGCCGCGCCGCTCACCTTCGGTCAAGAGCTCAGTGGCTACGAGGCCCAGCTTGCGCTCGCCGAAGCGGCGATCCGGCGGGCGCTTCCTGATGTCCACGCGCTGGCCATCGGTGGCACCGCCGTCGGCACCGGGCTCAACACACACCCGGAATTCGGCGCTCGTGTCGCCAGGGTGTTGGCCGCGCGGCTGGATGCGCCCTTCGTCGTGGCCGACAACTTGTTTGCCGCGATGGCCGGACACGAAGCCCTGGTGGGGCTGCATGGCGCGCTCAGAATGCTGGCCGTGGCGCTCAACAAGATCGCTAATGACATTCGCCTGATGGGCAGCGGGCCGCGTGCCGGCCTTGGTGAGTTGCGACTGCCCGCCAATGAGCCGGGCAGTTCCATGATGCCGGGTAAGGTCAACCCGACGCAGGTCGAGGCACTGACGATGGTTTGCGCCCAGGTGATGGGGCACGACGTGGCCATCGGCATCGCCGCGAGCCAGGGGCAGCTTGAACTCAACGTCTACAAGCCGCTGATCGCCTGTGATCTGCTCGACAGTCTGCGCCTGCTGGCCGATGCCATGGCCAGTTTCCGGGCTCACTGCATCGAGGGCATCGAGGTGGACGCCAAGCGTGTGCAGTCGATGATCGAGCATTCGCTGATGGCGGTCACGGCCCTGGTGCCGCACATCGGATACGACCGCGCCACGCAGATCGCCCGACATGCACATGCCCACGGTCTCGACCTGAGGCAGGCCGCTCTGGATGTCGGTGGTGTCAGCGTTGCCGAGTACAGCGCATGGGTGGATGTGCAGGGCATGTCGGCACCTGACCAAAGCCGAGGCAGCGCCGCCGAGCAGGTGTAGCCATGGTCTGAACGCCAGCGCGTTCCAGCCGACCGTGACGACATCAGAAATTCGTCAGCAGGGCGGGTGGCAGCCACTTGTCGCGATTCGAAAACAAGTCGGCCGCGATCGACATGCTGGGTCTGTTCGCTGCGGCACAGACTCGATAGTGCATGAGGGAGACCATGCTTTTCACCGTGTAACGCGCACCGTCATTGCCGCCGCAATACCAGCGCTGTAGGTCGAGAGTCGCGTTCCATTTCGCCGCAATCCCCTGAGAGGCTCTGCCATGACCGAGAACACCGCCAGCGTCCGTTGTGAAAGCCCGGGCAAGAAGGGCAAGGGTCCGATCAGCGCCGAGCCCGATGCGCTGAAGCGCTACACCTATGGCTTTGCCAGTCGGTTCGAGGGCGACCGCCGGGGCGCCAACCCGCAGAAGACGTTGGCGTCCGTTGCCGAGATCAGCCTGCAGGCTAGGCTCGAAGCGGCGGCTGCATGAGCGGCGCTGCGATGGTCGAGATTCCCGAGGCCGCGCTGGCAGCAGCCGACCATGTGCTGGGCGATGCGCACGCGAAGCTTACGCTGCTGGAATACGGAGACTACGAGTGCCCGACCTGCATCCACGCCGAGCCGCTGATGCAGCATCTGGTCGACACCCATCGTGGTCGGCTGCGGCTGGTGTTCCGCCACTATCCGCTGGTGGAGGTTCATCCGAACGCCGAGCTGGCGGCTGAAGCAGCCGAGGCGGCGGCTGCGCAGGGCCAGTTCTGGCCGATGCACCACCTGCTTTTTGCGCAAACCCATCACCTAAAGCCGGCGGCCCTTGCTGGGTATGCGCAGTCTATCGGGCTGGACATGAACCGCTTCAACGCGGAGCTGGCCGATCACATCTACACGCAACGCATTCAGGAGCATCGCCGTGCCGGTGAACGCAGCGGCCTGCGGGCCACACCGGCATTCTTTCTGAACGGCCAGGCCGTCGATGTCTCGTTCGGCTTGGAAAAGCTGGACGAGGCGGTGCAGGCCGCACTGAAAGGGGAATGAAATTCGGGCGCGTTGCTGCGACGCCCTAAGTATTCCGCTGCATCCACCACCGACCGGAAAGGATCCGTCATGCCGCAGAAAGCCTGGAGCGCCAAGCGTGAGCGCCAATACGTGCACATCAAGCAAAGCCTGCTTGACCAAGGCAAGCCCCAACCGCTGGCCGAGGAGATTGCCGCACGGGTCGTCAACAAGGAGCGGGCACAACACGGCGAGTCCGTGGAGGCCAGCTCCTCTTCGATCAATGACATCTCGTCTGGCCGACGCGGCGGCCTGCGCTCGCACCAGGGTCCAGGTGGTCGAACCCTGCTGCAGCTTCGCAACGAGGCCCGTCAGCGCGGCTTGAAGGGGCGCTCCACGATGAATAAGGCGCAGCTTGAAGCGGCGCTAGCCCGATGAGCGCTCAACCCCCGGTCACGGCCGCACACCCGACACCCGAAACCCCGCCAGTGGCCGCAGCCGAGGCCCGCGCCGTGGCGCCTTTGCTTGTCTCCGGCGTTGAAACCATCGCAAGGTCGCGCCTGCTGACCGTGGCCGTCGACGCCTTGCTGGTTGAAGTGGCAGCGCTGTTATCGGGTGCGCAGATCAGTGTCGTGCTGGTGTGTGATGCCACCGGGGCTGCGATCGGCGTCATCACCGAGACCACGCTCGTCCGGCGCCTGGGCCTGGGGCAGGCCGACTTTTTCACCACCCGGGCCGGCGATGTGATGACGCCCGAGTTCACGATCTGCGCGCCCGAAGACCTGCTCTCCGATGTACTGGCGATGATGCACGCGCGTGGCCTCATCCACGTGGTTCTGATGGACGCTGACAGGCGCCCGCTGGGCGTGTTGAACGCCCGCGACGGGCTGCGGGCGCTGCTGGCGGCCGGCAACCATGAAGAGGCGCTGCTGCGCAACTATGTGATGGGCGTCGGCTACCAATGAAGTCGTGGTGATGAAAGGCTCCAATGCCCGACCGGTCGTCCTGGTGACGGGCGGTGCGGGCAACCTAGGCCGGTCGGTGGCGGTAGCCTTGGCTGACAAGTATCGGATCGTCGGCCTCGATCGCCAAGCTCGGGGCAGCAAGGAAAACGCGGGGTGACGGCGGCTATCCGATCTTTGCCGTGGACCTTGGTTCGGATACGCGCCCCGCCCAGCCCGACTGCAATGCACCTGGGCCAGCCCCATCCAGCGGAATTGGCGAAAACCCCGACGCTCTTTGACAGCGCTCTCCTGCACCGGGCCGCTGACGAATCAATGGAACGGAGCTGAATCGCCCAAGACGCTCATTCGAGCGATGCCGCCAGATCACGCAGCACCTGGCGGGGGTTGTCTTCGATCGGCGACCCGTGCGACACCAGGATGCGGATCAGCGTGTCGATTTCGGCCCACTGCAGCAGTTGGGTGCGCAAGGCCTTCGTGTCCTCGATCACCGCCATCTTTACGATCGCGGGCACCTGCGCTTCATGGCCGGCAAAGCCGGCGAGATGCAGCAGCCAGCCACCGAAGCCGGCCGCATTCCGGATGTTGCCGACCACGTCGTTCAACACCAGCGTTGTGCCCTTCGGTGTGCGGACGACCAGCGCCGCTTCCCGGCCGCGGGTTCCAGGAACGGTCACGAACTGCACGCCGGGATCATCGAGACGCGGTGCCACCGTGTCGACAGCCACCACTTCCTCGACCTTCGTCCTCGCACCCTCGGGCGCAACGACCTGGATTTCGGGATAGCGGCCCTTCCAGGTCTTCGCGTCAAGCCGATGATGGTCGCTCGGCACGATGAGGAATGCGGGGCGACCGTAGGCCTCCAGCGCGGACATTTCGTCCTCGTCGAGCGCGATCGCGCTGAACACCACCAAGCCGCGATCGACCAGGCGCACGACGGTCATGCGCCGCGGCAGGTCCATCAGTGGCATGTGGATCTCGCCGACGACCGTCAGGATGTTCTCGTCGATCTGAACCAGCTTGCCGTGGGGCAGAACGGTCCACTTCTGAAAAGATTGGGTCATTGCGATTCCTTCAGGATGCTCGAGTCACCTCAAGGCCCGGCGGCGGGCGAGGGGCCAGCGCGTTGGCGACAGTCGTGCTCACGGATCGCTGAACACCGAGTCGCTGACCCTCACTCGATAAGGCTGGATCGACATGGTGCGAACTTCAGAGGCATTGCTGACCAGCAAGCTGCGCTCACTGGGGCTGCGGCAGCTTCTCCGTTCGTGCAGTGCAGGTCTGTGCCATGACGCACGCAGTGACGATGGGCAGCAAGCTCTTTGAAACCCTTGCGCTGTCCCTGGCCTGATCGGGCCGTTGCAACATGCAGATGTGAACCGGGGTGACGCAGATCGTCAGGGCAAAGAGCCCGATCCCCGCCGCCCGCCGGGTTGTCGTGAACAGAAGGCCGACAACGCCCAGCGCCCAGCGCCCAGCAGCTCGAGCACCCCGGAGGAAGCCTGGGGTCAGCAGGCGCGCCCGTGTTCGAACGCACAGACCGGCGCAGCTGCGCGCTCTACGCTTTTTCAGGTTATCCAGCGGACAGGAGCATGAGGATGCAGATCGGCATGATCGGCCTGGGCCGCATGGGTGCCAACATGGTCACCCGCCTCTTGGGCGGCGGCCATGACTGTGTGGTCCACGACCCGTCGTCCGGGGCGATGGAGAATCTGACTGCGCGGGGAGCCACGGGCGCCGCATCCCTGCAACGCTTGGTCGACGCCTTGCAGGCGCCCCGCGCGGTCTGGTTGATGGTGCCGGCGGCGGCGGTTGACGCCCTGCTCGATCAGCTTGCGCCTTTGCTGCAAGCCGGCGACATCGTCATCGATGGCGGCAACTCTCACTACCACGACGACCTGCGTCGCACCGCCGCGCTGGCAGCTTCAGGCATTGCCCACGTGGATGTCGGCACGAGCGGCGGCGTGGCCGGCCTGGACCGCGGCTATTGCCTGATGATCGGCGGCGACAAGGCGGTGGTGACGCATCTGACACCCTTGTTCACCACGTTGGCCCCCGGCGCCAACAGCGCGCCACCGACGCCCGGACGCCGCGCAGACGGCAGTGCAAACCAGGGTTGGCTGCACTGTGGGCCGCATGGCGCCGGCCACTTCGTCAAGATGGTTCACAACGGCATCGAGTACGGCCTGATGGCCGCCTATGCCGAAGGGCTGAATATCCTGCGCCACGCGGATGTCGGCCTGCGGGGCGAAGCCGTCGATGCCGAAACGACACCGTTGCGTCAGCCTGAGCATTACCGCTACGCGATGGACCTGCCCGAGATCGCCGAGGTCTGGCGTCACGGCAGCGTGATTGGTTCTTGGCTGCTCGACCTGACCGCCGAATCGCTGGCGGCTGACCGTACGTTGGCAGGCTACGCAGGCCGCATCTCGGACTCCGGCGAAGGCCGCTGGGCGCTGCAGGCGGCCATCGACGAAGCCGTACCGGCACCCGTGCTGAGCGCGGCGCTGTACACCCGGTTCGAGTCGCGCGGCGCTGCCGACTTTGCCAACCGTGTGCAGTCGGCCATGCGCCATGCATTCGGCGGCCATGTCGAGAAACCGGCGCCCACGCCGCCAACGGGCGCGTGACATGAACTCAGGCCCGCCGCATCTCCACCGGCCGGCCGCCGACGCCTTGGTGGTGTTCGGTGCCACCGGCGACCTGGCACGCAAGAAAATCTTCCCTGCCCTCTACGCGATGTGCCGTCGCGGCGCGCTCAAGGTGCCGGTGATCGGCGTGGCTTCATCGAAGCACACTGACGCGCAGTTCCGCGTGTTGGCCCACGACAGCATCGAAAGCCAGGGCTGCGAGGTCGAGCCGCGCGCACTGGACGGCCTCTTGTCGGCGCTGCACTACGTCAGCGGCAACTACCGGGAAGCGGCCACCTTCGATGCGCTGCGGCGCGCCCTGAACGGCGCGCAGCGCCCGATGTTCTACCTCGCCATTCCACCGGCACTGTTTACCGCGGTCATCAGCGGCTTGCAGGTCGCCGGTCTGGCCGCGCAAGGGCGGGTCGTGGTGGAGAAGCCCTTCGGCCGTGACGGGGCCTCGGCGCAAGAACTCAACCGCGCGGCGCTGGAAGCCTTTCCCGAAGACGCCATCTTCCGCATCGATCACTTCCTGGGCAAGGAAGCGATCATGAACATCCTCTACTTCCGCTTCGCCAATTCATTTCTGGAGCCGATCTGGAACCGCCACCATGTCGCCAGTGTGCAGATCACGCTGGCCGAGCGGTTCGGCGTCGAAGGCCGCGGTGCGTTTTACGAAAGTGCCGGCTGCCTGCGCGACGTGGTGCAGAACCATCTGTTCCAGATCGTCGCGCTGCTGGCGATGGAGCCGCCAGCCAGCCGCGACTTCGAGGCTGTGCACGGCCACAAGGCCGATGTGTTTGCCGCGATGCGGCCGCTTGCCGCCGACGACATCGTGCGCGGGCAATACCAGGGCTACCGCGACGAGCCGCAGGTTGCTAAAGATTCCGATGTCGAAACCTTCTGCGCCCTGCGCCTGCATGTCGATTCCTGGCGCTGGGGCGGCGTGCCTTGGTATTTGCGCTCGGGCAAGTGCTTGCCCCTCACAGCGTGCGAGGTGGTGGTTCGCTTCAAGCCGCCGCCCCAGAACCTGTTCGCCGACGCGGCGGTGGGCGAGGACGCCAACCATCTGCGCTTTCATTTGTCGCCGAACGCGACGATCGCGCTGGGTGCGCGCGTCAAACGCGCCGGCAAGGCCTACATCGGCGACCAGCGCGAATTTCTATTGCTCGAAGAAGCAGCCGGTGAACAGTCGCCTTATGAGCGTCTGTTGTCCGACGCGCTGGAAGGCGACAGCGCGCTGTTCGCCCGTGAAGGCGCCATCGAAGCAGCCTGGGCCGTGGTCGAGCCTGTGCTTGTCGAACATGCTGCGGTCCACTTTTATGCACAGGGCTCCTGGGGCCCGCCTGCCGCAGACCATTTCATTGCCACCGATGGCGGCTGGCGCAACCCGTGAACGGGGTACCGGAAGCGGCTGCCGCATCGGCCGCTGGACTTCATCAGCGCGTCGGCACCCGCGATGATTTGCTGAGCCGCCGGGACGCGCCAGGCAGGGCGCATACCGCCCTGCGCCGGATGTCAGTCGGCACAAGGCAGGTCGTCCCCGCCCAGGGCGAAAACCCTGCAGAGAAGCGCTACCACTGGGCGACCTTCTTTTTCTGAGCCAAGGGCATGGACCGGTCTTCATGGCCTTCGAGGAAACCGCTGCCGACCTGACGCAGAACGTGGCCTCGCTGGGCTTCGACCTGGACGACCTGGTGGCCCGGAGTCTGCTCCTCATCGACCGTGTGCGCGTGGAGCGCAGCGAAATCGAGGCCAGCGGCGATTACGACCTTGAGGGCCTGTTCATTCGCCTGGACCACGCCATCCGCAGCATCGGCGCGCGGTGCTCGACACCATCGAGACGCTGTTCGCCGGCCTGCCCAACCCGGCCGTCCTGCGCGCCGAGTTGCGCCGCCTTTTCGGCTGGCTGAAAGACCGGGGCGTCACCGCCATCGTCACTGGTGAAAGGGGAACCGGGGGCGGCAGCGAACCGGGGGCACTGAGCAGCCAGGGGCTGGAGGAATACGTCTCGGACTGCGTCGTCGTGCTGGACCACCGCGTCGTGAACATGGCCTCGTCGCGACGGCTGCGCGTCGTCAAGTACAGGGGGCTCCACGCACGGCAGCAACGAGACTACCCGTTCCCCATCGATGAAGGCGGCATTTCGGTGCTGCCCATGACCTTGGTGGGTCTGCAGCACCCCGCTTCGGTTGATCGCGTGTCCAGCGGCCTGGACAGCCTGGACGCGATGCTCGGGCCCGGCCCACGCTGCTGGGCTTGGAGATGCACCTGTCGGTGACGCTCAAGGAGGTTGGCGGCTTCGACCCGCAGGCGGTGGTGGTGGACCCGCTGTCGAGCTTCATGAAGGTGGGCAATGAGAACGACGTGCAGCGCATGCTGCTGCGCCTGGTGGACGCGCTGAAGGTCAAGGGCATCACCTCGTTCTTCACCAGCCTGACGCCGAGCGGCGGCGCGCAAGAGCAGACCGAGGTGGCGATTTCCTCGTCGACACCAGTCGCGCGGCATGGCGCACTCCAATCAGATCCGCGAGTTCTCGCTGTCCGACCAGGACATCGAGTTGCGCGACGTCTACATCGGCCCGGCCGGCGTGCTGACCGTGCCAGCCAGCGGGCTGCGATGGAGGCGCAGGTCGTCGCCATCCGCGCCGAATTCGCGGCGCTGGAAGCCGCCGCGCTGGCCGTCATCGGCCAAGCCGAGATCAGCGAGGCGCGGCTCAGCCTGAACCGTGACGAGATGGCTCACAGGCGCAGTGTGGAGCCAACGTGAGCACCCTCTCCGCCGCTACCCCCGAAGCGGCCGAAGCGGCCAAAGCGGCCGAAGCTGCTGATGCTGCTGATGCTGCTGATGCTGCCGAACTGTGGATCCTGCGCCTGTAGGTGGCCGGGCAGTCGGTGCGCTCTCTGCGTGCGGTAGCCAACCTGCATCGCCTTTGTGCGCAAGAACTGGACGATCGCTACCGGCTGGAGGTGATCGACCTTTGCCAGCAGCCGGAACTGGCGCAATCCGGATAGGTCGTGGCCTTGCCGGCATTGATCAAACGGCTGCCCGAACCGCTGCGGTCCATCGTCGGCGACATGTCCAACACCGAGCGCGTGCTGGTCGGGCTGGATTTGTAGCCGCGCGCGGGCCGCTAAGCGGCCGATGAAGCAGCCTTCCAGCGTTCAGCCCACTGTGGCGAGCGGCAGCCCCGCCAGCACGGCTGCGTAACTCGAGGCCGCGCAATCAGCGCAGGCCTTGGCGGCCATCCGTGGCGGTGAGGTCGACGCATTGTTCGTGGCCGGAGGTGGCCCCGGGTGGCCCCGGTGGCCCCGTTGACACCAAGGGCCGGATGTTCACGCTGGACGGTGCCGACCACGCTTACCGCCTGCTGGTCGAGGACATGGCAGAAGGCGCGCTGACACTGACACCCGAAGGCCACATTGCCTACGCCAACCGGCGCTTGGCCGAATTGCTGGGGCGGCCGCTGAACCATGTCATCGGTGCGCCGATCGCCGGCTGCTTCGCGCCCGATTCGCAGTCCGCACTGGCCAGACTGCTGGCTGCAGGCCGCACCAGCAAGCAAAGTGGCGAACTGGATCTGCTGACCGAAACGGGCGAGCGCGTGTCGACCTTTCTGTCAGTCAGCCCGCTGGCCGCGGGCGGCCTTCCCGGCGGCGTGCCTGGAGCGCTCGGCCTGGTCGTCACCGACCTGACTGGCCGCAAGCGCAGCGAAGCCGAGGCCGCCGCCCGCGAACAGTTGTTGGCGTTGTTGCAGAGCCAGCGTCTGTCCGAGGCCAGCCTGCGGGACAGCCTGGCCGCGCAGCACCTGCTCGAAACCTGTGTGGCTAACCTCAACGACATCGTGCTCATCACCGAGGCCGAGCCCTTCGACAAACCGGGGCCGGGGCCCAAGACCGACCGCGTTGAACTGGCCCGCGTTGCTGCCGCCCTGAAGCGCTGGGAGCCCGTGCGCGCGGAGCTCGTCAACTACGCCAAGGACGGCACCGAGTTCTGGATCGAGATGCAAATCGCGCCGGTAGCCAATGCCGCAGGCTGCTTCACGCACTGGGTGGCCATCGAGCGCGACATTGGTGAGCGCAAGGCGGCCGAGGAGCACTTGCGCCAGTTGTCGCAGGCGGTGGAGCAAAGCTCCGAGAGCATCGTCATCACCGATGCCGACGACCGCATCGAGTACGTCAACGCGGCCTTCTCGCGCAACGGCGGCTACAGCCGCGACGACGCGGCCAGTCAGCGTCCGGGCACGCTGCTCGGCTCGGGCAAGACGCTGCGGGCGTCGTACATCGCGATGTGGCGGGCCATTGCCGGCGGCCAGACCTGGCGGGGCGAGTTCATCAACCGGCGCAAGGATGGCAGCGAGTACGTCGACAACGCCAGCGTCGCGCCGGTCCGGCGCCCCGACGGCACGAACAGCCACTATGTGTCGATTCAGCGCGACGTCACCGAGCAGCAGCGGCTGAGCCGCGAGCTCGACAACCATCGGCACCCCCTGGAAAACCTGGTGGCCAGCCGCACCGTCGAGCTCGGCGCGACGCGTGAGCGGGTCGATGCCGCCAGCTTGGCCAGGAGCACGTTCCTGGCCAATATGAGCCAAGAGATCCGCACGCCGATGAACGCCATCATCGGCTTGACGCACCTGTTGCAGCGCGCCGAACCGACGCCAGTGCAGGCGCTGCGACTGGGCAAGATCGAAGTCGCTGCGTCGCATCTGTTGGCTGTCATCAACGACATCCTCGATATCTCGAAGATCGAAGCCGGCAAGCTGGTGCTGGAGCACAAGAACTTCGCGCTGGGCACCGTTTTCGATCAGGTCCAGTCGCTGATCGGCGACGCGGCGCGGTCCAAGTGCCTGGTCATCGAGATCGACCGCAACGCGGTGCCGCCATGGCTGATGGGTGATGCCAACCGAATGGCTGCCTTCGACTGCGCCAGTGCTGCAGGACCCGCTGGGGCAAGCGCAGGTCGAGCCGGGCGCCGCTGAATGGCGGCAACGTTGGGCCCGCGTGCCCGGACTGGACATCGAGAGCGGCCTTGCGCGCGTGTTGGGGCGACAAGCGACGCAAGAACGCGTCCTGGGTCTGTTCGCCCGCAGCCATGCCCAGGATGCGAAGCGGCTCGACGATGGCTTGGCCGCCGGCGACATGGCGGCCGTCGCGTCGCTGGCCCACAACCTCATGGGCTCGGCAGGCAGCGTGGGCACCGCAGCCGTGGGCCAGGCGGCAGCGGCGCTGCACGCCTTGTTCCGCGAAAGCCGACCGGCGCTCGCGATCAAGCACTGTGTCAGTGCCGTGATCGCCGAGTTGCTGCCCCTTCTCGATGGCATCGAAGCAGTTTTGCGTAAGGCGCAACCGGCCGCTTGACACCGGCATCGGCAAGCGGCGATGTTCTTTGTGATCTCGCCTTGATCGGGTGGCCGCTGGCCACATGAATGCATACAGGTTCGCCGTGGCGGCCGAAGCGGCGCCGACCCGCATCACCCCATGAAACGCGGACTCGAGATCCTGCGCATGGGCCATCAGGATCGCACTGGTGAGACTCATCGTCGGGGCAGTCATGGCGATCACCAGCGGCATCGGCAGCAGCGCCGCGCCGGCAGCCGGCGCGCTGCTTTGCGCCATCGGTCGGTTGCACCGAGCGCTGTTCGTTCAAGATCAGTACAGCGCCACGCGATGGCTCGCGCAGCCAAGCGAACCGGCGAGGGGAACTTGTCCTGCGCGACGGTAGATCGTCGAGCGGCAGAGTCCCGTCATCCGGATGACGGACCGCATGCGCACGATCAGCGAGCCATCGTGGCAAGGGCGGAGTGTGACGGGGTTTTTGCGTTGGCGCATGGAGCGGTTTTCCAGGTGAGTCGTCGACATCACTCCAGGCGCAAAGCGTGGGCGATTTGGCGATGACTTTGGGCGAAAAATTGCCGAGGGCTGCCGAGGGAAGTTCCAACGGGCCCAACGGCAGTGTTGCGCGGCTGCGCACGGCGCTTGCACGGCGCTTGCACGGCGCTTGCGCGGTGCTTGCGCGGTGCTTGCGCGGCGCTTGCGCGGTGCTTGCGCGGTGACTGTGCCTGTCATTCCCAAAAGTGTGCTGGCTGGCTGATCCGGTTTCGCGCGGAGGCCACGAGCCGACCCCCTCACGGCAGCAGTACGGCAACGAAAGGGCCAAGAAAAACAAGGGGGTTAGCGGCTACTCACCAGCTAACCCCCGCCTATCTTGGCTCCTCGACCTGGGCTCGAACCAGGGACCTACGGATTAACAGTCCGGCGCTCTACCGACTGAGCTATCGAGGAATACAGCCTTAAATTATAGCGTCCTTTTTTTTCTGAACCCCCAGGCTCCTTGCCCGTTCAGAAGGTGACCGCCACCGAGGCGTGAAATGCGCGAGGCGACATCGGGTAGACGTAGGCGTGACCGTACTGGAAGGGCGCTTCCTTCCAGGCGCGTTGGTTCCCGAGGTTGTCCAAGCCCGCACGCCAGACCGCTGTTCGGGCCGCACTCAGGGGCTGCGTGTAGCGCGCAGCAACATCGACCCGGGTCCAGCCCGGAGTGGCCAAAGTGTTGTCGGGTAGCACTATGCGCTGTCCTTCGTGGGTGACAAAGCTCAGCACCGCAAGCCCCGGCAGCGCCGCGATGTTGTAGGCCGCCTGCAGCTTCATGCTGAACGCGGGCACGTTGGTCGGCCGCTTGCCGTTCAAGGTGGTTTCAGCTGAATTCTCGCGGCGCGCACGCAGTGCCATCGCGCTGCCGCGCAGGCTGATGGCCCCGGCACGCCATTCGGCTTCGGCTTCTACGCCAGTGTGGCGCGAGGTGCCGTCGGCGCGCTTGACACAACTGGCGGTCAGGTTGCAGCTGCCGATGTCGCGCCATTCCGGGCGTAGGGTGTCGAAACCCGCAACGCGCCAGTCCAGACTGCGGCCCGACTGCTTGAAACCGGCTTCGACCTGGCGACTTTTCAGCGCCGGCAGCGCCTGACCGGCATTGCTGTAGCGCGAGCGGTTCGGTGCCACTTCGGATTCAACGCCCTGGCCCCAGCTGACGTAAACGGTGCCGTCATCGCCGAGTGCCTGGCTCAACGCCAACCACGGTGTGGTGAAGGATTGGCCATAGGCTGTGGCGCGTGAACGGTCGGTGCGCACGCTGTCGCGTTGCAGGCGGGTATGGCGAAGGCCCAGCCACAAGGTCGCCCCTTCCGTAATCGCAACTCCATCTTGCAGGTGCAACTCTGTGCTGCGCTCGCCGCGGTTGGTGTTTTCGTCGGTCAGGCTGGGGTCGGCCGGCAAGCGCGCCACGCCGTCGATGGTGCCGCTGCCGACATAGTTGTACGCCTGCTGACCGAAGCTTGAATCGAAACGGGTCGACAACACGCCGGCATTAAAGCGGTGCTTCAGGCCGCCCAGCGCCGCGTGGCCGGCCAGATAGAGGTCCAGGGCCTGACTGTTGCGGCGTTCGCCCTCGCTGCGGAAGTCGTACAGGTCGAAGCTGCCGTTGCTGCAAAAGCGCGAGTAATTGCTTTCGTCGCTGCAGCCAAACGGGAAGGCGATTCGGTCATCGGTGCGCAGTTGCTGGCGCATGCCGTGAGCCACGAAGTCGACGCCATCGCTGACACGCTGGGTGTAGCGCAGCGATGCGGTACGGCCGTCGAACACCACGGGCAAGGACCACGCCTGGTTGTTCAGATTCAGGCGAGGGTCGACTTCTTTCGCGTCGGGCAATCGCCCTCCCAGCAGACTGAAGCCCGGCACACTGGGCTGGCTTTGATGGCCGAGCTCGAATTCCATTTCCAGCAGGCTGCCGCGTGCCAGTTGGGCGTCGAAAGCGCCGGCCAACAAACTGCGGCTGCCCGTGCTGTTACGCATCGGCGGGCTCAAGTGGTCGGCGCTGGCGTTGATGCGCCAGCCCAGGTTGCCGTCGTTGCCGGTGCGGTCACCGATGTCCAGGCTGGCCCCCACCGACCCCGGCTCTTCGAAGCTCAACGCCACGCTGCGCATGCTGCGCTGCGGCCGCTTGACAACCAGGTTGACAAGGCCCCCCGGCGCGCTGGTGCCGGCCTGCAGGCCGCTGGTGCCCTTGAGTATTTCCAGAGCTTGTTTATTGGCTTGGCCGATCACCGTTTCGGCGTTGATCGGCAAGCCGTCACGGCGGTAGTTGAAGCGGTTGTCCAGCGTGAAGCCGCGCACAGCCAACTGACTCCAGTAGCCGGGCGGGTTGTAGGCGTCGGTGATGCCGGCGTCCAGCCGCGTGATGTCGGCCAGGCCGCCAATGCCGGCGTCTTGCAATTGCCCGGTGTTGATCACCGTGGCCGAGAAGGGTAAGGCTGCCAACGGAATATCCCCGAAGCCCGCCACCGTGGCTGTGTTGCTGCGGCCTTTGCCGGTGATGGTGATGGACTGTGGTTCAGCAGTCTGGGCGCAGACCGGTGCTGCAGCCAGTACCACGACGGCCTGCGCCAGCGCGTGCAGCCGCCACCTCGGCGGGCGAGGGAAGGGCGATTCAAAACGGATAACGAGTGCCATCGTGTTGCCTTGTTGTGCGATGGCAGGTGGGCAAACACTGGAAGAAGACGCGCACGGAGAACCCGTGGGTCGATCAGGCTGCTTCCCTGCGCGAGGATTACCTCAGTCAGGTTCAAAGGGACTTTCTCAGCCGGACCGTTACGGTCCAGCACCCCTAGCGGACGCTCCACACTGTGAAACGAGGAATGATTGTGACCGAAGCGCAAGCAACGCGGGTGATCAGCCTGCGGGTCAGGCTCAGGGCATTGCACCCGTGGTTCAGACCGACTGTGGCGGCATGCCTTCCAGCAGGTCGGCAAGTTCGTCGGCATGTTCTTCTTCCACTGCCAGAATTTTCTTCAGCAGCGTGCTGGTGGTCGGGTCTTGGTCGCCCAGATAACGAACCATGTCGCGGTAGCTGTCGATGGCGATGCGCTCGGCCACCAAGTCTTCGCGGATCATCTGAGCCAGGGTGTCGCCGGCCACGTATTCGGCGTGGCTGCGCGCGCTCAGGTGGTCGGGCGAGAAGTCCGGTTCACCGCCCAACTGCACGATGCGCGCGGCCAGCATGTCAGCATGGTCTTGCTCTTCATTGGAGTGCTCCAAAAATTCGGCGCCAACGGTTTGCCCGTGTATGCCGCGCGCCATGAAGTGGTGGCGGCGGTAGCGCAAAACACAGACGATTTCAGTGGCCAGAGCCTCATTCAACATTTTCAGCACTTGCTCCAGGTCGGCGCCGTAGCCGGCGGTCACGGCACCGCGTTCGATGTGGTTGCGGGCCTGACTGCGCAGGGTGGCGACGTCGGTTAGCTTGGTCTCGGTGCTCATGGTGGGTCCTCATCGGGTACTTGGCGCGGCTGGCGCCTGCAGGTGTTGCGCTACCGACGCTACGTCGGTGACAGCTACCACGTTATCGGCCGGTGCACCGGGCATCTGTGCGCTGAGTAACCCAGCGGCGCATCGCCGTGCCTTCGGTCTGATAGCGCACCGACAGCCTCCTTTGGGTGGGCTGGGAAGCGTTTTCGGCGTATTCATGAGCATCCATTGAACCGACCCGACCTCGAGCTCGCCGCGCAGCAGGGACCTACCGGCAGGTCGGCGGCATAACGGCTGTGCGCTTCCTGGAAGATGTAGCCCTGGCGGCGGCGGCGCCTGCGCGAAGCCTGCTGTGCCGAGATGGGCGCGGTGCATGAAGGGACGGCTACCTTCGGCACCCTGTGGGCGCAGTCCGAGCCCGCTGAGACCGATGGCAAAGCCTGGCCCAAAGTGCCCGTGCGAATGGCCATCGACCGGCTGAAATCACTGATTCGGCTTCACGCCGAGGGTGGCCCGCCTCGCGCGAAGACATCGATCCGGAAGCTGGGGTGACGGCTCCCTCTAACCCGTTACAAAGGCAGCCCTTGGCCGCACAGACCGAGGAAGTGGGCATGCACGGCATCACCATCCAGCCCAGCTGCCACGGCCGCCGGCACGACCTGCGGCGTTACGTCAACGGCTCCACAGCAGTTGCGACGCAGCAGCCCGTGCGCGCCGACACAGCGTTCGGCCAGCTGCATCACGCGCAGGCCTATCTGTTCGATGGCGCCGCGCATCAGGTTCGCGCACGCGGCGCGCACCCCGTCGTCGCCCTCAACGCAGATGGGAAAAAACCACGAGGTCGTGCATCGGTGACACCTGTTCGGTAATGAAAAGCCAGGGGTTGACAAGGTTCGGCGAATGAGGGGTTACACCCGCAGCGAATCGGTTTCGCGTGCCGGATGGCGGTGCAAGGCGATGGCTGAGATGAAGGCGGCGTGCGCGGCATCGGCCTCGACGGCCTCGGCCATCAAGACGCCGGGGTCGGCATCCCCCGAAGCCAGGAATGGGGGTACATCGGCCCGGTCGAGCAGAGCCTTGGACGCGCCCAGCGCCAGCAGCGTCTTGCCGTGGCGGTACTGCAGCGCGACGAAATCAATGGCCTGCGCATGCCGAAGCAGCAACTTCACGCCGACCTCACCGTCGGGCAAAACCACCGCGTCGAAGAGCACCGGCGACGCGTTTTCGAAGCTTGCCGTGGCTTCGATGACCGCACCGTCGGCGGTCTCGACCGCGCCGAGCCGGGCTGCAACAACCACGGTCACCGCACCTGCTGCCTGCAACGCCGCTTGCGCGGCCAACAAGGATGCGCCCTCCACACCGTGACCCACCAGCAGCGCCACCTTGCGCGTACGGATACCGCCGTCGCCAGGCAGCGCCATCAATGACAGCGCGGCAGACGTGTCCACCTCGGGCACATTCGGCGCGGCCAGCGCACGCGGCAGCGCTGCGGGCAGCGCCATGCCCAGGCCTTCAGCCACCTGGGCGGCAAGCAGCGGCAACACGTTGACCAGCGAAGCCAGCATGCGTTCGCGAATCGCCGGTACCGTCAGTTTGCTTAATTCAAACCGAAAGCCGCCGACGATGTGCGCCTGCTCCACTGGCGTCTGGCTGCTCCAGAACAGTGTGGCCTGCGTGTAGTGATCGGCGAATTTTTCCGGCTTGCCGCGCAACTTTTCACCATCGGTCGGTTGGGGAAAAGACACGTAGCCTTTCGCTCCCGCCTGGAACGGGCAACCGCCGCCCAACGAGTTGGGCTCGTAGGCCACGCGCCCCCTGGGTATCGACAGCCGGTGGATGCCGTCGCGCTGGTTGTTGGACACGGGTGCCAGCGACGCATTGATCGGCAGTTCATGGAAATTCGGGCCGCCCAGGCGGGTGATTTGCGTATCGATGTACGAGTGGTGTCGGCCGGCCAGCAACGGGTCGTTGCTGAAGTCGATGCCCGGTACCACGTGCGCGGTGCAGAAGGCCACCTGCTCGGTTTCGGCAAAGAAGTTGTCGGGGTTGCGATTCAGCACCATGCGCCCCAACGGTCGCACCGGGACCAGTTCTTCGGGGATCAACTTGGTGGCGTCGAGCACGTCGAAGCTGAAGGCCTCGGCCTGCGCTTCGCTAAAGGCCTGCAGGCCCAGCTCCCATTCCGGGAACTCGCCGGATTCGATGGCTTCCCACAAGTCGCGGCGGTGGAAGTCGGAATCGGCGCCGGCAATCTTCATCGCTTCGTCCCACACCAGTGCATGCGTGCCGAGCAGCGGCTTCCAGTGAAACTTGACGAACTGTGAGGCGCCCTCAGCGTTGACCAGCCGAAACGTGTGCACTCCGAAGCCCTGCATCATGCGCAAGCTGCGCGGAATGGCGCGGTCGGACATCACCCACAGCAGCATGTGTGTGCTCTCGGGCGACAGCGAAACGAAGTCCCAAAACGTGTCGTGCGCTGAAGCCGCCTGCGGCATCGCGTTATGCGGCTCGGGCTTGACGGCGTGCACGAAGTCGGGAAACTTCATCGCGTCCTGGATGAAGAACACCGGCATGTTGTTGCCCACCAGATCCCAGATGCCCTGATCGGTGTAGAACTTCACCGCAAAGCCGCGTACGTCGCGTGCCGTATCGGCCGAACCGCGCTCACCGGCCACAGTGGAAAAGCGCACGAAGACTGGCGTCACCTTGCCGGCGTCGGCAAACGGCGCCGCGCAGGTCAGGTCGGTCAAGGCGTCGTAGCTTTCGAAAAAGCCGTGCGCAGCCGAGCCGCGCGCATGAACGATGCGTTCCGGGATGCGCTCATGGTCGAAGTGGGTGATCTTTTCGCGCAGGATGAAGTCTTCCAGCAGCGCAGGCCCGCGCAGGCCCGCGCAGGCCGGCCTTCAGCGAATTCTGGTTGTCGGCGATGGCCACGCCCTGGTTGGTTGTCAGCACCTGGCCGGAACCATCGACACGGGCTTGGGCGAGTCGGCCGTCGATGGCGTGGGCGCCGGGTGCTGCGGGGTCACCGGTCTTTGCGCTGGCGTTCCCTTCGCTCAGGGTGCTGGCCGAAACCGTGTCCGATGTCGGTGCAGCCGTCATCCCCAACGGTGGATTCACGGCGTTGTCACGCCCGAAATCCAACGCCTTGTTCGCGTTGTGCGGCATGGCCGCCACCAATGCCTGTGTGGCGTTGGTCTGGGTCAGCGCGGGGTTGGAAGCGGCTGGTGACTTGTCATTCGTGCAACGGCCCGTGCGACGTGGAGGCGCGGGCCTGGGTTCGCCCGTTGTTCTGGCCGGCGTCGAAAGTGACAGGTCCTTTTTTCATTAGTAACTTTCCAAGTATGGGTGTTTTTGACTGCGCGATTTGCAGACGCTAACGGGGGTCGCCCTGTCATTGGCGGACCGAAGACGGAGGCTTGCCACCGGGTCCGGGCACCAGGCGCTCACGCAACTCGGCGTCGAGTCCCGGTGTCGCCCGCATGTCGGTGTCGACCATGCCGGCCTCAATGTCGCGCTTGGCCTGTGAGACGACCGAATCGGGCACCGCAGCGGTGGCTTCGGGTGCTTCGTCGCGTTCGTGGGGCAACGCGAGGCCGGGGGGTGAGCGTGGTGCCATGGTGTCCCGCGGCGACGCGACAGCGGGGTCGTTTGGCCCCTTGCGCGGCACCGGTTTCGGGGTTGGGGGCGCACCGCGCTGATCAGGTAGCGCAAGCGTGCAGCCAGTGCCCACATCGCCCGGCGGCCCGGTGTTGAAAACCTGCCCCCAATCGAAGGCTTCATAGCCCAGTGAACGGCAGTGTTTGCGCAGCGTGGCAACGGCGCTGCCGTCTGCGCCCAGGCCCGGGAAGATAACGACAGGGTGCCCGTAGCCGGGCGTGCCCGCGCCCGACTCCCCCAGCTTGTTGCAGGCAAACTGCCACGCTGCGCGCAAGGGCTCCGTGCCCAGCCAGGCCAACGAGGGACGTTCTATCGCCAACGAGTTGTTCATGCTGTTTTCGGGCTTGTTCAGGGCTTGTTCCGGGCTTGTTCCGGGGTGTAGCCGGGTGCGCAGCGCGTTGAGGCTCAGCGCGCGCTGCCGCGGCGGAACAGGTTCACGATGGCCAACAAGATGGCAGCACCGATGAACGAAACCAACAGGGCCGGCAGGCTGAAGTTGTCTTGGTTGATGGTGCCGACGCCAACCAGTGGAGAGATGAACCAGCCGCCCAACATGGCGCCGACGATGCCGACCACCACGTTCAGCACGATGCCTTGCTGACCGTCGGTTTTCATGAGCATGCTGGCCAGCCAACCGATGACGCCGCCGACGATGAGCCAAATGATGAAATTCATGGGGTGATCTCCAAAGTTTCCGTGTTTGCCCCGCACGACATGTGCGGGGTATGAGTCAGCATATTTGCGGCGGTCTTGCGCAACGTCTGTGCGGCATCGAACGCGCTGCAAACGCCTGGCGCGGTGTCAACGATTGATGCGTGCGATGCGGGCCACCAGCATGCCCACCGCGACCGCACCGGCCAATGCGGCCAACGGGTTGTCACGCACGGTGCAGCGCAGGCTTTCAGCCCACGCGTCGCCGGTTTCGCGCAACTGCTCGGCCTTGGCACGCAATGTGGCTTCGGCTGCCGAGACGCTTTCGCCCAACTGCTGCACAGCGGGCGCTGCACGGTCGGCGTAGCGGTCGATGGTGTCGTGCGCGCCTTGCACGGCGTTCTTCAGCAGGCCTGCGGCCGGCGTTGGCGCCAGTTCGCTGCCCGGCAACATCGACGTGACCGGCACCCGCATGCGCTCGGCGCTGGTCGGCCAGGGCACATCGGACATCTTGTCGGACGGGAGGTCTTCATTCATCACAGTTCTCCTTTGTTTCTATCGACTTGCGCCATCAGGGCGGTCTTGCGGGCAACCATTCGGGCACCCAGGTCCAGCATATCCAGCGACGCGGCCTTGGCCTTCGGGAACATCTCGTTCTGCTCTTCCTTGACGTGGTGCTTCACATATTCCGACAGCACCTTGACCTTGGCGTCGTACATCTCGCCGTCAGGGCCTACGCCTTCGAGCTGGGCAATCAGGTCTTTCACGCCGGCGTGTTCCACCGTGGCCTCGGGCACCAGCAACTTGTCTTTTAACGCAGCCTTCACGGCCGGGTAGAAGATTTCTTCTTCAATCTGCGCATGCACGCTCAGCGCCGTGCAGATTTCGGCAACCAGTGCCTTCTTGTTCGAAGCCGAATGGGTCTTCTCGTATTCGTTGAACAGCTGGCTCACGGCCTCGTGGTCGGCTTTCAGCAAGGCGATGGCGTCCTTCGCTGCCGGCTTGGCCTTCTCGACTGTGTGGGTCTTTGGTGCAGATTTGGCTGCAGGGTGGGCTGCGGTTTGCGGTTCAGTCTTGGTAGCGGTCATGGTCTTCCTTGGGGCGGTTGAGGTGGGGTGGGTGCGGTCAACGCACGAACAGTGCGATCAAAATGATGATCGGGATGGGGATGCCGAGAAACAGCAGCAGTAATGAGCGCATGGCGATCTCCGGGGTGGGTGAAGGGGCGCGGTGTATCGAGATGGGTGCGGGGATGAAGACGCGACTGGCGGCCGCTCAAGCGTCGCGCTGCCGACCTCCGAAAGTGGCCGCCAGGCTGGCGCAAAACGCACCAACCAGCAACGAAACGAACAGCCACAGCGCGCTGTAGGCCGAGGCCTTGCGCGCCTTGTCGGCGGCAGCACGTGCGGCCGCTTCTGCTTCATTGGCCTTGGCCTGCGCCCTGGCATAGACATCGGCGACCCGCTTTTCGGCGTCAACCTGCGACAGGCCTGTTCGCTGGGCCACGATCTGGCCCACGTGGCGCATGTCGTCGGCCGGCAAGGGCTCGGAACGGCGCGAGTTCATGAAGATGCGGCTAACTTCGGCCGTATCCCTGCCGGCGGCGCGCTCTGCCGTGTCCGTGCTGGCCGGCGGCGTTGCGCTGCCGATGTTCGGCGTGGCAGAGGGGTCGCGTCTGAACAGCGAGTCCACGAAATAGCCCATCGGCCCGCTTTCGCTGCCTTGTCCAGTGCGCGCCGCGCCTGCAGCGCCGGTCACTGCTGCGCTGGCCGTGCCAGCAACGCCACCGACCATGGCCGCACCGGCTTGAACACCGCTGCCCAGGATCGATGTGATGACCGAGCTCAGCAGTGCTGCGGTAGCCAGCGAGGCCACGGCCCACGCCAGGAAGCCGTGGGCGGTGTCGCGGAAGTAGACCTCGTCGGTGTGCACTTCGGTCCATTTGGTGCGCAAGCGGCCGGCCAGGTAGCCACCCATGGCTGATGCCAATAATTGCGTCAGCGTCAGCCACACGATGGTCGACACGCCGAAGGTGCCGGCGTCGACGCCCTCACGCGCCCAAGGCGACACCGAAGACAAGCCCAGACCGACCCCAAGGATCAGCAGGATCAGAGACAGCGCGGCAGCGGCGGCCGCGCCTGCAAACACGGCCCCCCAGGAAACGGCGCTGTTCATGGTTCGGGTGTGGTCGGTGTCATTGCCGCGCAGACCGGCACTGCGGTGGCGGGTCAGGTCTTCGGCGGTTGCAGTGCTGGTCACGGCCATCGGAGCTCCAGTTGTCGAACAGCGATCCGGGCACCGGAAAAGTCGACTTCCCGTGCTGCTCCCGAAGTGGCAACCGTAGGTGCACGGGTGGGCGCGGTCTGTTCGGTTTCGCACGTGGTTTTCAGCAGAAGCAGCCACGTCGAGCCTGCCCGCTGTTGCAGCACCTGAAGGGCGTGCAGTAGCCTCGCGCCGCAGCGTTGCGCAGTGATCCAGGTCGATGGACATCACGGCCAGCGTCAAGCCGAGCCGTTCGGCGCCGGCTATGGCCATGTGGCTGGCGGTGCGCGCCGCGCGACGCGACGCGTCCAACGCAGCTTCTGCATCGGCCAGCGCCGCTGTGGTTTTCCGCCATTGCTGCACGCGAATGGTGCAAGGCCTGTTCCACCGCCTTGACCTCATCCACGCGCTGGGGCAGGGTCTCGGTGACCCGTAGAAGATCCAGTGGCGCTGAAATATGCTCCAATTGGAATCCAACTGGATTCTAGAGGGATGGAATGAAGCGCATCACGACGGTCATGGAGCCCCGGCAGCGGACCGGTGAAACCGAAAAAATGACGGTCAACGTCGGCGTCGTCGACCTCGGACATGTCGATCTGCTGGTCCAGGAGGGCTTCTATTCGAACCGCTCGGACCTCATCCGCACAGCGCTGCGTAACCAACTGGCTCTGCACGCTGAAACGGTCAGGCAAACCGTGGCCCGCCGCACGCTGACGGTGGGCCTGCAGCACTACAGCCGCGCCGATCTGGAACGGGTGGTCGCTGCCGGGCAGCGTCTGCAGGTTCAGGTTGTCGGGCTGGCCCGCATCGCCGACGACGTGACACCCGCGTTGGCCCGAGCCGCCATTGAATCGGTGACCGTGCTGGGCGCTTTCCAGGCCAGCCCTGCGGTGCGCCAGGCGCTGTCGGGTCGCATCCACTGAACCGCTGACCATCAGCAGAAGGCACACGATGAAGAACCTCCACGATCCTCGCGCTCCGACTTTCAACACGCTGACCCTCCGCGCCACGATTCAGCGGGCATTGCAGTCGGCGGGGCTCGCCACCGCTGCCAGCCCGGTGCAAGGCGGTTCTGTTTTGCGGACCCTGCAGCGCGCGTCGGCCTTGGCGCGTCCGGCCGAAACAGGGGATGCTGCGCGCACCTTCAGCAACGATGCGGGTTACCGTCGGTACAAGGTTCATGTGCCGGCAGGGCGGCTCGCTGCAGCGCCCGCGCTGGTCGTGATGCTGCATGGCTGCACCCAGTCCGCCGACGACTTCGCAGCCGGTACACGGATGAACCGCCTTGCCGACCAGCACGGATTTCTGGTGGTGTACCCCGAGCAGGGCGCCGATGCGAATGGATCGAAGTGCTGGAACTGGTTCAAACCGCAGGACCAGCGGCGTGGTGCCGGCGAGCCTTCGTTGATTGCCGGCATTGCCGGTGAGGTGGCCCGCGCGCATGGTGTCGATCCGCAGCGCATTTTCGTCGCCGGTCTGTCAGCGGGCGCGGCTATGGCCGTGGTGCTGGGGGAAACTTATCCGGAATTGTTCGCCGGTGTCGGCGCCCATTCAGGGCTGCCCTATGCCAGTGCCCACGACATCCCGTCGGCCCTGGCGGCGATGAAAGGCGGGCGCAGCGGAATGCCCGGGTTGACGTCACCAGCCGGTGCCGTCCAAGCGTCGCGCCGCAAAGCGGCACAGCCCGTGCCAGTGATCATTTTTCACGGTGATCGCGATCACACGGTGCAGCAGTCGAACGGCGCGTTGATCGCGCAACAGGCAAGAGAAGCGCACGCCGCCCAAATCGAACGAACCTGCAACCGCAGCCTGCGCGTCATTACGCGGTCGGGCGTTGCCGCCGGCGGCCGACGGTTCACCTGCAGCGTCGAGGTTGACGAGCAAGGCCAGACACGAGTTGAGAGCTGGACCTTGCACGGCGCGGGACACGCATGGTCAGGAGGCGATGCCAGTGGCTCTTACACCGACAGCAGCGGCCCGGATGCGTCTGCAGAAATGGTGCGGTTTTTCATGGCACTGCCGCCCGCCGGAGCGGTCAGCTGATATCGCCGCCGCCAACGCCAACGCCCCCTGGACCGCTGGACCGCTGGCTATTCGTTGTTGTAGGTCGTGCCGTAGAACTTGTGCACGCCGCTGGCCCAGGTGCTGTCCGACATAGCCGGCCAATGGTCCTTGTCGAATCCTGGCGCGTCATTCAGGGTCGCCTTGGGCACGGTCAGGGTAAATCGTTTGTTCACCGTGTCCAGCGCCAGCGCGGACCAGGGCACGGCGAACAGCTTGTCACCCATGCCCATCACGCCGCCGAACGACAGCACCGCGTAGGCAACCTTGCCGGAAGCCATGTCGATCATGATTTCCTTGATGTCACCCAGGCTTTCGCCCTCCTTGTTGTAGACATCGTTGCCCATCAGCGTATCGGCGCCCATCAGCGCCGGGCCGGGGCCCGAATGGTCGTTGTCATACATGCCGAAGGTGTCGCGGCTGACGTAATTGGTGGACATGCTGATCTCCTGAACGAAGCGATGAAGGGAATTTAATATTGACGGGCCGCTGGCGCGGCGTCGGTGCGATTGCGCACCTTGCTTCCTGTGCGCTGCAGCGCAAGCAGCAACGGCCCGGTTCAGCCGATACTTGAAAGGATGAGCGAGCCCCTGCCCCCATCAACACCCAGCGCAGCTGCCAGCGCTAAACCCACACACACCCATTCAGTGCGCGACTGGTGGCCGCTGGTCAAGGCGGCAGCGGCCGCCTGGGTGGCCGATTACGCCCCCAGCATGGGGGCTGCGCTGTCCTACTACAGCGTGTTTTCGCTGGCGCCGCTGCTGCTGATCGTGATCTCGATTGCCGGCCTGGTGTTCGGCCAGGACGCTGTGCGTGGGCAGGTGTTCATGCAGTTGCAAGGCTTGCTGGGCACCGAAGCTTCACGCGCGGTCGAAGGCCTGCTGGCCAGTGTTTCCAAGCCCGCCGAGGGCGTGACGTCCACGGTCATCGGCGTGCTGCTGCTGCTGGTCGGCGCAACCAGCGTTTTCGGTGAATTGCAGGATGCGCTGGACCGCATCTGGCGCGCACCTGCACGCGACCGATCGGGCGGGCTGTGGGGGCTGGTGCGTGCCCGCCTCTTGTCCTTCGGCATGATCCTTGGCATGGCCTTTCTGCTGATGGTGTCGCTGGTCTTCAGTGCCGTCGTGGCTGCGCTGGGCAAGTTGTGGTCGGGTGCGTTCGGTGAATGGGCTTTGCTGGCGCAGCTATTCAATCTGGTGGTCGGCTTTGCCATGACCACCGGCGTGTTCGCGATGATCTACAAAATCATGCCGCGCGTGTCGGTGAGGTGGCGCGATGTCTGGCTGGGCGCAGTCGTGACTTCGCTGCTGTTCACCGGCGGCCAGTTCCTGATCGGCATGTACATCGGCCGCAGCGACCTGGCTTCGGGTTTTGGCGCTGCAGGTTCGCTGATCGTGGTCTTCGTTTGGGTCTATTACTCGGCGCAAATCTTCTTGCTGGGCGCTGAATTCACGTGGATCTATGCCAAGACCTTCGGCTCGATGCGCGACATGCGGCCGCAACTGGCGGCCAAAACCGGTACCGCCATTCCTGGCTTCGCCACCGACCAGGCCCGCTCGCCATGAAACCGGATTCCCGTGCGCCGGCTGACGGCAGCACGTAGGTAGCATCTCCAGCCTGGAAACTGGAGCTTTGATGGAAGTGAAACTCGACAAGCGATACGAACTGGCGGTCAGCGCCGAACAGGCCTGGCAGGTGCTGTGCGACATCCACGTGGTGGCACGCTGCATGCCTGGCGCGCAGATCACCGAACAGCTGGACGCCACGCACTACAAGGGCTTGGTGAAAAGCAAGGTCGGGCCGGCCGTGATGCAATTTGCCGGAGACATCGAAGTGCTGGGCCTGGACGCCGCAGCGAAGTCCATGCAGATGCTGGGCAAGGGCGCGGACAAGAGCGGCTCGTCGGCCTCGATGGACTTGAAGGCGCACCTGGAAGCGGGCGCGGTGGCGGGCACTTCGGTGCTGGTTGGCGCGGCCACGATCATCGTCAGCGGCAAGTTGGCGCAGTTCGGCAGCCGCTTGCTGGTGCCGGTGTCCGACGCCATGCTGACCCAATTCGCTGACAACTTTCGCGCCGCAGCGGCCGTTGTTGCGGTACCTGAATCGGCGACCGGCGCGGCAGCGGCTGGTGCGGCTGATGCGGCTGATGCGGCTGACACAGCTGACACGGCTGCTGTGGCTGATCCCGGCGTTGCCATTTCACCGGCACCAGCGGCTGCGGTCAGCGTGCACAACCCGCCGCCGGTTGAGGCACTGAATGCGGTGGCTTTGATGTGGACGGTGTTCAAACGCTGGCTGGCTGGGCTGTTCAGGAAAGGCGCCTGACCGCACCGGCCCAAGTGCCAGCAGGTGACGAAGTGCGCTGACCTCGCCAACCGCTGGGCTCAGCCGCCATCGCGCACGACGCGGCAGGACTCGATGTCGAAGGTCACCGTGCCGATGGTCAACGCAGTCTGGTCGCGCAGGCCCGCCGCGAAGGCCAGGAAGTGCGCGACGTCGGCGAAGTTGCTGGCCAGGCCCAGCGACACGCGGATGGCACCGGCGCTCTTGCCGCCCTGCTGCTGCAAGAAGTGCAGAAAGCGTTGCAGATTGATCTGCGCGCCGGCGTTGGCCACGCCGGCGCGCAGGTCTTCCTCGGTGATGTCTTCGGCGCTCTCACCGGCACCCGGGTTGCAGAAGCAGCCGGTGCGCAGCGAGATGCCATCCTGCGCTGCCAGCTCTTCCACGCGTCGGTAGTCCACCAAGTGGCCGTCAGGGTCGTAGAAGTTCAGCGTCACGGTGCCGCCACGGTCCGCCATCGTCACCGGGCCGTACAACCTCACCAGCGGTCTGCCGTTGCGGTGGCGAAGGTCGAGCAGACCGGTCAGCAGCCATTCCGTCAGGCTGTGCACGCGGGTTTGGATGATGTCCATGCCCACGCGCTGCAGATGCTGCAGGCCAATTTCCACTGCTGGAATGCTGAGGTAGTTCAACGTGCCGTCTTCAAAACCGGCTTCGCCCGCCGACAGCGCGTGCATGCGCCCCTGCACGGTGGCGAAGTTGACCGTGCCGCCGCCGAACCACGGGCGGCGCAACGTGGGCAACGCCGGGTTCCGTACCAGCAGGCAGCCCACGCCGGTGGGGTAGCCAAACATCTTGTAGAACGACAGGGCCACGAAGTCGGGCTGGTGCACCTGCAGGTCCAGCCGGTTGGTGGGCACGAACGCGGCGGCGTCCAGCAGCACCTGCCAGCCTTGGGCCTGCGCTTGGTCGATCAGCGCCAGCGGGTGCTTGACGCCTGAAAAGTTCGACTGCGCCGGGAAGGCCTCGCCCACCAGCTTCAGCGCGCTGGATGCGTTGGCCGTGAAGATGGCGGTGTAGGCGCCCGTGCCATTGAACCATGTCAGCACGGCAGCCCGGGCCCGCTCGACCTGGGCGGTCATGGCCATCGAGGTCGGGTTCACCGAATGCGGGTTGCCCAGCACCTGTTCGCTCAGCAGGCCCAGATGCTGCTGCACCTGGCTGGCGGCATGCAGCGCCCCACCGGTGTAGTCCAGATAGACCTGCCGGCCGGCGTCGATGCGGGCGCAGTCGTTGGCGCGCAGGTCGTCAACGGCGTAGGTGGTTGCGTAGGCCGGGTGGCGCTGCAGGAAGGCGTCGTAGGGGTTCATGTTGAGCAGCAAGGCCACGGCGGGGCGTGGGGAAGGGGCGTGGGGAAGGGGCGGGGAAAGGTGGGGCGGGTCGTGTCGGGTCGGGTTGCCCAGGATAGTCCTGCGCCCTGTCGGGTGCGCATCACGACAATGGCGACATGACGCTGAACTCTGCCCACCTTGCCGTTGCCGCCGACGTGCACCAGGTGCCTGCGCCCTTCAGCACTTTCGCGGTACGCAGTGACGAAGCCGAACATGCGTTCGATGCGCGTACGCCTTACGGTTGCGTGCACGTGGTGCGCACGGCGTTTGCGGATGCTGCCGCGATGGCGGGTCTGGCCGCCCAGGGCTGGGCACGCATCCACGTCCCCGCTGCCTTGGACGTCGATCACGCCACCACCACGCCGCAAGATCTGGCCCTGGCCGCGCCAGGCGTCACCGACCTTGCCGGCCACATCGCCAGCGCTTTGCAACTGACCGGGGTGCTGGGCGGCGAGCCGGCTGCTTACCGCCGCAGTCTGGCCACCCGCATCGACTACCTGGCTGCCCGCGGCGCAGGCTTCCACAACGACGTCAGCCGTCACTGGTCACGCTGCTTGTTCTGGGTCTTGGCGCTGGACCTGGCCGATGTCGAATTCGTCATGCCGCATGCCGGCGTGCGGCTGGCCCTTGCCCCCGGTGACCTGCTGGTTTTCGACCCGATCATGGCCCACGGTCTGTGCCGGCCGGCGGACGAAGGGCAGGCGGTGGCGGCGTCTTTCGAGACAGGCGAACGCGGCCAGCAAATCTTTCTGACCGGCGAAATCGCGCTGACAGACGCGCAATGGGCGGCTCTGGGCGCGCCGTGGTTGCCCGTGGACGCGCCCCAGCACCAAGGTGCGCTGGACCTGATGGTGGCTGACTTCGACGGGCGCAGCGGAGCCGTCCAGCGCTTGCGCACGCTGCACGCCAGCATGCAACGCGCCACCTGCTACGTGGACGGAATGGCGGGCCGAACGGGCTGAAAGGGCTGAAAGGGCTGAACGGGCGTCAGTTCGCGACGGCGGTCTGCCGATTGCTGGCATTGCCTTCCAGCTGCGGGGTCTGCGCGAACTTGCCGGCCATCGCGGCGCGCATCTTGGCCACCACGTCCTTGCGCGACAGCTTGTTTTGCGTCGCGTTCATCACCTGCAGGAAGTAGTAGGTGAAGGCGCCGTTGTAGCGGCCGCTGAAGTAGGCGTCGGCGCTGGTCTGGTCGGCCTTGCAGCCGCTCCACAAAATCTGGTTGGTGGCCGGGTTCAGGTCGATGGCGCGTGTCTTTGCGGTGGCCTTGCCTGTCGCCTTGGCCGCGGGTCCGGCCGCGGATTTGGCCGCGGCGGGTGGCGCTTCGCGGTGCAGCGTGAAACCGCGAACCTTCTTCTGCTTGACGGCGCCCTGCAGTTCGCCCGCCGGCGGTGCCACATAGCGCGCACGCGGTGCGTGCAGGCCGAACTCGGCGCCGCGCAGGCCGGTACCCGAGTGGCAGGTGTCCAGATAGACCTCGAGCAGCACGTCGGCCGGCACCTGCTGGAAAAGATCGTGCAGTTCGTCGTCGCTGATGATGCGGGCGGGGTCCCACATATTGCCTTTCTGGGCGATGTCGTAGGGCACGAAAGCCTCGTCCATGCCGTCGGGCTCGTCGCCGCTGCTGTCAGCCATCTGGGTGCCGTGCGACGACAGGCTGAACAACAGGTAGCTGACCTTGCCAGCCTTGGCATCGGCTACCGCCGAGTTCAGCTGGGCCAGGATGTTGGCTTTGGTGGCTGCTGCGTCCACCAGTGCCACCACCTCGGCGGCCTTGAAACCGAGTAGACCCTTGCACATGGCGACCATGTCCTTGGCGTCGTTGACGCAGCCCTGCAACGTGAACTGCGGGTAGTTGGCGAACTTGTTGATGCCGACGCAAATTGCCTTTCTGGCCATGGAGATCTCCCGGTGGTGTTGGAAGTCGCCATGTTTGTGCGGCAGCGCGTGCGGCGCCATCCCTAGCGTGTCGCCGCCCTGTCTCAAGCGGTGGTGCGGTCGCCCAGTGCAATGTCCAGCATCATTTCGCTGGCCAGACCTGCCAGCTCAGTGCGCAAGGTTTCGTTGCCCACGGCCTGCGGTACCAGCAGGTGGGCGCTGACCTTGAAGCGCAGGCCGCCGTCGCCACTGCCCAACTTTTCGGTGTGCAGCTGTTCGATGCTGACGCCGCGTTCGGCCAGGCAACGGGTCAGCTGGCTGACGATGCCGGCGCGGTCGGCGCCGACCAAGTCCAGCGTGACACCGCGCCAGCCGGCCGCCGGGCTGCTGGCTGCGCTGTGGGCGATGGCGATCTGCAGGCCGGCGGTCTGCAGTTCGCGCAGCGCGGCGGTCAGCGCATCGGTGCGGTCGGGCGGCACTTCCAGATGTACGGTGCCGGCGAACTCACCCGCCACGCGCGACAGCCGGCTGGCGGCCCAGTTCGCGCCGTGGCGATGCGCCACGTCGGCCAGGCGAGCCACGATGCCGGGGCGGTCGGGACCCATCACGGTGACCACCACGTCGGCCGCGGCCGGTGCCGGTTCATCGACCAGCGTAACCGTGCGGCGCAGCATCGGCGCGCGCGTGGCGAAGCGCGGGTCTTGCGTGTGGGCGGGCAGGGCGCCGTGGTCACGCGCGTGGCGCACCACCTGGGCCAGCAGCTGCAGGCCCAGCGGTGCCAGCGCACGTTCCCACAGCTCGCGGGCGCTTTCACCGCGGCCCACGAAACACCAGTCCTGCGCCGCGATGGCGCCGGCGTCCCAGCCGTCGGCCAGGTGGTAGACCGAACCACCGGCGATGGCGTCGCCCTGCAGCACCGTCCACTCGACTGCCGCGATGCCGCGGTGCCGCGGCAACAGCGAAGGGTGGTAGCCCACGCCGCCCAGCCGGGCGTGGGTCAGCGCTTCGTTGCTGACGCGGGCGTGGGTGTGAGCGGCCACGATCAGGTCGACGTCGGGCACGGCGTCGCCGGGCACCAATTTGGAATTTTCGAGAACGTGAATCTGTGCAATGCCCGCAGCGCGCGCGGCCAGCGCCAGGCGGTCATCGGCGGCGGGTGCGACCACGGCCACGATGGTCACGCCGACTTCCTGGCGCAGCGTTTCGAGCACGGACGCGGCGAAGTAGCGCGAGCCGATCAGGGCAAGTTTCAAGGTCAACGGCGTCTCCTTAAGTGGCACCGGCAAAGGGCGCGCCGCGATGATGCCTCAAGGCGCAGCAGCGTCCTGCGCTGCTGCGGTCAGCGCGTCAGGTGATGACGCTGGGGGCCGCGCGCCCGGTGCGCTGGCGGATGCCGGCCACGCGGTCGGCCAGTGCGATCAGGTCGGCCAGCGCGGCCTGCGTTTCGAGGCCGAGGCGCGTCGCGTCGGCTTCGAAGCGTTCGATGTAGACGCGCAGCGTGGCACCCGCCGTGCCAGTGCCCGACAGGCGGTAGACGATGCGCGAACCGTCGGCAAAGACAATGCGCAGGCCCTGGTGTTCCGACAGGCTGCCATCAACGGGGTCGAGGTAGCTGAAGTCGTCGGCAATGACCACGGCCCGGCCATCCAGCGTGCGCCCGGCAAGCGTCGGCAACTGAGCTGCCACAGCCTTCATCAATGCCGCTGCGGCTGCGCTGTCGACTTCCTCAAAGTCGTGTCGCGTGTAGTAGTTGCGGCCGTAGCGGGCCCAGTGATCGGCAGCAATCTGCTGCACGCTCTGCTGCCGCACGGCCAGGATGTTCAGCCACAGCAGCACCGCCCAGATGCCGTCTTTCTCGCGCACGTGGTCGCTGCCGGTGCCGGCGCTTTCTTCGCCGCAGATCGTCACCCGGCCGGCATCCAGCAGGTTGCCGAAGAATTTCCAGCCGGTGGGTGTTTCGAAACAAGGCACGCCCAACGCCTGCGCCACGCGGTCAGCCGCGCCGCTGGTGGGCATGGACCGCGCGATGCCCGCGATGCCCTGTGCGTAGGCCGGCGCCAGGTGAGCGTTGGCGGCCAGCATGGCCAGCGAATCGGACGGCGCCACGACCAGGCCGCGGCCGATGATGAGGTTGCGGTCGCCGTCGCCGTCGCAGGCCGCGCCCAGGTCAGGCGCTTGTGGCGACATCATCAGGTCGACCAAGACCTGGGCGTGGACCGGGTTCGGGTCAGGGTGGTGGCCGCCAAAATCGGGCAGCGGCGTGCCGTTGCGCACGGTGCCGGGCAGCGCGCCCAATTCGCGCTCGAAGATAGCGTGGGCGTAGGGCCCGGTGACCGCGTGCATCGCGTCGAACGCCAGCGTGAAACCCGACGCGAACAGGCGGCGCAGCGCGTCGAAATCGAATAGCTTGCGCATCAGTGCCAGGTAGTCGGCCACCGGGTCGATGACCTCGACGGTCATGCCGTCCACCGTCTGCGTGCCGATGCGGTCGAGATCGACGGCGGGCGTGTCGGTGCTGCGGTACTCGCTGATCGTTAATGTGCAGGCGTAGATCGCGCCGGTGACCTTTTCGGGCGCCGGGCCCCCGTTTGCACCATTGAACTTGATGCCGAAGTCGCCGTCGGGGCCGCCAGGGTTGTGGCTGGCCGACAAGATCAGGCCGCCGAAAGCCTGGTGCCGGCGGATGACGCAACTGACGGCTGGAGTCGAAAGGATGCCGCTCTGGCCGACCAACACGCGCTCAAAGCCGTTGGCCGCGGCCATGCGGATCACCGTCTGTATGGCTTGCAGGTTGAAGTAACGGCCGTCGCCACCGACCACCAGCGTCAGGCCTGCAAAACCACCCGGCTCGGGCCGTACCGCGTCGAAGACAGCCTGCACGAAGTTTGGCAGGTAGTGGCCGGCGGCGAACTCGGCGACCTTCTTGCGCAACCCGCTGGTGCCGGGTTTCATGCCGGCGATGGGGGCGGTGGTGACCGTCAAGTTCATGGCCGCAGCATCGCCAGGATCAACGCGCCAACTGGTCCAGCTTGCCGGTCTTGTCTTTCCACTCGTCGGCATCAGGCAGAGGCGCCTTGCGTTTGGTGATGCTGGGCCAATTTCGCGCCAGGTCAGCGTTCAGCTTGATGAAGGCCAATTGTTCGGTGGGCACGTCTTCCTCGGGCAGGATGGCGTTGACCGGACATTCCGGAATGCACACCGCGCAGTCGATGCATTCGTCCGGGTCGATGACCAGCATGTTCGGGCCCTCGCGGAAACAGTCGACGGGGCAGACATCGACGCAGTCGGTGTACTTGCAGCGGATGCACGATTCGAGGACAACGTGGGTCATGGGCAGGCAGACTCGGTAAGAAACAAGGTGAACAACGTATCGGCCGTCCACACCAACGCCGAATTTTACGATGCGGGCAGGGTCCGTTCGGTCGGTACGGGCACAGCCAGCGGCGCGGCGCGGGCTGGTTGGGCTACCCAGACCACGGCGCGGGCGCCGGCACCGACGGTGACAACGGTGGGTCGGCCGGCGTGCAGCACGGCTGCGGCGCCGAGTTCACCCAGCGCGTGGTCACTCGACAGGCCGTCGGGCCAGCCAGCGCGCGAGACCACGCAAACCGCGGTGTTCGGCGGCCAACCGGCGGCGCGCAGGGTGCGGCCCAATGCAGCGAGTTGACGGCCGGCCATGTAGAAGACCTCGGTGTCGGCGCGCCTGTACGCCTGCTTATCAGCCTGCTCACCAGCCCGCTGGCCCGCCGGCAGATCGCCGCTGCGCGTCATCGCCGTGCTCAGGCTCACGCTGCGGCCGGTGCCGCGCCGGGTCAGCGGGCGTTGCGTGTCGGCGGCTGCGGCGATGGCGGCGGTGACACCGGGCACCACTTCGCAGCCGATACCGGCGGCGGCCAGGGCCTGCAGTTCTTCTTCCAGCCGGCCGAAGACGCTCGGGTCGCCGCCCTTCAGACGCACGACGTTGGCCACGCGCTGCGCCCAGCGCACCAACATCGCATCGATGGTGGTCTGGCCGGTGGAATCGCCGAAGCCGCGCTTGCCCACGTTGATCCATTTCGCGTGCGGCGCCAGTTCGCGTAGCGCAGGGTCGGTCAACGCGTCGAACAGCACCACGTCGGCCTGCGCCAGGCGCTGCGCGCCTCGCACCGTGATCAGGTCGGCCGCCCCCGGACCGGCGCCGATGAACACCACGCGACCGAGCTTTCCGCCACGGATCCGGCTTTGCCGGTCTGGCAGCGCATGGCCCCCCCCGGGGGTAGCGAGCGCCAGCGAGCTTGGGGGCTGCGGGTTCTGGCGCTTCATTTCACCAGCAGCGCGCCGCTGGTGCGGTGGCTGGCCGTATCGACGACGATCAACGCACCACCGACGCGATTGCTGGCGTAGGAAGCCAGCGGCAGCGACTGCTGCAGTTCGATTTCGACGTCGCCGATCTCGTTGACGGCCAGCCTGTCGGCCGGCTGCGGCTGCAGGGTCTGGATGTCCAGCCGGTCGACGACGCGAAGCAGCCGCGCCTGCACCCAGCGGTTGCCGTGACGCACCAGGTATTTACGGCCCGGCGTGGCGGGCTCGGTGTCCAGCCAGGCCAGCGTGGCGGTGAACTTGCGCACCGGCTGCAAAGCGCCTGGCGTGGCCAGCCAGTCGCCGCGTGACACATCGAGCTGACGGTCCAGCACCACACCGGCCGACTGCCCGGCACTGGCCGTGTCGACGGCTGCACCGGCGCGGCGCAGCGCGGCCACGAACGCGCGTTCGCCGCTGGGAAACACCTGCAGCGCGTCACCCACGCGCAGCGCGCCCCGATTGATGCGGCCCCACAGTACGCGCGGCTGCTCGCCGGTGCCGCTGCCCTGGCGGGCGACGTACTGCACCGGCAGGCTGAAGTTGCCGGTGTTCGATTCGGCCGTGGCGGGCAGTTGCTCCAGCAGTTGCAGCAGCGATGGGCCGTGGTACCAGGGCACGTCCAGCGGCTCGGTGACGTTGTCCCCGCGCAGGGCGGAGACGGGCACGGTGCCGGCCACCGTCAGACCGGCCTCGACCGCAAAGGCGGCCAGCGCTTCAGAGACGGCAGCGTATGCCGGGCCGGGGTCGGCTACCGCATCCAGCTTGTTCACGGCGAACACGATGCTGGGCACGCGCAACAACTGCGCCAACAAGGTGTGGCGACGCGTCTGCGCCAGCAACACCACGGGGCGTACGGACAGGTCGAGCTTGGTGATGTCGACCAGCACCACCGCCGCGTCGCTGCCCGCAGCGGCCGTGACCATGTTGCGCGTGTACTGCTCGTGGCCCGGCGCGTCGGCCATGATGAATTTGCGCGCCGGCGTGGCGAAGTAGCGGTAGGCCACATCGATGGTGATGCCCTGCTCGCGCTCGGCCTCCAGGCCATCGGTCAGCAGGCTCAGGTCGAAGTCGGGACCGCCGGCGGCCCGCGGGGCGGCGGTGGCGGTGGCGGTGGCGGCGCGCGTCTGCAAGCTGTCCAGCTGGTCGGCCAGGATGGCGCGGCTGTCGTATAGCAAGCGGCCGATCAAGGTGCTCTTGCCGTCATCGACGCTGCCAGCCGTCAGGAAGCGCAGAGCGGGGCGGTGGGCCAGCATCAGAAATACCCTTCCTTCTTGCGCCGCTCCATCGAGGCTTCGGAACTGCGGTCGTCCATCCGCGTGGCGCCGCGTTCGCTGACTGTGACGGTCAGCGTTTCGGCGACGATGTCCACAGCGGTCAGCGCGCTGCTTTCAACCGGGCAGGTGCAGGTCATGTCGCCCACGGTGCGAAAGCGCACCGGCACGGTTTCGACGGTCTCGCCGGTTTGCGGCGGCGTCACCGGCGTCACCGGCACCAGCAGGCCCTTGCGGCGCACCACCTCGCGGCCGTGGCTGTAGTACAGGCCGGGCAGCGGGATGCCTTCGCGCGCCAGGTAGAGCCAGACGTCCAGTTCGGTCCAGTTGCTGATCGGGAAGGCGCGGAAATGTTCGCCGGGGTGGATGCGGGTGTTGAACAGCGTCCACAACTCGGGGCGCTGCTCTTTGGGCTGCCATTGGCCGAAGCTGTCGCGGTGGCTGAAGATGCGCTCTTTCGCGCGCGCCTTTTCTTCGTCGCGCCGTGCGCCGCCGATCAGGCAGTCGTAGCGGTGTTCCTCGATGGCCTCCAGCAGCGCGACGGTCTGGTGGCTGTTGCGGCTTTGCATCGGATGGGCCAGCCGCACGGTGCCGCGCCGGATGCTGTCTTCGACGCTCCCGACCACCAGGCGTTCGCCCATTTCGGCGACGCGCCGGTCGCGGAAATCGATGACTTCGGGAAAGTTGTGGCCGGTGTCCACGTGCAGCAGCGGGAAGGGCAGCTGGCCGCTGAAAATCTGGTCGTTGACGTGGTTCTTGAAGGCTTTCTCAGCCAAGCGCAGGACGACGCAGGAATCCTTGCCGCCGCTGAACAGCAGGGCAGGACGTTCGAATGTGGCGGCCACTTCGCGCAGGATGAAGATCGCTTCTTCTTCCAGCCCGTCGAGGTGGGCGTGGTCCAGACCCGGCAGCAGGCGGTCGAGGGTGGTCGGAGCGTTCATGCAGCGGTTTCCTGGGCTGGGATCAGGCTGCTGTCCGGGCCGCTGTGCAAGCCGCATTCCCTGGCGTCTTCGTTCTCCCACCACCAGCGCCCGGCGCGGAGGTCTTCGCCCATCGCGACAGCGCGGGTGCAGGGTGCGCACCCGATGCTGGGGAAGTAGGCATCGTGCAGCGGGTTGTAGGGCACGTTGTTGACCGCGACGTGGTTCCAGACATCGGCTTGGCTCCAGTTGGCCAGCGGACTGTATTTTGTGCGACCGTGCTCGTCGATGGATTCGAAATTCACATCGGCGCGGGCGCCCGACTGTTCGCGGCGCAGGCCGGTGACCCAGGCCGTGCGGCCCTGCAGCAAACGGGCTAGCGGTTCCAGCTTGCGCAGCGCGCAGCAGGCTTTACGCAGATCGACGCTCTGCCGCATCGCCAGCTCGCCGTGCTCGCGCACGAACTGCAGTGTCTGTTCGGCATGCGGCAGCCAGCGTTCGACGTGCACGCCGTAGCGCTGTTCAAGGCGAGGGATCAGCGCCAGCGTCTCGGCGTGCAGGCGGCCGGTTTGCAGCGTGGCCAGCGCGATCGGTAACCGGTGGCGAGCAATCAGGTCAGCCAGCACCATATCCTCCACGCCCAGGCTGGTGGTCAGTACCACCCGGCCGGGGTGCGCCGCCGCCGCGGCTTGCAGCAGGGCGACAGCCGCGGCGACGCGTTCATCAAAGCCCGGGTGGGCGCGGGCATAGAGCTCGGAGGCTGTGCTCATGCATCGACTCCGACAACACCGCGTTCGGGCGGTACGGTCTGGTAGTGGTTGTCGAAATAGCCCAGCGCGCGCTGGGCGGTTTCCAGCTTCTGGTCGGCACGCATCTGCACGGCATCGAAACCGCAGCGGCGCAGCAGCGGCAGCATGTCGGCCAGCACCTCGCCGGTGGCACAGATCTCGCCGGCGTAGCGCAGCCGGCCGCGCAGCAGCACGGCTTGCGAATAAGCGCGGCCATCGGTCCATTTCGGGAACTGCAGCAACACGATGGCGTGGCGCCTGATTTCTTCAGCGCGGGCCAACACGTCGGCGTGGTTGTCGAGCAGCAGTACGCCTTCGGGCGGCGCTTGGTGGCTATCGATGAATCGCATGCGGGGCTCCCGGTTCAGGTCACGGTGGCGGTGCTGCGCCGCACGGCGTCGGCCGCGTGGCGGAAGGGCAGGGGCCCCAGGCGCCGCGAGGTGTCGATGAAGCGTTCGCCGGCCTGGCGTTCGCGCAGGTAAGTCCCGATCACGGCTTCGATGACATCGGGCACTTCGTCGGCCGAGAACGACGGGCCGATGACTTTGCCGGCCAAAGGCGCGCCGCTCAGCGTGCTGCCGTCCGACCCCGCCACCGAAACCTGGTACCACTCGCGCCCGTCCTTGTCGACACCCAGCACGCCAATGTGGCCGCTGTGGTGGTGGCCGCAGCTGTTGATGCAGCCGCTGATGTGCAGGTCGATGTCGCCGATGTCGTGCAACTCGTCCAGGTCGTCGAAGCGCTCGGTGATGGCCGCGGCTATCGGGATGGAGCGCGCATTCGCCAGCGCGCACAGGTCGCCGCCGGGGCAGGCGATCATGTCGGTCAGCAGACCGATGTTGGGGGTGGCGAAGCCGTCTTCGCGGGCGTCCAGCCACAGCGCGCGCAGATCGCTTTCGCGCACCCAGGGCAGCAGCAGGTTCTGGTCGTGCGTGACGCGCATTTCGCCCTGGCTGTAGCGCTCGGCCAACGCGGCGGCGGCGTCCATCTGGTCGGCAGTCACGTCACCGGGCGGCAGACCGGGGCGCTTCAGCGACAGCGTCACCGCGCGCAGGCCTGCAACGCGGTGGGGCTGCACGTTGCGATCGAGCCAGCGGGTGTACGCCGGCAGTGCGTCGCCCGCCGGTGGGGTTGCTGCATCTTGCGCGATCACCGGATCGGCAAAGCCGGCGCAAACGCGGTCCAGTTCAGCCTGCAGGATGGGCGGCGTCAGGCCGTCTGCCAACAGGTTTTCAAATTCAGCGTTCACCGCATCGACGAATTTCTGACCCTCGGCTTTTACCAAGATCTTGATGCGTGCCTTATAGGCGTTGTCGCGCCGCCCGTACAGGTTGTAGACGCGAACGACGGCCTCGACGTAGATGAGGATTTGCTGCCACGGCACGAAGCTGCGGAACAGCGTGGCGATCACCGGCGTGCGGCCCATGCCGCCGCCCACGGCCACGCGAAAGCCGATCTGGCCGGCCTCGTTGCGGTGCAGCTTCAGGCCGATGTCGTGCCAGTCCGTGGCGGCGCGATCCTCGCGAGCGCCAGTCACCGCCAATTTGAACTTGCGCGGCAGGAAGGCGAATTCCGGGTGCAGCGTGCTCCACTGCCGCAGGATCTCGCAATACGGGCGCGGGTCCACTTCTTCGTCGGGCGCGATGCCGGCCAGCGCGTCGGCGGTGATGTTGCGGATGCAGTTGCCACTGGTCTGGATGCCGTGCATGTCAACCTCGGCCAACAGGTCCATCACGTCAGCCGACTGGTTTAGCGGGATCCAGTTGAACTGCAAGTTCTGGCGCGTGGTGAAGTGTCCGAAGCCGCCTTTTTCGCCCGGCCTTGCGGCGTCCTGAAGATCGTGTTCGCGGGCGATGCGTGCCAGCTGGCGCAGCTGCCGGCTGTTGAGTTCGCCGTAGGGCACGGCCACGCGCAACATCGGCGCGTGGCGCTGGACGTACCAGCCGTTCTGCAGGCGCAGCGGCTTGAACTCTTCGCCGCCCAGATCACCGGCCAGGTGGCGCTGCAACTGGTCGCGGTACTGGGCAGCGCGAGCGCGGATGAATTGGCGGTCGAAATCGGTGTAGGCGTACATCGTGGGATTGCGTCTATGCGATCGAATTCAGGTGAGGAAAAGATTCAGTGAATGACCTTGAGGCCGGCGCCGACCAGCGACAGGCAAAGCAGCGCGCGGATGAGCCGGTCGGGCAGGCTGCGGGTCAGTTGGGCGCCCAGCCAGATGCCAGGCAGCGAGCCGATCAGCAGTGACCCCAACAGCAGCCATTCCACATGGCCCAGGCTGGCGTGGCCGATGCCGGCCACCAACGTCAGCGGCACAGCGTGGGCGATGTCGGTACCGACCAGCCGGTTGGTCGGCAGGCGGGGGTAAAGCAGCAGGATCATCGTGGCGCCCAGGGCGCCGGCGCCGATGGAACTGAGCGACACCAGCACGCCCAGAATGACGCCGGCCAGTACCGTCAGCGTGACCTGACGGGTGGGTGGCAACCAGCGTTCCAGCTTCAGGCCGATGGCATGCCAGCTCTGCCGATATGCCACGGTGACGGCCGTCAGCAGCAACGCGACGCCCAGCGAAAACGTCAGCGCGCTGGCCCAGCCTTTGGTGATGCCGGTGAAGTGCATCAGCGCGATCGTGGCCAGCGAGGCCGGGATACTGCCCGCCAACAGCAGACCGGTGATGCGGTAATCAACCTGCCCATGCCGGTGGTGGGCCCAGGCTCCGCCGCTTTTGGTGATGGCCGCAAACCACAGGTCGGTGCCGATCGCCACGGCCGGGTTCAGCTTGAACACGCTGATCAACAGCGGTGTCATCAGCGAACCACCGCCCACACCGGTCATACCGATGATTGCGCCGATGCCAAAGCCACTTGCAATCGCAATCCAGTCCATGTGCAAGGGGTGATGTCCAGTCGGGGTCGGGCCACGGGAAACACCCCGGTCGCCGAACTTTAGGGACGCTGCTTATATATTCAAAGTACAGACTTGTTGATTGCTTAGCCGCTTTTCGATATATACAAACGGGTGTTGCCGCCTACAATCGAAAAATGAATCGTCGCTTGTCGTGCCACGGGCTGTTGGCGGCTACCCTCCTTCTGACCCTCAGTGCCTGCCAGAGCCCGCCGCTGGCTGTGCAGCCGCCGCCAGCCGCGCTGCCGCAACCGGTGGAGGCCAAGGTGCTGCGCCTGCCTCGCATCGGTCTGGCGCTGGGCGGTGGCGCGGCGCGGGGCTTCGCGCACATCGGCGTGATTCAGGTGCTGGAAGAGGCCGGCATCAAGCCCGACCTGGTAGTAGGCACCTCTGCCGGCAGCCTGGTGGCGGCGATGTACGCCGCCGGTAAGACCGGTGCCGAGATGGCCACGACCGCGCAGAGCATGGATGAGGGCGCGATCACCGATTGGTCGTTTCCAGCGCGCGGCTTGATCCGCGGCGAAGCGCTGGCCCGCTACGTGCGTGAGCAGACGGGTAACCGCACGATCGAGCAGATGAAAATGCCGCTGGGCATCGTCGCCACCGACCTGGACAACGGCACGGCCATCCTTTTCCAACGCGGTGACACAGGCGCGGCGGTGCGCGCCAGCAGCGCGGTGCCGGCGGTCTTCCAGCCGGTGCGCATCGGCACGCGTGAATATGTGGATGGCGGTCTGGTGTCGCCGGTGCCGGTGCGTTTCGCCCGGCAAATGGGTGCCGAAATGATCATTGCCGTCGATATCTCGGCGCCGCCCGATGGCAATGCCACAACCGACATGATGAAGCTGCTGCTGCAGACCTTCGCCATCATGGGCAAGAGCATCAACCAGTTCGAACTGCGTGACGCCGACTTCCTGCTGCGGCCGGGCTTGGTGGGCGTATCCAGCGCCGACTTCACGGCGCGGCTGAAAGCGATACAGGCAGGGCGCGAAGTGGCGCTGCGCCTGTTGCCCGAATTGCGGGCCAAGATCATATCGATGATGCGCTGAGCCGCGGCGGCGGCAGGCGGCGCCAAAAATAAAAGAGCCCGGTGCACAGCACCGGGCTCAATGACTTGCTTTCCACACGAGAGACCCGAGAGTGGGGCTCTCGGGCAATGGGTAGAGCGTGCAAGTGCGGAAAAGTTCAGTCCGGCGCTTGCATTTTTTCGCTCATGCCACCGCCACCGCTTTGGCGGCTTTACGCAGCCTTCTTGCCTTTGGCAGCGGAGCCAGCGGCCTTCACAGCCGTGTTGGTCATGGCCGTGAAGTTGGCTTCAGCGGTTTCACTCGCTTGCTTGGCCGCCTTCTGCACGCTTTCATAGGCGTTGTTGGCGGCAGCCACGGCCGACTTCACCATCGCTACCGCGCTTTCGCTACCGGCGGGGGCGTTCTTGACGGCGGTGTCGACCATCGCGAGCACCTTCTTCTGGCTGTCAGCCAGTGTGGCCTCGGCAGCCTTGGTGACCTCGGCACCCGTACCGGCGACGATGTCATACAGGTGACGGCTGTAAGCAGCGGCCTTCTCGGCGGCGGGCTGCAACAGGCCGGCTTGCAGGCTCATCAACTCTTGCGCATCTTTCACCGACAGGACGGCTTGGGTCGACTCGGCAACTTCGGCCAGCGAGGTCTTGGCGACCTGCAGGTTCAGTTCAACCAGCTTTTCGACGCTTTCAAACGCCTTGGCGGTCAGGCCGAACAGGGTTTCGAGGTTGGCCTTCTGGGCGGCCAGGAATTGTTCATTGGTGAAGGTGGTGGTCATGGTGATTCTCCGTAAAAAGTTGAGGACTGGAAGATTGCTGCGCCATCCGAACAACTTTGCTGCGCTGCAACATGATGTGAAGTATAGGGTTCTCCCGGGCGTTGGCAAGTGGCTTTTGCTGCATTGCAGCATTTTAGACAGGGCTTTCTAGAATCCGCAGCGTGCAAGCCTTTCACTCCGACGCCTTTGTCCTGGCCCTGCCGTCGGGCCACAGTTTCCCGATGACCAAGTACAGCCTGCTGCGCGAGGCCGTGGCGGCAACGCTGCCCGAGGTGCGCGTGGCCGAGGCCCAGCCAGCCAGCGACGGCGAACTAGCGCTGGCCCACGACCCGGCGTGGATCAGCGCTGTGGCGCAAGGCACCACATCGGCGGCGCAGCAGCGGGAGATCGGTTTCCCGTGGTCGCAAAGCATGGTGGAACGTGCGCGGCGCTCGGTCGGCGCCACCATCGCCGCTGCGCGCGCGGCCTTGTTCGAAGGCGAGGGCGTGGCCGCCAACCTGGCCGGTGGCACCCACCACGCGCAAGCGCACAAGGGCTCGGGCTACTGTGTCTTCAACGACGTGGCCGTGGCCGCCCGGCTGATGCAGGCCGAGTGGCACCGTCATGGGCACCACAACCGCCGGCAACTGCTGCGCGCCATCGTGATCGACCTGGACGTGCACCAGGGCAACGGCACGGCGGCGATCTTTGCCGATGACCCGACGGTGTTCACACTGTCGATGCACGGCGCGCGCAACTTCCCCTTCCGCAAGGAAGTCAGCGACCTGGACGTGGAACTGCCCGATGGCTGTGAGGACACCGCCTACTTAGCCGCGCTGGATGCCGCGCTGGCACAAGCCTGGGCCCGCCACACCGACGGACCGCCCGGACTGGCCTTCTACGTTTCCGGCGCCGACGCGCACCAAGCCGACCGCCTGGGGCGTCTGAAGCTGACCCACGCGGGCATGGCCGAACGCGACCGGCGGGTTTTCGCGGCGCTGGCGGCGCGGCGCATCCCCGTCGCCGTTTCAATGGCCGGCGGCTACGGCCGAGACATCGCCACGACGGTGGCCGTGCACCGCCAGACGCTGGCCGAGGCGGTCGCCGCGTGGCGATCCTGGACTGCGAAATCGGTACCCGGCGGGTGAAAGAATACGGGGCATGTCTGAACGCTCCGAACCGCAGCCGCGTGCGCACTACCTGCACTTTCAGGCCATCACCACGCGATGGATGGACAACGATGTCTACGGCCACGTCAACAACGTCGTGCACTACAGCTTCTTCGACACGGCGGTCAATCGCTACCTGATCGAAGCCGGCGCGCTGGACATCCATGAAGGCGCGGTGATTGGCCTGGTCGTGCAGACGCAGTGCCACTACTTCGACAGCCTGGCCTTCCCGCAGACCGTGCACGCCGGCATCCGTGTGGCCCAACTGGGCCACTCCAGCGTGCGCTACGAACTGGGCTTGTTTGCCGACGATGCACCGCTGTCGGCCGCCGTCGGCTCCTTCGTTCACGTCTACGTGGACCGCGCCACCCGCCGCCCGGTGCCGGTGCCAGACGCGGTCCGGGCGGCGCTGCAGCCGCTGACGCGAACCTGAATCCATCCCCCTCCAGCCTTCACCCGCATGACACCCACACCCACACCCACGCCCACGCCCGCCGCCGTCGCTGCCGTCGACGCCGCCATCACTTCCCGCCGGTCGCTGCGCGCCTTTCTGCCCAAGCCCGTGCCGCGCGAGATGATCGAGCAAATCCTGGGCGTCGCCGCGCGGTCCCCATCGGGCACCAACACGCAGCCCTGGCAAGTGCATGTGCTGACCGGCGCGGCCAAGGATGCCCTGTCGCGCGACATCCTGGCTGCCTTCGACGACCCCGTCGAGCGGGCCACCCATACCGAGGCCTACGCCTACTACCCCACCGAATGGCGCAGCCCCTACATCGACCGCCGCCGCAAGGTCGGCTGGGACCTGTACAACCTGTTGGGCATCGCCAAGACCGACAAGGCGGCCATGCATGCCCAGCACGCGCGCAACTACCGCTTCTTCGACGCGCCGGTGGGTCTGATGTTCACCATCGACTCGGTGATGCAGCAGGGCAGCTGGCTGGACTACGGCATGTTCCTGCAAAGCGTGATGGTGGCGGCCCGCGCGCGCGGGCTGGACACCTGCCCGCAGGCCGCGTTCACGCAGTTCCACCGCATCATCGCCCGGCACCTGAAACTCGGCGACCACGAAACTTTGGTGTGCGGCATGTCGCTGGGCCACGCCGACCCGGACGCGCCGGCCAATCAACTGCTGACTCAACGCGAAGCGGTCTCGGCTTTCACCCATTTCCATGCCTGACGGGGTGCCTCGTGGACTTCACGTGCGCCCGGTAACCTCGATCTCAACACCCTTGAAGTGATGCCATGACCCGACCCCGAGTGCTGGTTGCCCGTGCCGTTTTTCCTGAAGTCGTGGCCCGTCTGCGAGAACATTTCGACGTCGAAGACAACCCCGCCGACAGCATCTTCACACCGGCTGAATTGATCGCCCACCTGCAAGGCAAACAGGGCGCCTTCACCACCGGAAGTGACCGCATCAGCGCCGAACTGCTGGCCGCCTGCCCCGGCCTGCGCGTGGTTGCCAACATGGCGGTGGGCTACAACAATTTCGACATCGCGGCCTGCACGGCTGCCGGCGTGCTGGCCACCAACACGCCCGACGTGCTGACCGAAACCACCGCCGACTTCGGCTTCGCGCTGATGATGGCCACGGCCCGTCGCATGGCGGAAAGCGAACGCTATCTGCGGCGCGGTGAATGGACGCGCTGGGCCTATGACATGTTCGCCGGCAGCGACGTGCACGGCGCCACGCTGGGCATCCTGGGCATGGGCCGGATCGGCCAGGCCATCGCGCGGCGCGGCGCATGGGGCTTCGGCATGCAGGTGATCTATCACAACCGTTCCCGGCTGCCGGCCGACACCGAAGCAGGCTTCAGCGCGCGCTACGTCAGCAAGGCTGAACTGCTGGCGCAGGCCGATCACCTGGTGCTGGTGCTGCCGTATTCGGCGGCGACCCACCACGCCATTGCTGCAGCAGAACTGGCGCAGATGAAGCCGACGGCCACGCTGACCAACATCGCGCGCGGCGGCATCGTCGACGACTTGGCCTTGGCGGCTGCGCTGCGTGACGGCCGCATCGCCGCCGCTGGCCTGGATGTCTTCGAGGGCGAGCCTTCGGTGCACCCTGATCTGCTGACGCTGCCCAACGTGGTGCTGACGCCGCACGTGGGCTTTGTATGCGAGCCTGTATTCCGCAAGTTTTATGGCGACGTGGTCGAAGCGCTCAACGCGTGGCTCGACGGCAAGCCGCTGCCACGCGTGCTCGCGCCGTGATCAAGCGGATTGGCG
>JAYSYH010000131.1:0-5899 GCA_043716645.1 Betaproteobacteria bacterium | reverse complement strand
GACATTGCCGGCTGATCAGCCCGGCCGGCGGAAGTCGTTGGCGATCCAGGCTTCCACATTCGCGCTGCTGAAGCGGAAGTTCGCGCCCACGCGCACCCGCGCCAGCTCGCCGCCATCTGCATCGAAGGCTGCCAGCATGGCGTAGGGCTCGTCTTCGTCGGGCGTGATGTCCAGTGTCACCTGCACGCGGCCGCTCTCGGTCATTACCGAGGTTTCCTTGTGCAGCAGCGCGTGCTGCGCCTGTTCATGCCGACGCACCACCTCGTGGGCCGTCTTGACCAGCGTGTTGAAGGCATTCGTGTCCAGCGGCTTGGGATTCTTCTTGTCTCGACCCATGGTCCACGGGCCGGTCAGCGCAGGTTCAGGCTCGCCGGCGCGGATCATCTCCACGGCCCAGCCGTCGTCGTCGTTGTTCTTGATGACGCGGGCCGTCCAGCCGTCGTCGCGCCACAAGCGGGGCTCGTGGATGGGCTCGTCGGCGCCGGTTTCTTCGTTCATGTCGTCCCTTTTCGTTCGTAACTTGATTGTCGATGCGCAACGCGAACCGCCGCCAGTGAGGCTGCAAAATGGTGTTGTCTACATCCTGCGGAAGGCTCCCCATGCGGCGCGTCGTGTTCAACCAGAAGGGTGGCGTCGGCAAATCCACCATCACCTGCAACCTGGCAGCCATCGCGGCCCATCGCGGGCGGCGCACCTTGGTCATCGACCTTGACCACCAGGGCAACAGCAGCCGTTACCTGCTGGGCGACAGCGTCGACAGCGAACACGCCGAAGCCGCCGGCGCGGCAGGTTTCTTCGAAGCCACGCTGAAGTTCAGCGTGCGTGAAGTGGGCGTGGCGCAGTTCATCGTGTCCACGCCGTGGCCCAACCTGAGCCTGATGCCGGCCGGGCCCGCGCTGGACGAACTGCACAGCAAGCTGGAGAGCCGGCACAAGATCTTCAAGCTGCGCAAGGCCCTGGAAGCCGTGGCCGAGGACTACGACGAAGTCTGGATCGACACACCGCCAGCGCTGAACTTCTACACACGCTCGGCCTTGATCGCGGCGCAGGGCTGCCTGATCCCCTTCGACTGCGACGATTTTTCACGCCGCGCGTTGTACGGCCTGATGGAAAGCGTGCAGGAAATCCAGGCTGACCACAACCCGGAACTGGTCGTCGAGGGCATCGTCGTGAACCAGTTTCAGCCCCGCGCCAGCCTGCCGCAGCGCACGGTGCAGGAACTGATCGACGAAGGCCTGCCGGTGCTGCAGCCCTACCTGAGCGCCAGCGTGAAGATCAAGGAATCGCACGAGCAGGCCCGGCCGATGATCGAACTGGACCCGCGCCACAAGGTGACGCTGGAATTCGAGGCGCTGTACGACACGCTGACGCTGCCAAAAGCCGCTGCCAAGACGCGTGGCAAGCGCGCAGCCCGCTAGCCGCCTGCTGCGCGGGCTGCGTCGCTCTACAGTGCGCGCATGCCCATCGCCTACGCCCGCTTCCTGACCGGCCACCGCCGCACGGCGGCAGCCAACAAGCAGCTGGGCTGGGTGCTGGCTTTCGTGGCCGGCGCCATCAACGCAGGGGGCTTTCTGGCGGTGCGGCAGTACACCTCGCACGTCACCGGCATGGTGTCGGCCGTGGCCGACAACCTGGCGCTCGGCCAGCTCGGTCTGGTCGTCGACGGCCTGGTCGGCGTCACCGCCTTCTTGCTGGGCGCCATCTGCTGCGCGGTGATCGTGAATTTCGCAAGGCGGCAAGGCCTGGCCAGCGAATACGCGCTGCCGCTGTTGCTGGAAGCCGCGCTGATCCTGGTCTTCGGCCTGCTGGGCTCGCAGCTGGCGCGCTTCGAAGGCCTGCTGGTGCCTTTCACCGTGCTGTTGCTGTGTTTCATCATGGGCTTGCAGAACGCGGTGATGACCAAGCTGTCGCACGGTGTGATCCGCACCACCCACCTGACCGGCACGGTGACCGACCTGGGCATCGAGATCGGCAAGCTGATGTACTGGAACCGCGACCCCGACCCGCAGACCCACAGCCTGGTGCGCGCCGACCGCGAGCGCATGGCCGTGTTGGCGGTGCTGCTGCTGTGCTTCCTGACTGGCGGCATCGCTGGTGCCTTCGGCTTCAACCTGCTGGGCTATGTGTCGACGGTGCCGCTGGCCGTGCTGCTGGCCACCATCGCCCTGGTGCCCATGGTGGACGACCTACGGCGTATGGCCGCCGCGCGCTGGCTCGGCTGAGCATCCTGGGCCCTCAGGACCGTCCCCGCGGCCCTCAGCCGCCCGCGCGCTGGGCCTTGTGGCCTTCGGCCAGCAGCAGCGCCACAACGCGGTCGGCATGATCGCCCTGCACTTCCAGCACGCCGTCCTTCACGGTGCCACCGGCTCCGCAGGCGTTGCGCAGGCGCTTGCCCAGAGCAGCCAGGGCTTCGACTTGCAGTGACAGGCCGCGCACCACCGTGACTGTCTTGCCAGCGCGCCCCTGCTTCTCGCGCGTGACGCGGGCGATGCCGCCACCTTGCGCCACTTGCGCCAGCACGGCCGCAGCGACCAGCGCCTTGCAGCGGCAGTCGGCCAGCGCCTGTCTGCAGGCGGGGCAGGTGCGGCCGCCGCTGTCGGTGGAATAGACCAGTCCGCCGGAGCTTGAAGGTTTGCGCATGACCTGATTTTCGGCGGTTCGGCGGTTCGGCGGCGTCATTCCAACGGCAGCAGCAACCCGCGCAAGTCTTCGGCGCTGAACTTTGGCGCGCTGGCACTGTCGGTGCCCAGCACGCTTTCGCTCAGCGCGGCCTTGCGCGCCTGCAGCGCCAGCATGCGTTCTTCGATGCTGCCCTGCACCAGCAGCTTGTAGATGAAGACCGGCTTGTCCTGCCCGATGCGGTGGGCGCGCGCGTTGGCCTGTTCTTCGACGGCTGGGTTCCACCACGGGTCGAGGTGAATCACGGTATCGGCCGCCGTCAGATTCAGGCCCACGCCACCGGCCTTCAGGCTGACCAGCAGCACGGGTTCCTCGCGCGCCTGGAAGCGCCGCACGACGGCACCGCGCGCGGCCGGTGGCGTGTCACCGGTCAGCACCAGATGCGGCAGGTGGATGGCCGCCAGTTCGGTCTGTACCAGCGCCAGCATCTCGGTGAACTGCGAATACACCAGCACGCGGCGGCCTTCGTCCACCAGCGCCGGCAGCAAGTCCAGCAGCGCGGTCATCTTGGCGCGTTCCATCGATGCGGGGATCTGCGTGTTCTTCACCAGTTGCGGGTCGCAGCACACCTGGCGCAGCTTCAGCAGCGCGTCCAGCACGGCGATCTGCGCCCCGGCGAAGCTGCTTTTCGCCAGCACCTTGCGCACGCTCTGGTCGGCCGCCAGGCGCACGCTTTCGTACAGCGCGCGCTGCTGACCCTGCAGCACCACGCGGCGGATGACCACGGTGCGCGGCGGCAGTTCGGTGGCCACGTCGTCTTTGCGGCGGCGCAGGATGAAGGGCCGCACACGCTGCGCCAGCAGTTGCGCGCGCAGCGTTTCACCGTTCTCTTCGATGGGCTTGCGCCATTGCCGCGTGAAGGTGCGCGCGTCGCCCAGGAAGCCGGGCATCAGCAGGTCGAAATGCGCCCACAGCTCGCCGAGGTGGTTTTCCAGCGGCGTACCGGTCACGCACAGGCGGTGGCGAGCGCGCAGTTGGCGCAGCGCACGCGCGGTGCGGCTGCCGGCGTTCTTGGCCATCTGCGCTTCATCCAAAACCAGCAAGTGCCAGGGCTGCGCGGCCAGCTCGTCGATGTCGCGCCACAGCAGCGGGTAGGTCGTGAAGACCACGTCGTGATGAGCGATGCGGCCGAAGTCCTGCGCGCGCGCCGCGCCGTGCAGCGTCAGCGTGCGCAGCGCCGGCGCGATGCGCGCGGCCTCGGCTTCCCAGTTGGCGATCAGCGAGGTCGGCAGCACGACAAGTGCCGGCCCGGCGGCTGGATGCCCGTCGCTCCCGGGCGACTGCAGCCGCCCGCCCTGTTTTTCGATCAGCAGATGCGCCAGCACCTGCGCCGTCTTGCCCAGGCCCATATCGTCGGCCAGGATGCCGGCCAGGTCCTGCGCCCGCAGGTACTGCAGCCAGGCCACGCCGTGTTCCTGGTACGGGCGCAGCACCAGGCCCAGGCCCGCCGGCATGGCCACCGCCGGCGGCGTTCCGGCTGCGCGCAGGCGCTGCACCAGCGCGGCCAGGCCGGCGGCGCCTTGCACTTGCCAGGCGCCACGCCCATTCGGCACCGTCGCGGCTCGTTCGGCCAAGGTGTCGTCCAGCTGCAGGTGCAAGGCTTCCAGCCGGTGCGCTTCCCACACCGACAGTGGCAGCGGCCCGGCCGCGCGGCGCGGGTCGGTCAGCAGGTCGACCATCGCGCCGACGATGGCCTTCAGCGGCGCGGCAGGCGCTTCGATGCGGCGGCCGCCCGGGGCGCGCAACGTGATGACGGCGTCGCCCGGGATGCGGGCGATTTCCTCGGCCTTGAGCCAGCGCCCGTCGCGCTTGATCAGGTCTGCCAGCAGCGGCGCCATGTCCAGCAACTCGCCTTCGACTTCCACGCCCAGGCTGAGCAGCCAGGAACCCTGCCCCGGTGGATGGCGCATCGCCGACAGCGTCTGCGCGGGCGCGCCCAAAGGCTCGGCCAGTTCGCGGCTTGCAGGCTCGCCGGTGGCCGGGTCCAGCACCAGCCGCCAGCGCTGCACCGGCACGCTGAAGTGCGCGAAGCCGGGCTGCACGGCGATGGTCCAGCCTTGCGCTTGCAGCTTGGGCACGACCTCGGCGAAGAAGTCTGCGTAGTGGGCTTCCTCTGGCAGGCACCACAAGTCGTGGAAGCCAGCGGCGGCATCGGGCGTGCGCCACTGGATGGACCGCGGCGGCAGTGGCCGCAGCGCCGTGCCGAAGAGCTGGTCGGCGGCCTGCTGTTCGGCGCCCAGATCGCGATGCGACGGCACCGGCCAGGGGCGCGGCTGCAGCACGCTGGTGGGGGCTGGCGTGGCCCACGGCGGGCTGCTGCCCGGCTTGCCCAGCGCGTAAGTCCAGTCCACACGGGCCACCGTCAGCTGGCCACCGCGTGGGCCGAAGCCGGGTGCACCGGGCTTGCCGGGCACCGCGCGCAGCCCCAGCAGACCTTCGCCACGGCTCAGGGTCAGCAGGGTCAGGCGAGGCTGGAAACGCGAAAGCGGGGTAGGCGGTGTGGACAGGGCAACGGGCACCGCCGCATTTTGCGGCCCCGCCATCAAACCCGGTTCTCAGACCCCATGCAGCAGGTTGAACTCGGCACGCAGGTGGGTGGCCGACCCGCTGCCGGCGGCACCCGGCGACGTGAGAGCGATCGCCAGCGTCTGGCCACTAGGCATGGCCCCGGTCGTACAAGCCCGATGGCAGCGCCTTGACGGCGCCCATCAGGAAAGATCGCTTTTGCATGGTGGGGTCCTGTCAGGCGCAAAGCAGGGCGGGCACAGGCGGGCAAGCCATGCACAGGTACAGACCTTGCAGCTCGGCCTGGTTCTGGTTGATCGGCAGCAGTTACCCGTTGCACAAAGCCCAACCGCGCGGGGCGAAGCTGAAACTGACCAGGCGGATTTCGCCGATGAACGGTTTGGACATGGCGACCTGTTCCTAGTTGAAGATGGCTTCGTACTGCACCCCGGCCGCCACGCGGCCGACGGGGACGAGAAAGATACCGAATGGCGCCAGAGCCCGGTGCTGCACGGTGTGCACGCGCTGCGGCAGCACGGGCTCGAGGGGTCCTTCGAACAGCAGTGAAAACGGCTGGCGGCCGCCGTCGGCCAGCAACAACCAAGCCGCGCCGGGCTCGGGCACGACGCTGATCAGGTCGATGCGCGGTGGCGCTGGCTGCCGAGGTCAGGCCGATGAAGCCGGCGTTGGCATAGCCGTCGAACGCGGTCACGGT
>JAYSYH010000014.1:0-2568 GCA_043716645.1 Betaproteobacteria bacterium | reverse complement strand
GTTGATCATGGTGTTGGGGTTGCGCTGCGTTGCCGGCGAGCCGGTAACGCAGCGCGTCGTCGGTAGCTGTCCACGTTCATCTCCAGGATGGTCGAGTGATGCACCAGCCTGTCGACGGCTGCCACCGTCATGGCCTTGTCCGGGAAGACTTCGTCCCAGGCCGAGAACGGCGCGTTTGCGGTGATGGCGATGCTCTTGCGCTCGTAGCGCTCGGCGATCAACTCGAACAGCACCGAGGTCTCGGCCTGGTCGCGCCGGGCGTAGCTGAAGTCGTCCAGGATGATCAGATCGAAGCGATCGAGCTTGGCCAGTTCGGCTGGCAGCCGCAGGTCGCGCCGGGCGGCCTGCAAGCGCTGCACCAGTTCGCTGGTGCGCATGAACAGCACTTTCAGCCCGCGGTCGATCAGCGCATGACCGATAGCCGCCAACAAGTGCGTCTTGCCGGTGCCCGGTGGTCCGAAGGCCAGCAGGTTGTGCCCCTGAGCTATCCAGCTGTCGGCCTCGGCCAGCGCCATCACATGGGCCTTGGACACGGCCGGCATCGCCGCGAAGTCGAACTCCGCCAAGCTCTTGCCTGGCGGCAGTTGGCTGTCGGCGCGTGCCCGCGCCAGGCGCCGCGTCTCGCGCTCGGCCATCTCGTGACCCAGCAGCGTGTGCAGCAAGCGCTCGGCCGGCCAGCCCTCGCGGTTGGACTGCGCTGCGAGGTCGGCCCATAGCCGCCTGATGGTGGGCAGGCGCAGCTCGGTGAGCATCAGCGGCACCGCAGCTCCCGATCCGCCAGCGTCGGCCGCGCCGATGTTGATGGCGCCAGACATGCCGCCTCCAGCAACTCGTCGTACACCGCCGTGGAGGGCAGCACCACGGTCACCTCCGGCATCACCGAAGGCCGTGGCGCGAACTGGTCCCTGAGCAGTTCGCGTGGCGCGAACTGGTCCCTGAGCAGTTCGATGTCCGGCAGCTCCCCTCTGGCCAGCAACGCAGCCAGCACGCCTGCAAGTTCGGCCACGACGTTGGCCCGGTTGGCCAGGTCAAGAAGGTCCACCATCAGCCGGCACGCGGCCCGCTCGGGCAGGTGCTGGTTGATGTGATCCCAGGCCTGTGCGTACTCGCTGCGCGGGAACATCGCGTCGCGCAGCACCCAGCGGGCGAAGGCGCCAGGCTTGCGCTTCAGGCTGGGCAGCATATGGCGCCAGTCGATGCGCCGGGGATGACGGTCGGCCGTGCTGGCGTGCAGCCGCTCGCACTCGAAGACCTTCACCCCGCCCAGCCAGGCATCTAGGTGGGTGCTGTGCAGCCGCACCTTCAGGCGCTGACCCGCCAAGCGCGAAGGCACGCTGTAGAGCACGCTCTTTGCGCTGAACACGCCAAACTTGCTGACCCGGGCGTCGACCTCCTCGAAGTCAGCCGTGCGGCGGGCCGGCAGCGGCTTCAGACAGGCGCGCTCGACCTCCCAGGCCCGCGTGCAGCGGGCGTTGAGCCGGCGCACGGTGTCGGCCACGAATTGCTCGTAGGCCGGCAGGTCGTCGAACTCGCGGCTGCCGCGCAGCAACAGGCCCTGGTCCAAGCCGCGCTTCAAGCTGCCCTGGCGCGCCTCGATGGCACCGTTCTCGTGGCTGACGCCGGTGTTGTTGCGCGTGGGGTGCATGCCGTAGTGCTTGCACAGGGCCTGGTAACGCACGGTCAGTTCCTCGCGCTCGGCCAGGTTGTTGAACGCCGCCGACAGGCTGTCGGTGCGGTGCTCCTGCGGCACGCCGCCGGCCATCCACAACGCATCTTGCAGCCCCGCAGCCAGACTCTGGAAGCTCTCGCCGCCCAGCACGACCTTCGCGTGGCGCCAGCCGCTGTGGGCCAGCGAAAACTGGTACAACCGGTGCGGGAAGGCCAGCCCGCCCAGGCTGATGTCCAACTCGTCAGCCACGGTGAAGTCCGACAGGCCGAGCCGCCCCGGCGGGTGCTCCTGCGCGAAGTAGATCTCGCGCTCGTCGCCGTGCTCGGCACGCCACTGGCTGACCCGCCGCTGCAATGTGCGCAGCACCGCGTCGGCGAACCGCTCAGGATGGCGGCGCTGCAACTCCTCGTGCACCGTCACCGCCATCAGCGACGGTGCACCCTCGAGCATGGGAACCACTTCGCCCGCCCACACATCGCCCAGCGGGTCAGAGCGCGTGCGCCAGTGCCGTGGCGCCCGCTGCGAAGGCAAAACCACCGCCGTGTCCAGCCGCCGTGCGCTGGCCACGCTGATGCCGGTCTTGGCCGCTGCGGCCTCCTGGCCGTGCTTGCCCCTCAAATCCTTGTACTTGCTCACCTGTAGGTCCGTTATGCGTTTGCCAGGCACCGTGGCCGCCTTCCACTTGAAGGTGACCACTGTAGGAACCCAAGCGCAAAACGCACCCCGGCGGCGTGCGTCAACCGCCGCATTCCTTCGTGAGGCAACACGTAGCATTTTTGATGCGGCAATGCGCCTGACGTCGTACGTTAAGGCGGCGAACGCAAAGCTCGTCAAGGAAGAACTGGGTGAGGGCGAGTCGGGCTACACGCTCACCAGGCCCAACGGCAAGCACGTCATCA
>JAYSYH010000130.1:0-5922 GCA_043716645.1 Betaproteobacteria bacterium | reverse complement strand
ACGACCTGTTCGGGCCGACGCTGCGCGGCACGCGCGGCTTCGAGGCGACGTTGGGCCGCGACGCGATGCTGCTGTACGAATCGACGCGGCGGCTGGAGGCGCGCAGCAAGCTGGCCTGGTACACCGGCCTGGAGACGCTGCCGGGTGCGCAGAACGTGGCCGCCAGTGGCAGCCGGCTGCTGGTGGCGGAGAGCGGGCTGTACTACTCGGACCTGCGCCGCTCGCTGGGTGCAGTGGGCGACGAGAAGGGCGTGTCGGCCTCGGCCGCCATCACGCTGGCGCGCACCGCGGGCCGGGTGGTGACGCATCCGGTGCTGCGGCTCGACGCGGGCGTGCCGCTCGGGGGGTGGCGGCACGTCTCGCTGTGGTCGCGCACCGCTGCGGGCGGCACGGCGGGCACCGACACACTGGCCGTCTCGCGCCACTACTTCGGTGCCTTCGGCAACAACCGGGTCGACGACGGCACGGTGCAGCGCTACCGCGAGCCGGGCTCGCTTCCAGGCTTCGAGATCGACGAGATGTCGGCGCGCAGCTATGTGCGGCAGATGCTGGAGCTGAACCTGCCGCCCACGGTGTTCCAGTCGCTGGGACGGCCAGGCCTGTACCTGCAGTCGCTGCGGCCGGTGGTGTTTGCGGCCGGGCTGTGGACCGAGCCCCTCAGTGGTGAGCAGCGCCGCCATGCGAGCCTGGGCGCGCAGGTCGACCTGCGGGTGTCGGTGCTGCACTGGTACGACATGACGCTGTCGGTCGGCTACGCGGCCGGCTGGCAAGGAGCGCGGCGGGCGGGCTCGGAGTGCATGGTGTCGTTGAAGGTGCTTTGATGCCACCGATGTACGCGCCAGCGGACCATGGCCGCAAGGAAGCAGCGGGCCGTGGACGACAGTCTTCTGGGCGGCATTCGTCGGGCCGTGACTCTGCTGCTGCAACTCGTCATGAACGGTCTCAGCACGAGATCTATCCTGACTCAAGAAATAGACGCTGATATACGCCATCGGAACCACGCCTGACCCAAACCGCCAAGCTCTTCACCAACGGCCGCAGCCAAGCCGTGCGACTGCCTGCGGCCTTTCGGTTCGACACCAAGGAAGTCTTTATCCGCCAAGATCCGAAGACCGGCGACGTGATCCTGTCGCGCAAGCCGACCACGTGGGATGGGTTCTTCACGGCATTGCAGGCCGTCGATGTTCCGGAGGACTTTCTTGGTGAGGCGGAGCGTGCCCAAGGTAGCCATGACCGGGATCCGCTGGCGGGATGGCCCGGGTGACGACAGCGACGCCAGTGACGCCAATGACGCCAGTGACGCCAGTGACGCCAGCGACGCCAATGACGCCAGTAAGGCCAATGACGCGCTACATGCTCGACACCAACACCGTCAGCCATCTTCTCAAGAAGCACCCTGAAGTTGCACGTCGAGTGGTCGCCGCGCCGATCACTTCTCTGTGCATCTCGGTCATCACCCAAGGCGAACTGCTGTTCGGTCTGGCCAAGCGGCCCGACGGCACGGCGCTCCACAGCGCGGTTCGGGAGTTCCTCCGGCGGGTCGACGTCTTGCCCTGGGACGCAGCCGCGTCCGATGTTTACGGGCCTGCCCGAGCCGCAACCGAACGCGGGGGCAGGGTGCTCGCGCCGATGGATCTCCTGATCGGCTCGCACGCCTTGAGCATCGACGCCGTGCTGGTGACCAACAACCGCGCTTTCGCGCAGCTTCCAGGCCTGTCGATCGAGGACTGGACCGAGGAATCTCGGTAGGGACGGGCGCGGTCTGGCTGCTTTTTTCCAACCGTCAGAAACATGCCAAGTGTCCTTTTCACCCTGCGCAAAAACGGGTGACAAATCAATCCTTACCAGGAAACAAACGGCCAAATTTCTGGTGGCCGCAGCCTTAAAAGACGCCCACAAGACCATCGAGGACGCCCTGATCATTCGGCTCTCGGTGGATGACCAGCATCGGTTCGCCGAAATGCTATTGAATCCGCCAGAGCTCGCACCCGCGATGCAACGCGCGCTCAAGTTGCGCAAACGTCCGATCGCAGACGCGAAGTGACAGCCGCCCTCCGTCTGGAAGTACTGGGGTCAAGACACGCCCGCGAGGGCTTTGCCTGCGGCATGGGCCGTATCGAGCGCAAGATGACTGCACCGCGCTGGGTTCGACCGACGGCACCGCTTGGGTCAGGGGCTCGCCTTCATTGACCTCAAGCCTCAACGGCTCTCGCTGCTCGTGCTTCTTGGTCGCCTCAGCCAAAGGCCGCTTGGCGATTAAGCACAACTGGCAACGAAAACGCATCTTCTTGAAAGACAAAGTGGCGGGCAGACATCAACAGCTTGGCCAGTTCGCCCAACGGTTTGAGCTTCACGACCTCGTCGATATTTGCCACAGGCGGCGACTTAGCCGACGGCTTTAGAGCGCCAGGTGAACCGAGCGCCATGTCGGTGCTCGGTTCACGAGGTCTGCATTGACTCAGCTCAGCTCAGCTCGGCTCAGCTCAGCTCGGGTCGGAAGGCGCAGACCTGACGCTTTGCACTGCCACAGGCAACGCCTGATGCGACAACGCAAAAGCCATGGCGGCACCGGACAGCCCGGGAGCCATCATGTGTTCCTGGGCCACCGGGAAGATGATGGTGGTGTTTTGTTCGGCACCAATTTCCTTCAGCGTGGCCAGCGTGCGCAGCGTCAACGCGGCCGGATTTTTCGACAAGATGTCGGCCGCCTGCGCCAGCTTGGCAGCCGCCTCAAACTCGCCGCTGGCCGTGATCACGCGGGCCCGCGCACCGCGTTCGGCTTCGGCCTCTTGGGCCATTGCACGGATCATGGTCTGGTCCAGGTCTACCGTACGAATTTCAACGTTGATGATGTGTACGCCCCAGCTTTGCGTGCGCTCTTCCAGCGCCACGCTGAGGGCCTTGTTCAGCACGTCCTGCTTCGACAGCAGCTCGTCCAGCACGTGTTTGCCGATGTTGGCGCGCAGCGCTGTCGGCGCGAGTTGGGAGATGGCGCTGAGGTAGTCCTCCACGTCAAGCAGGGCCATTCTCGGGTCAACGATTTTGAAAAACGCAACCGCCGACACCTTCACCGAAACGTTGTCGCTGGTGATCACGTCTTGCGACGGGATGGGCATCACCTTGACGCGCATGTCGGCGCGCCGCATGGTCTGCACAAAAGGAATCAATATCGTCAGCCCCGGCTCGCGGACGCCAGTGAACTTGCCCAGCGTCAACACCACGCCGCGCTGAAATTGATCGAGAATCTTGATGGTGTAGAAAGCTGCCACCACCAGCAACACGAACAAAATCAAAGAGGGAAAGGCGATGTTCATGGCGGTTCCTGAAGGGCGGTCAGATGGGTCGAAGGTTCGCGTCTCATGATCGCACCGCCATCGTTTTCATGCAGCCTGTGAGCTTGCATGACGCGCGAACTACCAGCCCTCACTGCCCGGCTCGCCCTTGAACGGGCCGACCAAGTCGGGCGTGATCCAGCCGCCGTAGAAGCCGCCGGGTTGCGGCATGACAATGGCACCGTCGATCGTGCAGTCCAAGGCTTGCGGATAAAACGACACGCCCTTGGCCAAGGCTTCGGCACCGGCCAGCGGCTGCGGGTAGCTCCAGGCCACCTGTGGCAGGCGGCGCTCGCCATCCACCAATGTCCAATACCGTGCTGGGCCTTTCCATTCGAAGAATGAGCCACTTGCATTTGTAGAAGATACGGGCTGCAGCAGGTGCCGCGCCACGTCGTTCCACGGCAGGTACACGCTGGGCGGGTGAGCGGTTTCCTGCACCATCACGGCACGCCGCGTGCGCGCCACTTCCACATCGCCCCAGCGCACCATGACCTCGCGCGCATCGAGCACCAAACGCGGCGGGCGCGGAAAGTCCCACACCGAGGTTTGACCCGGCCCGGGTGTGACCGCAAAGGCTGGGCGCACCTGGCCTTGCCAGCGCCATTGCTGGCGCGCTGCGCGGATCCAGTCGGGCAGCTCGGCCGTCACAGCAGCGCTTGCTTTGCAAAGCGCGCCGTGAATTCCTGCATCCGCGAGCGGTTCTTGCCCCAGTCGAACAAGCCCGACAAAGAGCGAGATCGAAAGTCCACGCGTTGCGCTTGGGAGTCGATCCGAAAGTCAACTTGGTCCTTGAAACCCAACGGCGTGGTGAAGATCGCCTCAAGCGCCAGCGGCTCACGGCGCGCACAGGCGACGAGCAACAAAGCCAATGGCCAGACCGCGAATTCAAAGCTCAACTTAATCTCGACTTTTTGAATTTCAAACCCCAGCGTCCAGCCTGAGCAGTATCAAACATCGCAAAAAGGAACTTGCTGCAAACGGAGTCTGCGTGCCGTTCACCACTTAACGGTAGCGCTTATGTATACGAGTGCTATCGGTCTGGCCTACGCCTACCGCTCAACACATCAAGCTTTGCGCTTGGTGGCCACCGCCATCCCGGCCAAGCCCAGCAGCATCAAGGCATCGGTTTCGGGCTCGGGGACCGGTGTTGGAATGGGCGGAGGCGCGGCGGCGGTGTGGAAATTCTTTTGGCTCATGTCAACAAAGCTCACCGTGATGTCGACTCACCTTGCCCCTGGAATCCGTGCCCCGTAGCCGAACCACGAAGGCTGGGATTTTCCTATCCTTCGCTGGCCGCGCACCGCGGCTACACACGCCTAGACGGCGCCGTCACTTTCGGCATGAACGCGGCCATCGTCAGCGGCATCGATTGCACGCTGCGACCCGGGCAGGCAGCCACAGTGCACTGGCACTTCGACAGCGCCGGCTGAACCCGCAGGCAAGGGGAAAGGGGCGTTAGCGGCCGAGTTCGAGCCCTGGATATTCGCAAGGAGGATGCGCATGAACTGGACTGTCTGCGCTGGCAGCACCTTCGTGCAGCTCCTTGACCCACTCGCCGCCGATCTTGTCGTCGTTCGCCCAACCTGCCGCCGTAATGCGTGGCGGGCTATCTGGAAAATTGCGCCAGCGACACACTGCTGGCGGCACTGGGTTGCGCAAGCGCTGCTGCGCCTGCCTGCATCGCGGTGCTGATGTCGGCGTACAGGGCGGCCCAGGCGCCACGCACCTCGGCGCTGAAGGCGCTGCCCAGTGCGGTGGCCAGCGTGTCGAGGAGTGCGCCGCCCACGGCGTCGTAATGCCGCGGCTGCACGCCGTAGCCAACATGGCGCTGTCCCAGGTCGTGCAGGGCGCCTTGCAGCACTGCGGGTTGGTCGAGCAGTTGCACGGCGCCGCCGATCATGGCCATCAACCGCTGGCCCTGCTGCGCCATGTCACCGCGGAACAGCGCCTTGACGCCGGGCTCGCGTTCGAACAGGCGGTCGTAGAACATTGCCGCGGCTTGGGGTGCCACTGGCTGCACCAGCGCGAAGCTGCTGCGCACGTTCTGGATGTCTTCGGGTTTCATGGGTGTTGCACCTTGCGGTTGGTGGGCAGCCGGGGTGGCGCCCTGGTGCCGCGACGGTGTGTCGCGGCGTCTGGCCAGTGTCGTGATGGGTGCCGGGCATGTCGTCAAGCCGCGGTCCCGGAACGGTCCCGTCTGCATCAGTGATGTGCGGGGCCTCGCGGCGCACAATGCAGCCACGTGACCACAGATGCGCCGCTGCACATCGCGCCCGAGGGGCCGGTGACATTCGGGCCTTTCGTTCTGGACGCCGCGCAGGCCCGCCTGTGCCGCCATGGCCAGCCGATGCCGCTGGGTGGGCGTCCGTTGGCGGTGCTGGCACTGCTGGCTGCGCACCCCGGGCGCCTGCTGACCAAGGGCGCGGTGCTCGACGCGGTCTGGGGTCACCGCTATGTCACCGAATCAGCGCTGAAGGGCGCGGTGAACCTGCTGCGCGCTGCCCTGGGCGACGACGTCAAGACACCCCGCTTCATTGAAACCGTGCCGCGCCGTGGCTACCGCTTCGTGGCCGCGGTGGCCGCGGTG
>JAYSYH010000129.1:0-1882 GCA_043716645.1 Betaproteobacteria bacterium | reverse complement strand
ACGGCGACCTGGCCAGCAACCACCTCAGTTGGCAGTGGGTGGCGGGCACTGGCAGTACCAAGCCCTACCTGTTTAACGCCGACAACGTGGCACGTTATGCGCCCGATGCGTGGCACAGCCCCGGCAGCGTTATCGACGTGTCTTACGAGACGCTTGACCGTATCGCCTACCAGCCGGCCCGAGCCTTGCGGCTGGCGCACGAGGCGCTGTCTGGCAGTGCATCTTCGGCGGAGCCGCGCCTTTGCGCCGAGCCGCCCGGGGACCTCGGTCTGACCGCGCCCGACCACATAGCGGTGGCTGGCCGCGACGTCTGGCTTGTGCACCCGTGGATCCTGGGCGCACTGCCCTCCACTTTGCCATCCGACACGGTCGTGATCGGTGTTTTCGTAGCCGACTTCCACCGCAGCTGGCCGTGGAATGAACGGCGTTGGCGCTTTGCTGGCTCCCGCATGGCCGAACTTGCCAGCCGGCGCTGGTACGGTGATGCGGCCGCCATCGGGGCCGCACTGGACGGCGCTCGCAGCGTGCGCAGCCTCGATGAGCCACACCTCACGCCGTGGTTGTCAGGCTGGGCCGAATGTCACGCGCCCTCTTCACTGTTTCCGCCCGTTGACAGGCAATGCGACTCCTTCTCAAAGTGGTGGACGCGTGCCTCGCGCGGCCTGGACTCTGCCGCGGACCTGCTGGCCATCAACGAGCTGCCTGCATGATGACCCGACCCGTCGGCGAGCCCGGGGCGCAACCCGCCAAGCAGGCGCCGCCGCTGACCGTCCTGTACGACGGCGCGTGCCCGCTGTGCCGCCGCGAGATCGGTCTGTATCGCGGCCTGAAGCCGATCGCTCCGGTGTGTTTTGCCGATATCAGCGACGCCGCGCAGCCGCTGCCGCCGGGCACCACGCGCGAGCAACTGCTGGCGCGCTTTCACGTTCGCAACCGCGACGGCCGACTGCTCAGCGGCGCACTGGCCTTCCTGGCGCTGTGGGCTGCGCTCCCGGGCTGGCGCTGGCTGGCTTTGGCCGGCCGTCTGCCTGGCGTCGCCTGGGTGATGGAGCGCACCTACCGACTTTTCTTGCACTTGCGTCCGACCTTGCAACGCTGGGCATCGCGCCTGGAACGTCCGACCCTGCCCCGTTAATCCCCAACACTTCACCTCCGGAACCCCCACCATGACTTCGATCGCTCTCATCACCGGTGCCAGCGGCGGCATCGGCCGTGCACTCGCCCGCCAGTTGCATGCCCAGGGCTGCCGAGTCGCCGCCGTAGGGCGCGACGCCAGCCGCCTGGCCGACGTCGAGGCTGCCGTTCGTATTGCTGCCGATACCACCACCCCGGAAGGAGCCGCGCTGGCTATCACAGCCTGCCAGGAAGCCCTGGGCGCCGCGCCCACGCTGCTGGCTCATTGCGTGGGAAGCACCCTGATTGCACCGCTGCACCGTACCCGACTGGAGGCATATCGGGAAGTGATGCGCGTCAATCTCGACAGCGCGGTATTTATGTTGCAGGCCTGGATTGCAGCACTGCAGGGCGGGCCAGGCGCAGCGGTGTTCGCCAGTTCGGTGGTGGCGCGTATCGGTGTGGCGAATCACGAAGCTATTGCTGCTGCCAAAGGCGGTGTCGAAGCGCTGGTGCGCAGCGCAGCGGCCACCTATGCGGCGCAGGGGCTGCGCTTCAACGCGGTGGCCCCAGGCATGACCGACACCCCGCTGACAGCCGGCATGCTGAAGCTGCCCGCTATGCGCGAGGGCGCCTCACGCCAATACCCGTTGGGCGGCGTGCAAACGGCTGCGCAGGTAGCCGACGTGATGGCCTGGCTGCTGGGCGACGGCGCCGCCCGGATGACCGGCCAGGTGATCGCGGTGGACGGCGGCTTCACGACTGTACG
>JAYSYH010000128.1:0-1896 GCA_043716645.1 Betaproteobacteria bacterium | reverse complement strand
GCGTCAGGAATCAGACCGTCGCCGCAGACCTTGTCGCGCGGAAACGCCTGCGCGTCGACCAGCACCACGTCGAAGCCGGCCAGCGCCAGCGTGCGCGCGGCCGCACTGCCCGCCGGACCGGCGCCGACCACCAGCACGTCACAGGCGGCCGGCAGGTCGGCGACGGGGCGGTTCAGAGCGGCGGAGGCAGTCGACGACATCGGGGAAAATCAGGGCGTTGTACGGAGCCGGAAGGATACCTTTCACGTGCAACGGCAGCCTCCGGTGAAGGCGAGCGTTTGCGGCACGCCCATGAAAAAGCGGGTTCGGCTTGCGCCGAACCCGCCGCCGCTAAGCGCAGCGAAATCAGGCACTCATGATGTTCTCCGGCGTTAACGGCATCTTGCGCAGGCGTTTGCCATTCGCCGCGAAGATGGCGTTGGCCACGGCCGGGCCGATCAGCGCGGTGGCGGGCTCGCCGATGCCGCCCGGCTTCTCGGTGCTGGCCACCAACGTGATGTCGATCGCTGGCGCTTCGTTCATGGGCACCATCTTGTAGGTGTTGAAGTTGGTCTGCTGCACGCGGCCCTTGTCGACATTGATCTCGCCGTACAGCGCGGCGGTCAGCCCAAAGATGATCCTCGACTGAATTTGAGCTTCCACGGTGTCGGGGTTGACCATGCGGCCCAGGTCGGCCACCACGTTGACCTTGTGCACCGTGATCTCGTTGTTCTTCATCGAGATCTCGGCCACCATGGCCATGTAGGTGTCGTAGCCCTCCATCAGCGCGATGCCGCGCGTGCGGCCTGCCGCTGCCGGTGTGCCCCAGCCGGATTTGTCGGCCACCATTTTCAGCACGTTCGCATAGCTCGGCTGGCTGCCCAGCAAAGACATGCGGTACTGGTACGGGTCTTTGCCGGCGTCGGCGGCCAGTTCGTCGAAGAAGCTCTCGTTCGCGAACACGTTCTGGTGGTGGCTGACCGAGCGCCAGAAGCCCACACGCAGGCCGGCGTCGTGCTTCACGGTGTCGTGTCGCGTGGCCGGCACTTCGTAGCCGGCGATGGCGGCTTCGGTCATCAGCGGGTTCAATACGTCGGGCGGCAACGCGAACAGCCGGCCCGTCACCGACTGCGAGGTCATGCGCAGCGTCATCGCAGTCGGCTTGCCATCGGCACCGATGGCGGCGGCCCAGTTGTGCACCGACTGCGGCCGATAGAAGTCGTGCGTCATGTCGTCTTCGCGCGACCAGATCAGCTTGACGGGCTTGCCCACAGCCTTCGAGATTTGCGCCGCCTGGATGATGTAGTCAATGTCGATGCGGCGACCGAACCCGCCACCCAGGAAGGTGGTGCGAACGGTCACGTTTTCAGGGGGCACGCCGATCACTTTGGCCACGGTGCCGGCGGCAGCGTCTTGCCACTGGGCTGGGGCCCATCAGGTCGACCTTGTTGTCGTAATGATGCGCGGTGGAGTTCATCGGCTCCAGCGGCGTCTGACCTTGTCCCTGTTCGACGTACTCCGCAGCCACTCGATTACGCGGCTTTGTCTTGCTGGGCTGCGTGCCAGTTTTTCTCGAACCGCATCGGGCTGACGTAGTCCAACGTGGAGTGAAGTCTGCGATGGTCGTAGAACGTCAACCAGTCGACGGTCTCGTCCATTACATCGCGCTGCGTGGCGAAGGTCTTTCCGTACAGCCGACCCACCTTGAGCCGGCCCCACAGGCTCTCGGTGGGCGCATTGTCCCAGCAGTTGCCTTTGCGGTGTCAGCGCCAATCCAAATTTGACCCACCCTGCCAAACCAATATTGACCCGGGGATGGTTCGCGCGGGGGAAGCTGCGAAGGCCGTAGGCCGTAGCGGATTTCCCCGCGCGGCGCCCACTCAGATTTCGGCCTGCGGTGGCGGCTGCGTCTCTGTC
>JAYSYH010000127.1:0-17945 GCA_043716645.1 Betaproteobacteria bacterium | reverse complement strand
GCTTTGGTATGCGCGCTTTGCTGAAGGCGCATCCCGCGTCACTGCGCTTGATGCTGAAGCCGAACCCGAGCGCGGCCGGCTGCAGGCGCGTCTGCAGGAAGGTGCGCTGGCCTGGCTGCCGCTGATCGAGGTCTGGCCCGAAGAGCGGCTGCTGGGCAAACTCGACTACTGGCGCATCGATGGCCAGCCCGTCTCGCTGCCTTTCGCCGCCACGCTCGCGCATGTCTTTAACCACGGCACGCACCACCGCGGCCAGATCACGGCGGCGCTCACGGCCATGGGCCAACCGTGCCCGGCGCTGGACATGGTGACCATGTTGCAGGAAGAGGGGCCGGAGCGATGAGCACTTCGCCTGAAACCCGGATCGACACCCGGCTCGAAATCCGGCGCCCGAGCGCCGCGGTGGCCGAGGTCTGGCTGAACCGGCCCGACGTGCGCAACGCTTTCAACGACGGCGTCATCGCTGAACTCACTGCTGCCTTCAGCACACTGGGTGCAGACCGTGACCTGCGTGCCATCGTGCTCGGTGGCCACGGCAAGGCCTTCTGCGCCGGTGCCGATCTGGCCTGGATGCGGTCCATGGCCGACTACAGCTGGGCGCAAAACCATGCCGACGCATCCGGCCTGGCGCAGATGCTGTGGACGCTGTGGTCATGCCCGGTGCCCATCGTCGGCCGCATCCACGGCGACTGTTACGCCGGCGGCGTGGGCCTGGCGGCGGTGTGCGACGTGCTGGTGGCCAGCGAGGCGGCGAACTTCTGCCTCAGCGAGGCCAAGCTCGGCCTGCTGCCGGCCACCATCGCGCCGTATGTGGTGAAGGCGATGGGCGAGCAGGCCGCGCGGCGCTACTTCATCACGGCCGAACGCTTCAGCGCAGTGCAAGCGCAGGCGATGGGCCTGGTGCACGAAGTAACGGCTGCTGACGCCCTGGACGCCAAAGTGGCCGACACCGTTGCTGCGGTGCTGGCCAACGGCCCGGCGGCCGTCAAGGCCTGCAAGCAATTGGTGAAAGACGTGGCCGGCCGCGAAATCACCGACGCGCTGCGCGACGACACGGCGCGGCGTATCGCCGACATCCGCGCCAGCGCCGAGGGCCGCGAAGGCGTGCAGGCTTTCCTGAACAAACGCGACCCGGCGTGGCGCTGAAACTGAAGGCTTCCTGCATGTTCAAGAAGATCCTGATCGCCAACCGCGGCGAAATTGCCTGTCGAGTGGCTGCCACCGCCCGCCGGCTGGGCGTACGCACCGTGGCCGTGTATTCCGACGCCGACGCGAACGCGCGCCATGTTCACGCCTGCAACGAGGCCGTGCACGTCGGCGGCAACGCGCCGCGCGACAGCTACCTGCAGTGGCAACGCATCATCGACGCGGCGCTGGCCACCGACGCGCAGGCCGTCCACCCCGGCTATGGCTTCCTCAGCGAGAACACCGATTTCGCGGCCGCCTGCGCCAGCGCCGGCCTGGTCTTCATCGGTCCGCCGGCGTCGGCCATCGCGGCCATGGGCAGCAAGAGCGCGGCCAAGTCGCTGATGGAAAAGGCCGGTGTGCCGCTGGTGCCCGGATACCACGGCGCCAACAACGAACCCGCCTTCCTGGCCGCGCAGGCCCGCTCCATCGGCTACCCGGTGCTGATCAAGGCCAGCGCCGGCGGCGGTGGCAAGGGCATGCGGCGGGTCGATGCGCCGGCTGATTTCGAAGCCGCACTGGTTTCCTGCCAACGTGAAGCCCGCAGCAGCTTTGGCGATGACCACGTGCTGGTGGAACGCTACGTGACACGACCGCGGCACATCGAAATTCAGGTCTTTGGCGACAGCCAGGGCCATTGCGTCTACCTCTTCGAGCGCGACTGCTCGGTGCAGCGCCGCCATCAAAAGGTGCTTGAAGAAGCGCCGGCGCCAGGCCTGAGCGCCGCGCGCCGCGCCGAGATGGGCGCCGCCGCCGTGGCCGCCGCGCGGGCTGTGGGCTACGTCGGCGCGGGCACCGTGGAATTCATTGCCGAGCCGGCGGAGGACGGCGACATCCGCTTCTATTTTATGGAGATGAACACGCGGCTGCAGGTCGAACACCCGGTGACCGAAGCCATCACCGGGCTGGACCTGGTCGAATGGCAACTGCGCGTGGCGGCCGGCCAGCCGCTGCCGCTGCGCCAGGAACAGCTGGCGATGCGCGGTCACGCCATCGAAGCCCGCATCTGCGCCGAGAACCCCGACGCCGGCTTCTTGCCCGCCACCGGCACCCTGCAGGTCGCGCGCTGGCCGTCAGCGCGCGTCGAGTTCGAACGCAGTGACATCCTGCCCCGCGTGGACTGCGGCTTCGGCGAAGGCGACGAAATAAGCCCGCACTACGACTCGATGATCGCCAAGCTCATCGTCTGGGGCGAGAACCGGGCGCAAGCGCTGGCCCGACTGGACGCCGCGCTGGCGCAGACGCACCTGATGGGCCTGGCCACCAACGTGGCCTTCCTGCGCCGCGTGCTCGGCAGCCATTCCTTCGCGACGGCCGACTTGGACACCGCGTTGATCGAACGCGAACACGCCGCGCTCTTCGAAGCGTTGCCGCTGGCGCCCGAGATTGCCGCCGCCGGCGTGGCCGCCCACGTGCTGGCCGCCGAGGTGGCGCTGGAAGGCCCCGACCCCTGGAGCCGGCGCGACGGCTGGCGCCTGTTCGGTGGCGCCCAGCGCCGGCTGAGCTTGCAAGTGCACGGGCAAGACCTGACCGTGGTGCTGCAGCGCCTGCACGACGGCGCCACGTTGCTGCGCATTGGCGAGCAGTCCTGGCCCTTCGGCGCACAGTCATTGGGGCCTGACCGCCACGACCTGCACATCGGCACGCGGCGCCTGAGCGCTACGGTGTACGCGCGCGGCAGCCGGTATGCCGTTCACACCGAAGCCGGTGCCGCGCTGGTGGCCGAATTCGACCCGCTGGCGCAGGCCGGCGATGGCGCCGCCGAGGGCGGCCGACTGACCGCCCCGATGCCGGGCAAGGTGGTCGGCTTCCTGGCGCAACCCGGCGACACCGTGGCGCGCGGGCAGCCCCTGGCCGTGATGGAGGCGATGAAGATGGAGCACACCATCAGCGCGCCGCGCGACGGCGTGGTGGCCGAACTGCTGTACGCCGTGGGCGACCAGGTGGCTGAGGGCGGCGAATTGCTGCGCCTGGTTGACGCTGGACCGGCGTGAGCGGCTCGGCGGGCTTCTCGCGCGCAACCGGTTCAGCGGGGCCGAAGATGGCATACAGCAGGCTGGCGATGCGCAAAGGCGCGCGCAAAGCTGGCCGGGCCGGTTCGGCCGGTTTGGACATTTGCAGCGCGAAGGCGCGGCGGAAAGAGCCGGCCAGGCTTTGCGCTTCGGTCCCCGTGAGCGCGTCGCAGACCAGCAGCACGTCGCGCTGGTACAGCGCTTCGGTCAGCATGCGCTGGGCGTCGATGCCTTCGTCGAGTTCTTCTTGCAGCCTGGCACTGATGCGCAGAGCGACTTGGAGGCAGCGGTCGTTGTTCATGATTGCACCGAGTCTGACGCGCCACCCCGACAATGCGCTATCCCCAACCCGATTGATCTTGCAAGCGCCTGTTTCCTGCGTAGGCGGTCAAGGTTCGCACCGACACCATGCTGCCCACCACCGTCACCCTCGTTGAAGTCGGCCCGCGCGACGGCTTGCAGAACGAAGCCGCGCCCGTCAGCACCCAGCACAAGGTCGAACTGATCCACCGCCTGCAGGACGCCGGCTGCCGCGAGATCGAGACCACCAGCTTCGTCAGCCCGAAGTGGGTGCCGCAGATGGCCGACAACGCGCAAGTAATGGCCGGCATCCAGCGCCAGCCCGGCGTGCGTTATTCGGTGCTGACGCCCAACCTGAAGGGCCTGCAAGCGGCGCTGGCGCTGGCCGCACCACCGGACGAGGTGGTGGTCTTCGGCGCGGCCAGCGAGGCTTTCAGCCAGCGCAACATCAATTGCTCCATTGCCGAAAGCCTCGAGCGTTTTCGTCCGGTCGTCGCGGCCGCGCACGCGGTCGGCTTGAAGGTGCGCGCCGCCGTGTCGTGCGCCTTGGGCTGCCCTTACCAAGGCCAGGTCAGTGCCGACGAGGTCGAACGCGTGGTGCGAAGCCTGCGCGAAATCGGTGTGGACCACTGCGGCATCGCCGACACCATCGGCGTCGGCACGCCGGTGAAAGTACAGGCCGTTATGGAACGTGCTCTGCGCCACTACCCTTTGGCGCAGGTGAGCGGCCATTTCCATGACACCTATGGACAAGCGCTGGCCAACATCCTGGCCAGCCTGCAGATGGGCATCCACACCTTCGACACCAGCATCGCCGGCCTCGGCGGCTGCCCTTACGCCAAGGGTGCAACCGGCAACGTGGCCAGCGAAGACGTGGTCTTCATGCTGCACGGCATGGGCATACAGACCGGGCTGAATCTGGACGCGTTGGTCGACGCCGGCGCCTGGATCAGCGGCGTGCTGGGCCGCCCGCCGGTGTCGCGCGTCAGCCGCGCGCTGCTGGCGAAGCGGAGCGCGGCCGTGAACGCGGTGCCGCTGTGAAAGCGCCCGCGACGGCACCTGCGACGGCACCCGGGGCGCCCGTGGCGTCGCCCTGCATCAACGTCTGCCAGATGGACGCCGTAACCGGCTGGTGTGCGGGGTGCATGCGCAACCTCGATGAGATCGGCGTCTGGTCGCGGCTGGACGACGCGGGCAAGCGGGCCGTCTGTGCGGCACTGCCGCAGCGGCGCATTGAATGGCAGCGGCTGGGCCGGCCGGCGTTGCCCGCACGCAGCTTGCGCTCGTGAGCCACTGCGCCGCTGAGCCCGCCATGCAACGCATCGTCTTCCACTTCGACGTCATCTCGCCATATGCCTACTTGGCCTTCGAGCACCTGCCGCAAGCGCTGCAAGGCTGCAGCTACGAAATCGAATACCGGCCGGTGTTGTTCGCCGCACTGCTGCAACACCATGCACACAAGGGGCCGGCCGAGATCGAACCCAAGCGCGCCTGGACTTTCCGTCAAGTGCACTGGCTGGCCGCGCAACTCGGTATCCCGTGCGACACGCCCGCGCAGCATCCCTTCAACCCCGTCACGCTGTTGCGTCTGGTCATCGCTTGTGGGGCCAATCGGCACGTGGTGGAAACGGTGTTCCGCCACGTCTGGCGCGGCGGCGCGGATGCCGACGCCAACGACCCGCAACGTCAGTCCGCACTGATTGCACAACTGGCGCCAGCCCGTGATCCGGCCGGCGCCGATGTGAAAGCCGAACTGCGCGCGCTGACCGACGCCGCGGCGGCTGCCGGCCTCTTCGGCGTGCCGACTTTCGAGCTGGCTGGCCGTCAGTTCTGGGGCCTGGACGCGCTGCCGATGCTGCGCGACGCGCTGCAGGGCGGCGCCTGGTTCGACGGCCCGGCGTGGGACGCGGAGGGCGCGCCGCGCCCTGGCCTGCGACGGGTCTGAGACGGGTCTGAGACGGGTCTGAAAGTACGCCGGTCTCAGTCGCCGCGCAGCAGCGCCGTCAGCGCCTGCGCGCCCAGCGGCGTCGCGCTGTCTTGCCCTTCCAGAATACCGTCGGCCAGCGCCCGCTTGTCGCGGTGCAATTCGATGATGCGTTCTTCCACCGAACCGGCTGTCACGAGCTTGTAGACGGTGACCGGGCGCAGCTGCCCGATGCGGTGGGCGCGGCCCAGCGCCTGGTCTTCGGCGGCCGGGTTCCACCACGGGTCGACGATCAGCACGTAGTCGGCCGCGGTCAGGTTCAGGCCGAAGCCGCCGGCCTTCAGGCTGATCAGGAACAGGTCGCCCTCACCGCGCTGGAAGGCCGCCACGCGCTTGCCGCGTTCGGCCGCCGGCGTGCTGCCGTCCAGGTACTGGTACTTCAGGCCGACCGCGTCCAGCCGGGCGGCCAGCAGCTTCAGAAAGTCGACGAACTGGCTGAACACCAGTGCCTTGTGTTTGCCGGCCACCAGCTCCATCGCCAGTTGTTCGAATTCGTGCGACTTGGCGCCGACGATGCCCAGCTCCGGCGCCACCAGCCGCGGGTCGCATGCGGCTCGGCGCAGGCGCGTCAGCTCGGTCAGCACATGGAACGCGTTGGACCCGCTGCCGTCCACTGGCAGTTCGGCTACCCGCTCCAGCGCGGCGCGGCGCGAGGCTTCCAGAAAAGCCCGTTCTTCCGGGCCGGGCTCGATGCGGTGGACGATTTCGGTGCGCGGCGGCAGATCCGATAGCACCTGCCCCTTGGTTCGCCGCAGCAAAAAGGGCGACACCAGCCGGCGCAAGCGGGCCTGCGCTAGCGGGTCGCGGTCGCGTTCGATGGGGCCGGTGTAGCGCTCGCCGAACTGCCCGCTGCTGCCCAGCAGGCCCGGGTTCAGCAGGTTCATCACCGACCACAGATCGGCCAGCCGGTTTTCCACCGGCGTACCGGTCAGGGCCAGCCGAAAACCGGCTTGCAGCTGTGCCACTGACTTCGCACGTTTGGTGGCCGCGTTCTTCAAGGCTTGCGCTTCGTCCAGCACCAGCGTGGCCCATTCGATTTGCGCGAAAGCGTCTTCGTCGATCTGCGCCAGTGCGTAAGACACGACCATCAGGTCACCGGCCGTCGCGGCCCGCAGTTGCGCAGCGCGGAAGCTGCCTTCGCCGTACAGCGAAACACGCAGACCGGGCGCGAAGCGTTGCGCTTCGGCGACCCAGTTGCTGCAGACGGACGTCGGCGCAATCACCAGCGCCGGGCCCAGCGCGGCGCGGTGCAGCAGCAGAGCCAACGTCTGCACGGTCTTGCCCAGGCCCATGTCGTCGGCCAGGCAGGCGCCCAGGCCGGCGTGGGCCAGGCGGGCCATCCAGGCAAAGCCTTCCACCTGGTAGCCGCGCAGGTCGGCCTGCAAGCCTGCCGGCACCTCGGGCTGCAGCGCCGCGGCCTCGTCCAGCTGCTGCAGGCGGCGCGTCCACGGGGCGTCGCCGGCCAGCGGGGTGTCGTTCAAGGTTTCGGCCAACCAGGCGGCTGCAGCGGCGGGCAGGCGCACGAGGTTGGCGCTGCCGGCATCACCGCCACGGCCTGCGCCTGCGCCCGCGCCCGCGCCTGTGCCTGTGCCTGTGCCTGTGCCTGTGCCTGGGGCTGGGCTTTGCGCCAGTGCATGCAGGTCAGCCAGTTGCCGGCGCAGCTGTTCGGTCAGCGCCAGGTATTCGCCATCGCCCAATGCGACGAAGCGGCTGCCGCGCGATGCGTGGGCCAGCCGCAGCAACTGGTGCAGACCCAGCACACGCGCCTCGTCGATGCGTACCTCGCCGTCCAGCGCGAACCAGTCGGCACCGCTCTTCACGCTGGCGGCCAGCGCGCTGGTGGCCACCGGCACCACGCGCACCGGCTTGCCGCGCGGCCAGTCCACGCCGGCCACGGCGGGCAGTTGCGGCAATCGCTCTACCGCGGCCAGCGCCTGTTCGGGGTCGGCCAGCAGCCAAGTGGTGTCTTCGGTTTGCGCGTCCTGCAGGAAGGGCAGGGCATCGATAACGGCGGCCAGGTGATCGGACTCTTCCGCCAGCCGGCGTTCGGTGGACAGATTCAGGCCTTGGTGGATGGTCAGCAGCCGCGCCCGGCCGTGGCCTGGCGACACCGTCGGCCCGTGGTTACCAAACGGTTGCACCAGCAGCCGTAGCCGCAGGCCATCGCCCTGCGGGCTGAGCTGCGCGCGCAGCCGCGATTCGCTGTTCACGGCCTGCCCGGCGTCGGCGTCGCTGTGCAACTGGAAGTGGCCGGCCAGCACGCGCAGTGCGGCGTCCAGTTCGGCTTGCGCCGAGACGGGCACGCTCCACCGCTTGGCCACCAGTTCGGCCACCCGGCGTTGAGCCGCGCCGATGCGGATCAGCCGCGCGCTGTCGGCGCTGTCGCGCACGATGCGGATGCTGTTGCGCCTTTCGGCCTCGGCGCTGGGGTCGCTGGCGGTGAAGGTTTCGCCCACCGCAGGCGGCACCGGGTTCAGCAGCGGGTCGAGCAGCTTGAAGACGTAGCGCTCGCCTTCGTCGGGTGCCGTGCCGGCCTGGCGCAGCACCTCCAGCACCGGCAAGGCCTCGCGCAGTTCCACGGCCTGATCGGGCGCGTCGTCGAAGTACACCGCCGGGTGGCCGACCAGCGCCATCGCGGCAGCCGTCACGTCCATGCCCAGCATGCCCGGTGACCAGCGCTGCGGCTCGATGGCGCGGGCCACGGCCGCGTCGCGCGGGTCCAGCCGGGTGGCCTTCTTGATGCGGGCCAGCGTGGCCGGCCTGGGTTTGCCCAGGCCACGCACGCCAGCCGTGCGTTCCCAGGGCTGCACGGCCGCCACGCGGCCTGCGCCGTCCAGCTTCACATGCCACTGCAGGGTGACGGATGCGGTGGCCGCCACGCTGTCTTTGCCGCGCAAGTCGCCCAGCGCTTCGATGGCTGCCAGCGCGTCGCGCCAGGCTTCTTGCTTCGCGCCGAAAAAGACCACCGGCCAGGCCTGCCCTTCGGCCGGCGTGCGGGCCGCCACGCGCAGGTCCAGCCGCTCGCAGGCCTGGCGCACCAGGTCGGCTTTCCACGGCACGCCGCCTTCGTGCAGGTGTTGCACCAGCGCGCCCAGCATGCTTGGACTCCAGCCTTTGGAAGGCTCACCCAGCCAGGCCGCCAGGATCAGCCGGGTGGCGTCGTCTTCCAGCACGGCCGAGCGGCGCGTGGGCGGTGGCGCGTCCAGCACCCCGGGCGCCAGCGGCGTGTCGCCCAGGCGCACGGCGGCGGCATGGGCCCACCGGCCCCAGCCTTCTTCCGGGTAGGGCTGGCGGCTGCCCGACTCGGTCATGCACAGCTTGTGCGCTGCCGCCCAGGCTGCGGGTTCGGGCTGCGCCAGCAGGCTCAGCACGTACCACTGCAACAGGCGTTCTGGCATGAAGCCGCGCTTCATACGCGTCTCTTTCGCAATTTCCTTGTGGGCTTTGCCGAAGGCCGCCGAGGCTTCCACCCAGCGCCCCGCCCAGGCCAGTTCGGCGGCCCGCATCAGGCCCACCCCGCCGCCGACCATGCCTTGCAGCGCGGTCTCGCAGCCGGCGATGTCGCCGCGGTGCAGGCGCCGCTCGGCCAGCAGATAGCGCAGTCCCGGCGACACCGCCGCGGCAGCGTGCGCCATCTGCGCGTCCAGCCACTGCAGCAGCGGCTGCCACAGCGGCGTGTCCAGGTTGTAGCTTTGCTGGAAGGTGGTCAGCAGCGCCTCGCGCAGGTCGGGCTGCATGCGGCTCAGCACCTCGGGCACGAAGGGCGTGTTCAGCGCTTCTGCCAGCACGCCGGTGCTGCCGGCCGGGCCCAGCACGCGCGCGGCAACGCGCTGCCAGCCGCTCACGTCCAGCCCGCCAGCCAGCGCCAGCCGCGCCATGGCCTGCATCTCGGCCGCGCTGCGGTAGTCGGGCATCAGCGGGTCGTTGTGCATCGACAAGCCCGGCATCGCGGCCTGCGCCCAGGCGCGCCAGGCCTGCGCGATGTCGGGCGCCGTCAGCAGGCGCGACCACTGCGTCTGGCGCGCCGACGGCGGCACGTCATGGCGGCCGCTGGCTTGCAGGTGCACCCGGTCGGCCAACTGCAGCGCGGTCAGGCAGGCGCCCACCCGAACCACATCGAAGGCAGCGCCTTCGCTGGTGCGCTGCTGCAGATGGCGCATAAAGCTTGTCAACCACATCTTGCTGCGTTCGCAGCCGGCCAGGCACAGCGCGTCGAAGACGGCTTCGTGGTCGGCTGTTGTCAGCCCGGTTGTCAGCCCGGTTGTCAGCCCGGTTGCAGCAGCAGCGTCGTCAAGGGGGCGGGGTGGCAAAGGCATGCGGGCAAAGACCTGCAGTGGGCGGTTGGCGGTGGTTGCTCAGGACTGGCCCGGCATCGTAGCCGCCGATGCCCGGTGTTCGCCATGCGCGTAAGCCCACGTTGGCTGCGCGTCAGAACAGGGTCAGTCCAGATGCTGATAGTCGGCCCCACTGGACAAGCCCACAAGTCCAATGGAGACAAGCATGGAAACCGATCTGGCCGCGCGCATCGCCGCGCACCCCACCTATCAAAAGCTGAAGACCACCCGCTCTGCGCTGGGCTGGTGGCTCACCGGCGCGATGATGCTGGTGTATTACGGCTTCATCGTGCTGGTGGCCTACTTCAAGCCGCTGATGTCCACGCGCATCGGCGAAGGCGTCACCACCTGGGGCATGCCGGTCGGCCTGTTCGTGATCGTCTTCACCATCGTCATCACCGGCATCTACGTGCGCCGCGCGAACAACGAGTTCGACCGGCTGGCCGCCGAACTGAACAAGGCGGTGATGAAATGAACGCGCGCAAATCATGGTTGCTGGCCTTTGCGCTGGCGGCGGGTTCGTCCATCGCCTACGCCGCCGGTGCGGACTTCGGCCAGGCCGACAAGCAGGCCACCAACTGGACGGCCATCGGCATGTTCGGCGTGTTCGTCGTCTTCACGCTGTTCGTCACCAAGTGGGCCGCCGCCAAGACCAAGAGCACGGCCGATTTCTACACCGCCGGCGGCGGCATCACCGGGTTCCAGAACGGCCTGGCGATTGCTGGCGACTACATGTCGGCGGCGTCCTTCCTGGGCATTTCCGCTGCCGTGATGGCCAGCGGCTTTGACGGCCTGATCTACTCGATCGGCTTCCTGGTCGGCTGGCCGGTGGTCACCTTCTTGCTTGCCGAACGGCTGCGCAACCTGGGCAAGTTCACCTTTGCCGACGTGGCCGCGTTCCGCTTCAGCCAGACCCCGGTGCGCATGTTCGCGGCCAGTGGCACGCTGGTCGTCGTCGCGTTCTATTTGATTGCGCAGATGGTCGGCGCCGGGCAGCTCATCAAGCTGCTGTTCGGGCTGGAGTACTGGATGGCGGTGGTGATCGTTGGCGCGCTAATGATGGTCTACGTGCTGTTCGGCGGCATGACGGCCACCACCTGGGTGCAGATCATCAAGGCCATCATGCTGCTGTGCGGCGCTTCGTTCATGGCGTTCATGGTTCTGCTGCATTTCGGCTTCAGCCCCGAGGCGATGTTCGCTGAGGCCGTGAAGATCAAGACGGCACTGGCCACCAAGGACGGCAAGCCGGCCGAAGAGGCGGCGAAGATCGGATTCAGCATCATGGGCCCGGGCAACTTCGTGAAGGACCCGATCAGCACCATCAGTTTCGGTATGGCGCTGATGTTCGGCACCGCCGGCCTGCCCCACATCCTGATGCGCTTCTTCACCGTGCCCAACGCCCGCGAAGCGCGCAAATCGGTGCTGTGGGCGACCACCTGGATCGGCTACTTCTACATCCTGACCTTCATCATCGGCTTCGGTGCCATCACCTTCGTGCTGACCAACCCTGCCTTCCTGGACGCCAAGGGCGCCGGAACCACGCTATTGGGCGGCAACAACATGGCGGCCATCCACCTGGCCAACGCGGTCGGCGGCAACGTGTTCCTGGGCTTCATCTCGGCCGTTGCCTTTGCAACCATCCTGGCGGTGGTCGCCGGCCTGACCTTGTCGGGTGCCAGCGCGGTGTCGCACGATATCTACGCCACCGTCATCAAGAAGGGCAAGGCCGACAGCGCCAGCGAGCTGCGGGTGTCGAAGATCACCACCATCTGCCTGGGCGTCGTGGCGGTGCTGCTGGGCATCGCCTTCGAAAAGCAGAACATCGCCTTCATGGTCAGCCTGGCGTTTGCGATTGCTGCAAGTGCCAACTTCCCGGTGCTGCTGATGAGCGTGCTGTGGAAGAACTGCACCACCCGGGGCGCCGTCATCGGTGGCTTCCTGGGCCTGGTGTCTTCGGTCGCGTTGACCGTGGTTTCGCCGGCGGTGTGGGAAGCCACGCTGGGCAACCCGAAGGGCAGCGCGCTGTTTCCGTACACCAGCCCGGCGCTGTTCAGCATGACCATCGGCTTCGTCGGCATCTGGTTGTTCAGCGTGCTGGACAGCAGTAAGCGCGCGGCCATCGACAAGGCCGGCTTCCTGGCGCAACAGGTGCGGTCCGAGACCGGCATCGGCGCCGCCGGGGCGTCGGGCCACTGAGCCACCGAGCCAGCGAGCCAGCGACCACGCTGCAACCGAGGCGCCGCTGGCAACACGTCAGCGGCCCTGTTTCCATCACCGGCGACATGAATCAACTGGCCCTGCAGATCGAAGACGCCGCCACGCTGGCCGACCTGCAGGCGACCAGCGCGCGGCTGGACGCGATGGTGCCGGCACTGCACGGCAGCGGCGTGCACGCGGCGCGTATCGCCGAGATCGTCTGCCGGCTGAACGCGCGGCTCTTTGCGCGCTTGTGGGGGATGCTGGCGCCGGCCGAAGTCATTGCCAACAGCTGCCTGCTGGTGATGGGCAGCGAAGGCCGCGGCGAGCAGGTGCTGAAGACCGACCAGGACAACGCGCTGCTGCTGCGCGACGGCTTCGACGCGCCCGGCCTGGCCGCCCTGGCCGCGCGCTTCAACGGCGTGCTGGCCAACTGGGGCTACCCGCCCTGCCCGGGTGACGTGATGCTGACCAACCCGCTGTGGCGGCAGCCGCTGGCGGCCTTCCGCGAAACGCTGCGCGCTTGGGTCTACGGCAACGACGGCGTGGTGCCGGCAGACGGCCCGATGAACCTGGCTATCTTCTTCGACGCCGTGGCGGTGGCAGGCGACGCCACGCTGCTGCAGGCGGCGCGCGAACAGCTGGACCGCCTGCTGGTGGCCAACGACAGCACCGTGGCCCGCTTCGCCGCAGCGGCCGACCGGTTCACGGAAGGCGGCGGCTGGTTGTCGCGCGTGGCGGCCATCGTGCATGTTCACCTCGACGAGCCGCCGCTCGACATCAAGAAGCTCGGCATTTTCCCCATCGTGCACGGCGCGCGGGCGCTGGCCCTGCAGCACGGCGTGCACGAAGCCGGCACCGCCGCGCGGCTGGCGCGGCTGGCCGCTCTGGGCCATGTCGAGTCGGCGCTGGCCGCCGACGCGACCGACGCGCTGCACCGCCTGATGGATCTGCGGCTGACGCAGCAGTTGCGCCAACGCGCGCAGGGCGGTACGGTCGGCAACCAGCTGACCCCGGCCGACCTGTCTGAGCCCGAACGCACGCAACTGCACGAAGCCTTGGCCAGCGTCAAACGCTGGCGGTCTTTCCTGCGCCAGCATTTCCACCTGGACGCGAGGTGAAATCGGCGGCATCCCAGCGGGCCACGGGCGCACCGCGCCGGAGGCACAGAAATGAAAATCGATGCCGGTGAACTGACCGCCGCGCTGCTGCCTGCCGCACTGTTTGCGCTGTTGCTGGCCGCTGCCGCGGGGCTGCTGACCGCCACGATGACGGCCAGCGAACGCGCGGCGTTGTGGGCTTTACTGGCGCCGCGGGTGGCGCTGTTCGCGATGCTGTGGCTGGTGGCGGCACTGGCCGCCGGCATGGCGCTGCGCAGCGCCTGGCTGCACTTCGCTGCGGCACCCGGCCGGCTGGCCGAAGCCGTGCAGGTGCTGGTCAACACCGACGCGCCGCCGCGGCTGGACAGCAGCGGCAGCCGCGGTAGCCGTGCACTCGCCATCGCGGTGAATGCGCTGGTCGTGCAGCGCAACACGCTGCGCGACGGCATGGCCGCCAAGGTGGCCGCGGCCAGCCGCGATGTCGAACAGGAACGCGAGCGCCTGGCATCGCTGATTGCCGAGTTGCAGCAGAGCGTGGTGGTGTGCAACCTGGACGGCCGCATCCTGCTGTTCAACGCCCGCGCGCGGCTGCAGTTTCGCGCGCTGGCGGCCGGCGGCAGCGGCGCTCAGGGTGTCGGCGTGGCCGGATTTGACGCCATCGCACTGGGCCGTTCGATTTATGCCGTGCTCGACCGCGGCCTGGTCACCCACGCGCTGGAAGCCGTGCAGCAGCGCCTGCAGCGCGGCGCGGCGCACCCGTCGGCGCAGTTCGTCACTGGCACGAAGAGTGGGCAGCTGTTGCGGGTGCAGATGACGCCGGTGAAAGCACCCGATGGACCTGAAGCCCCTGAAGCCTCTGAAGCCCCTGAAGCCGCTGCATGGTCAGTCGGCGCACCGCTGAACGGCTTCGTGCTGATGTTGGACAATATCACCCGCGACCTGGCTGAGGACACCGCGCGCGACCGCCTGCTGCACGAGTTGACCGAGGCCCAGCGCGGGTCGATCGGCACGCTGCACGCCGCGGCCGAGGCGTTGGACGGGCCGACGCTGGACGCTGCCGCGCGCGCGCAGCTGGGCGGCGTCATCCGCAGCGAAGTCGCGGCTCTGTCGAAGCGCCTGAATGAGGCCGCCGAGCAGGGCCTGCGCACGCTGAAGACGCGCTGGCCGCTGGAAGACATGCTGGGCGCCGACTTCGTGGCGGCGGCCGCAAGGCGCATCGAAAGCCGGCACGGCGCGCGCGTCATCGCCACCGATGTCGACGCGGCCTTGTGGTTGAAGGTCGACAGCTACATGCTGATCCAGGCGCTGCTGCACCTGAGCGGTCGGCTGGCCGACGAGTACGGCGTGCGCCGCGTGCAGTTGCGTCTGACCACGGCACCCGGTGATGGCGCTGACAAGGCGCAGCTCGACCTGGTCTGGGCGGTGCAGGCGATGAGCACCGAAACCGTCACGGCCTGGGCATCAGAGCCCATCCAGAGCGGCGACGACAGCAGCCCGCTGACCGTGCGCGACGTGCTGGAACGCCACGGCTGCACGCTGTGGTTCGAACGCGAGAGGGTGCGCCAGGAAGCCTTCTTCCGCCTGCTGCTGCCGCTGGCGGCCGAGGCCGCCGCGATGGACATGGCCGCCGTCACACCGCACAACAGCCGGCCCGAGTTCTACGACTTCGACCTGTTCGCCCACTCGGCCCACCCCGGCGCCGGCCACGCGCTGACCGACCGCCCGCTGAGCGAGCTTACTTACACCGTGTTCGACACCGAGACGACAGGGCTGCAACCGTCTGAGGGCGATGAGATCATCCAGATCGGCGCCACGCGCATCGTGGCCGGCAAGCTGCGGCGCCACGAATGCTTCGAACAACTGGTCGACCCGCAGCGCCCGCTGTCGGCAGCGGGAATCGCCATCCACGGCATCGAACCGGCCCTGCTGCGCGGCCAGCCGTCGATAGCCGCCGTGCTGCCGGCCTTTCACGCCTTCGCGCAAGACACCGTGCTGGTGGCCCACAACGCGGCCTTCGACATGCGCTTCCTGCAGTTGAAGGAGGCTGCCACCGCGGTGGTGTTCGACCAGCCGGTGCTGGACACCTTGCTGCTGTCGGCCGTGGTCCACCCGCAGCAGGACAGCCACAGCCTGGAAGCCATCGCTGAGCGTCTTGGCGTGACCGTGCTGGGGCGGCACACCGCTTTGGGTGATGCGATGGTCACCGCCGAGGTCTTCGCCCGGCTGCTGCCGCTGTTGCAGGCCATGGGCATCCACACACTGGGTCAGGCGCTGTCGGCTTCGAAGCAGACCTATCTGGCGCGGGTCAGCTACTGATCGGGTTCAAGGCCCAGGTTCAAGCGGGTCGACCTTGCGCTCGGCCTCGGGCGTCAACCACCGCAGCACGATGGCCGCCAAGGCCTGCGGGCTGAAGGGTTTGGTCAGGTGGTCGTTCATGCCGGCCGCCAGCGACGCCGTGCGCGCCGATTGTTGGGCGTCGGCGGTCATCGCAACGACAGGCGTGCTGGCGTGGCCGGGCAGCAGGCGCAGCGCTCGGGTCACCTCGTGGCCGTCCAGCCCGGGCATGCGGATGTCCATCAGCACCAGCGCGTAGCCGTGCGCGGCGGCCAGCGCCAGCCCGCTGCCGCCGGTCTGCGCCATGTCCACCTGCAGCCCGAACGACTGCAGGAAAGCCTGCGCAATCTGGCGGTTGATCGGGTCGTCGTCCACCAGCAGCACGCGCGCCCCGCGGTGATTGCGCCGCAGTTGGTCTTCGTCGGTGGCTGCAGTCAATGCCGCAGGGCCGGCCCCTGTCGGCGCCACCTTGCCCAGCCGCGCGGTGAACCAGAACACGCTGCCAGCGCCGACCATGCTGATGGCCCCGGCGGTGCCGCCCATCATCTCGGCCAGGTGGCGGGTGATGGCCAGGCCCAGGCCGCTGCCGCCGTAACGTCGGGTGGTCGACGGGTCGGCCTGCACGAAAGGCTGGAACAGGCTGGTCAGCTGCTCGGCGCTGACGCCGATGCCGGAGTCGTGCACCTCGAAGCGCACCAGCACCTCGTCCGGCCCTTCGTGGTCGACCCGGCATTGCAGCGCCACCGAGCCGGTTTCGGTGAATTTGCAGGCGTTGCCCAACAGGTTCAGCAGCGCCTGGGTCAGCCGCGTGGCGTCGCCGCGCAACAGCGCCGGCACATCGCCACTGTCGACGGTGAGCTGCAAACCCTTGGCCAGGGCCGTGACGCGTATCAGGGTTTCAACCTGCTGCGCCAGCGCAGTCCAGCTGAAGACCTGACGCTCGAGTTCGAACTTGCCGGACTCGATTTTCGACAGGTCCAGCACGTCGTTCAGCAGCGCCAGCAGGTGCGCCGAAGCGGTGCTGATCGGCTCTAACCGGGCGAGCTGCTGGGGCGTCGGGTCTTCGCGCTTCAACAAGTAGGTGTAGCCGATGATGGCGTTCATCGGCGTGCGCAGCTCGTGGCTCATGGTCGACAGGAACATGCGCTTGGCCAGGTTCGCGGCTTCGGCCCGTTCGCGTTCCAGCAGCAGTTCGTGGGTGCGCTGCGCCACCCGCTCTTCCAAGTGCGCGCGCTCGCTTTGCACTTCGGCCTGCAGGCGGCGCGCCTCGCTGATGTCCACCATCACCGCGCGCAGGTTCAAACCCGGCCCGTCGCTCGTCACATTCAGGCGCACCTGCACCGGTGGGGCCAACGGGTGCACGCCCAGCAGCGTCAGCTCGTCGCTGTGCTGGCGGCGGCTGGCCCTGGCCCGGGCCAGCAGTTCGGCCACGCCGCGGTGGCCGTCCGGCTGCACGAAGTCCAAAACGCGGCGGCCCACCAGTGCGCCCGGCACGCCACCCAGCAACGTGGCGCCGGCCACATTGACCTGCTGGATCACGCCTTCGAGGTCCAAATTCAAATAGCCCACCGGCGCGAAGTCGAAGAGGTCGGTGTAGCGCCGCAGCGCGCGCTGGGTATCGGCCTGGGCCTGCCGCAGCGCTTCGTTCTGCATCTCCAGTTCAATCTGGTGCACCTGCAGTTCATGCAGCAAGCGCTGGGCGTCGACCTCTCTCGGCGCCCCGCCAGCGCCGGGTTCGGCCAGCCGTGCTTCGGCCTGCGCGCGCAGCAGGGCCGGGTCGGGGCCGGGTGAGCCGGTCGTGTCCATCTCAGTCTCGCGGCTCGCCGTGCGGCGCCAGCAAGCGCAACTCGGCTTCCAGCTTCTTGGTTGCGGTGATGTTGACGAAGGTGCTGACCACCCCGTCGATGACGTTGTCCTGCGTGCGGTAGGGCATGGTGCGCACGCGGAACCAGCTGCCGTCGTGGGCGCGCACCTGCTTTTCGCAGAACACCAGGGTGCGCAGCACTTCCTGCGCGTCGGCCCGCAGCTGCGGGTAATCCAGTTCCGTCACCAGGTCAGACAGCGGCCGGCCCACGTCACCGGGTATCAGCTTGAACAGCTGGGTGGCCAGCGTGGTGTAACGCCGCAGCTTCATCTGGCCGTCGAGAAAGATGGTCGCGATCTCGGTGCTGTTCAGCAGATTGATCATGTCGTTGCGTTCCCAGGTGAAATCTTTCACCCGGGCCTGCAGTTCGGCATTCACGGTCTGCATTTCTTCGTTCATCGACTGCATTTCTTCCTTCGAGGTCGTCAGCTCTTCGTTGGTCGACTGCAATTCCTCGTTGGCTGATTTCAATTCTTCCAGCGCGACTTGCGAGCCATCCTGCTGTGCGCGCAGGGCCTCACGGGCCCGCTGCAATTCTTGTCGCAACGCATCGTTGGCCACGCTCACCGTTGTCTTACGCAAACGCGGTGCTGCCACGGGGTCGGCCACGTCCTGGAAGACGATCAGCGCGCGGCC
>JAYSYH010000126.1:0-1898 GCA_043716645.1 Betaproteobacteria bacterium | reverse complement strand
CGCACCGGTCAGGCGCACCACCCGCAAGGTCTCCGACAGCGCGTCCATCAGTCGCCGCCAACCTCGATGCGCAAGAGCAGGTCCGACGCATTTCGAATGGCGGCCGACAGGGGAGAGCAGCAGTTGCTGTCCTCGACCAGCGTGCGTAGCACCGCGTCCGGTAGCCCTGGCGCCGTGATGGACACGACCATCTGCAGATCGGCCGGTCCGGGATAGACGGGCAAGCCGTGGCCGTCGTCCATCCCGAGCAGCCCACGCGCATCGGACCGGCTGGTGCTGCGCACTTCGAGCGATTCGATCGCGATGCCGCGCCCCGCGGCGTTCATCGCGATCGCCGTTGCCGTACAGGCAGACATCGCCGAACGCAGCAGCCAGCCCGGGGTTGCCTGGTCGCCCGTGCCACCGAACTCTTGCGGCATGTCGGTCGATACCTGTGTGCCGTTGGCATGCACCGCCACGGTCCGGGTGCCGCCCTGCCAACGTGCGACGCCGGGCGCGTCGTCGTGCACGCCGGACTCGGGGCGGCGCTGAAAAACAGATTCGACACGCTGTAGTGCCGCTGCGATGTCTTGCGTAGTCATCCTGGCCTCTCAGGTAGGTTGCGATAAGCCGATTTTAGGGAGCCTGGAGCCCGCTGTGTGCGTGCGTTGGCCACTGCGTCGCAGCGGTGGACGAAAGGGCAGAAAACGCGGACGCGCGGACAGGACAGCGCACTGTATGCGCATCGACACTGGCAGCCAACCGCTTCATCCAACCTGGCTTGGTGCCAGCTTGACCCGACACCCGATAGAAACAGAAGAAACACCATGACCGCATCGACTGTTTGGTTCACGCTGCAAGGCGCGATAAGCCCATTTCGACCGCTGCTTTTGGCCGCGAGCGGCAATGGGATCGCGGTGTGGGAGCAGTCCCACAGCGCGCGTACCTACATCGTCGCCAACCGTTTTCAGTGACTGTCCCATCCGTCGTCCCATCACCCCGCCAACAAGGAGTAATCATGACTACCCCGACCGACCTCAACGCTTTGAAAACCCGCCAGCAGACCGCCTGGGCCAGCGGAGATTACGCCGTCATCGGCACTACCCTGCAGATCGTCGGCGAGCAACTGGCCGAAGCGTGCGAGCTGCATTGGGACGAGCGTGTGCTCGACGTGGCGGCCGGCAACGGCAATGCCACGCTGGCGGCGGCGCGCCGCGGCTGCAGGGTGACCTCCATCGACTATGTGCCCGCCCTGCTCGAGCGCGGCGCCGAACGCGCACGCGCGGAACGGCTCGACGTGCAGTTTCAAGCTGCGGACTGCGAGGCGCTGCCCTTCGACAACGCCAGCTTCGACGTCGTGCTATCGACCTTCGGCGTCATGTTCTCGCCCGACCAACCCAAGGCCGCTGGGGAGTTGGCCAGGGTGTGCCGCCCGGGCGGGCGCATCGGCCTGGCCAACTGGACACCGGAGGGCTTCATCGGCCAGCTGTTCAAGACCCTTGGCCGGCACCTGCCACCGCCACCAGACGTGCAGCCGCCGTCCCGCTGGGGCGTAGAGGAGCACTTGCACACGCTGTTCGGTGACCATGCCAAAGCCATTGACGTGACACGCCGCCTGTTTAACTTTCGCTACCGCTCGGCGGCGCATTTCACCGAAGTCTTCCGCATCTGGTACGGGCCGGTGCACAAAGCCTTCGCCGCGCTGCCCAAAGACAAGGCGAAAGCGCTTGAGACCGACATGACAGCTTTGCTCAACGGGCTGAACCGTGCGGGGCCCGGCGCGCTGGTGGTTCCCAGCGAGTATCTCGAAGTGGTCATCGCGCGGCGCTGAACGTGGAGGCCAGAGTGCAAAGGCGCGTTCAGCGCTACGGATGGGACCTGGCAGCGGCCAGTTATGAAGTCCTCTGGCAGGACCAGCT
>JAYSYH010000125.1:0-1906 GCA_043716645.1 Betaproteobacteria bacterium | reverse complement strand
ATGTTTCTGCAAGCGCAGTACTCAGACCTGGACTTGCGCGGCATGGTGCCGCAACTGGTCGCACGCAAGAAGCAGCTGCAGGCGCAGGGCGGCAAGATGAAAGAGCCGACCAAGAAAGCCACGACGAAAAATCAGGTGACCGCATGAAAGCACTTGTCTACAACGGTCCGCGCGACGTCTCCGTCAACGAGGTACCGGACGCCACCATAGAGCGCCCCACTGACGTCCTGGTCAAGATCAGCAGCACCAACATCTGCGGCTCGGACCTGCACATGTACGAGGGCCGCACCGGAATGCAGGCGGGCCGTATCCTCGGCCACGAAAACATGGGCGAAGTCATCGAGGTCGGCGCCGCGGTGGACCGCGTGAAGGTCGGCGACCGCGTCTGCCTCCCGTTCAACATCGGCTGCGGCTTCTGCGCCAATTGCGAGAAGGGCCTAAGCGGCTTCTGCCTGACCTGCAACCCCGGCATGGCCGGCGCCGCATACGGCTTCGCGGGCATGGGGCCGTACAGCGGTGGCCAGGCCGAGTACCTTCGGGTGCCCTACGGCGACTACAACTGCCTGATCCTGCCGCGCGGCTCGCAGGAAAAGGAGAATGACTATGTCATGCTGTCGGACATCTTCCCGACGGGCTACCACGCGACCGAGCTGGCCGGCGTCCAGCCAGGCGAAACGGTGGTGATCTACGGCGCGGGGCCAGTGGGCTTGATGGCCGCTTATTCAGCGATGATCCGCGGCGCGGCGCTGGTGATGGTGGTCGACAACCACAAAGACCGCCTGGCCCTGGCTGAGAAGATCGGCGCCGTCGCCGTCGACGACACCGAGGGCACTGGCATTGAACAGGTGATGGAACTCACGGGCGGCGTCGGCGCCGACAGGGGTTGCGAATGCGTCGGCTATCAGTGCTGCAACATGCATCGTGAGGAAGTGCCCAACCTGACGATGAACAACCTGGTCGCCACGGTGAAGGCCACGGGCCGCATCGGCGTCGTCGGCGTGTTCGTGCCGGAAGATCCGGGATCCAAAGACACGCTGCAAAAGCGCGGCCAGATGGCCTTCGACTTCGGCCAGTTCTGGTCCAAGGGCCAGAGCATGGGCACCGGCCAGGCCAACGTGAAAGCCTACAACCGCTTTCTCTCGCGGCTCATCGAAAAGGACAAGGTCAAGCCGTCGTGGATCGTCTCGCACGAGTTGCCGCTGGAGAAGGCCCCCGAGGCCTATAAGAACTTCGACGCGCGCAAGGAGGGGTGGACGAAGGTGGTGTTAAAGCCGGGGATGAAAAAGTAGGCGTGGGTTCTTCGTGCAAAAACGTTCTTCGAGGTAAAACTGAACATCGTCAGTTTTATCTTGAAGACCCTCTTCGTTTGCGGCGCCGATCGTTCCGGTAGCACACAAGTAGACCCAGGCGCAACCCCTGGCAGCGTTGACAGGCTTGACCTTCAACGCCATTTCTCAACAGAATGATGCTGCGCACGGAAAAAAGTGCGCACCTTTTTTTTTGAATTCAGACAGGAACTCTTCATGAGGCGGTTTCTATTGACGCGGCGCACGCTGCAATTTGGCTTGATCGCGGCGACGTGGAGCAGCGTGTTTGCCCAATCCACCAAGGCAACGTCCTCAGCAGGCGGCAATGTCCGGTCCAAAACCACGCCCGTTGCCCCCTGGCCGACCAAGCCAATCCGCTTGCTGATCGGCTTTCCCCCTGGCTCGGTGCAGGATCTGTCTGCGCGCTCTTTCGCCGACCCGTTGGCCAAGCTGCTCGGGCAGCCCGTGATCGTGGAGAACAAGGCGGGCGCGTCCGGCACGATTGCCGCCGACCAGGTCGCCAAGGCCACCGACCAGCACACGTTCGGTGTGATGAACAACAGCCAGCTCACCATCGCGAAGATGCTCAACCCCGCGGT
>JAYSYH010000124.1:0-6012 GCA_043716645.1 Betaproteobacteria bacterium | reverse complement strand
CATTGTCCGGCTTGCGCACGGGCACCTCGTACCAAGAGCCTGTGCGAGCCGGGCGGTTCCTGAAAACCGTTGCCGCGCCGGAGCACCGGTGTAGGGGGCTGCCGTCGGACTTCGTGATTGGATGTATTCCGAGTAGCCAGTCGATCAGCGCCTTGACATCATCCGCCGCTGCTCCAGCAGTCGCCGAACTGATCATCGGCATGCCAGTAACCGCCAGCCGTGAGCGTCGACTCATGGCCAGAAGCGGGTTTTCCCTGGGGTTGACCCAAGCGGACTTTGCTGGGCCGGGCGGTCGAACCGACAGCCAGATCCCCGGCGCGACCTTGTGCTCACGCTCCGCAATCTGGTCTGGCCTGAAGACAAAGCCAGACTTGGCCAGCCATTCCCTGATCGAGACCCAGCACCTGGCTGATCACTGATCAAGCCATAGTTCCGGCGACTTGAGTTTCGGCACCAACGGTCTACCGGACGCGGTCTGCGCGGGTCTGGTCTTCGATCAGGGCGCCGTGGGTTGCCTCCAGCGGCAGCACGGACTGCAGACCGGCCAGCCGCATACCGGTGACGCCCTGACCGCGATTTTGGCTCGCTGCAGCGGGCGTCAGCACGAAGCGTGTCGTGCCAATGGTGAACACGGCACGCGGTGTCTGGGTGCCTGGCTCTTGGACGTCGATTCCGGCATGGGCTCCCAACAATGCTGTGTAGCGAGCCACCGTCGCGTCGAGGTCATCGACGGCGATGCTCAGCTCGGCGACACCCTGTGCGCCATTCGCATGGTTGCGCGCCTCACCCTCGGGCACCCGCAGCGAACGTGGCGTGAGGTCGCCGCACAAGAACGGTACATCGGGCGTTGCGTGGCGTGCCGTGCGCCAGAGCAGTTGCGCGCCGTCGGGCCGCACACGGCCGCCATCCACCGGACCGATCAGCGTGTGCAGGCCGCGACCGCGCGCCGCCTCAAGCGCGACCATCGTGTCGCGTGGCAGCAGCGCAAAGTCAACGTAGCCCTCGCCGTGCGCTTGCAGAATCTGCCACCAACGCTCTTGGGGCGCTGGCGCCACCCAGGCGATAAGCTCAATGTAGGCGCCATCGGCAAACACGATGAGCGCGTTGTGCGAGGTGCGCCCCGGATGCCGCCCGCCGGGCTGCACGGTGAAGCCCAGCGCGCAATAGCTGGTGATGGCCACTTCCAGGTCAAGCACTGCGACGACGACATGGTCCAGGCCGAGGATTTGCGCTGCACTCATTCCTGTGCACCCATGCCTACGCTCACTCGTCCAGCTTCAGATTTGTGCTGCGAACAAAGTTGCTCCAGCGCTCGTATTCCTGCTGCGCGTAGCGCTCCACGCCCGGGCCATCGGTCGCCATCACCTCGAAGCCAGACTGCGTCAGCTTGCGGTTCACATCGGGTGTGTTCAGCGTGGCCTGGAAGTCCTTTGTCAGCTTGGCCACCGTGGCCGGCGGCGTAGCAGCTGGCGCAAAGATACCGATCCACGAATAGGCCTCAAAACCCGGGAAGCCCGACTCGGCCACCGTGGGCACATCGGGCAGTTCGGGCAGGCGCTTTGCACCGGTCACCGCCAGCGGCTTGATCTTGCCGGCGGCAATCTGCGCGCGCGTCGCGGCATAGCTGAGCAGGGTGATCTGCGACACGTCGCCCAGCACCGCCTGAATCGCCGGTCCGCCGCCGCCGTACGGAATGTGCAGCACGAAGATGCCCGACTTGCGCTTGATGTCCTCCATTACCAGCTGGTTCATCGACCCCACGCCGGTGGACGCGTAACTGAACTTCGCCGGCTGCTTGCGCGCGGTTTCGATAAATCCGCGCAGGTCCTTGGCCTCCACCGAAGCTGATGCCCCGATGACCAGCGGGAAACGCAGCGCCAGCGTCACACCGGCAAAATCCTTGAAGGTGTCGTAAGGCAGCTTGGCCTTGGCGATGGGGTTGATGGCGTGGGTGTCGAAGCACACCAGCAAGGTGCGGCCATCAGGCGCCGCCCGAGCCACGTACTGGGTACCGATCTGGCTCGCTGCGCCGGGGCGGTTGTCGACAACCACGGGGTGGCCCAGCAGTTCGGCCAGGCGCGGCTGAAGCGTGCGCGCGGCAATGTCGGTACTGCCGCCCGGCGGGAAGGTGACCACCAGCCGTGTGACGTTGTCGTTCTGTGCGAGGGCGCTCTCCGCGCCTGCGGCTGCGAGTGCGCCGGCGACAAATTTGCGGCGATCCACCGAATGTGTCATGCGTGCCTTCAAGGTGAGTTGATGAATGTCTTGCGAGGTGTGCTCAGCCCATCCACTGGCTGACCGGTACCGCGCTGTCCTGCAGCTCCTGCGACACCACGTCAACCAGCGCCGGACCGTCGTGCATCAGCGCCGCCTTCAGTGCCGCGCGCAGGTCAGCCGGGTCTTCCACCTGCCAGGCTTTCACGCCGAAGGATTCGGCCACGCGGGCGTGCTGGGTGCGGTTGAAATCGACAGAGAAGTAGCGCTGCCCGTAGCCGCTCTTCTGGCTCGCCTTGATCCAGCCGTAGACCGCGTTGGAGAACACGATCATCTTCAGCGGCACGCCGCGGCGCACGATGGTCTCCAGCTCGCCGCAGGTGAAGCCGAAGCTGCCGTCGCCCATCACCGCGACGACGACCGAGTCCGGCCGGCCCACTGCAGCGCCGAAGCCGGCCGACATCGCATAACCCAGCGCGCCATGGGCGCGATTGGTGATGAAGTGGCGACCCGCCTGCGGGGCATCGAAGTAGGCGGAGAAATACGGGCAAGGTGTGCCCGGGTCGGCGACCACGATGGCGCGCGGCGGCAGCAATTCATTCAGCAGGGCCACCACGCGCTCGGGCTTGATGGGCCGGTCGTTCGAAGCGGCCAAGGGCGCGAAGAAGGCCGCCTTGTCGCGGCGCGCGGTCGCGGCCAGCGCGCGGCCGTCGGCGGCGTTGGCGGGCCGCTGGGCCGAAGGTTGAGCCAGACGCTGCTGCACGGCCTGCACCAGCGCCTGCAGACCCAGCCTGGCGTCGCCCACCAGCGCCACATCGGTGCGGTAGTTGGTGGCAATGGTGCCGGCGTCGACGTCCAGATGCAGGATGGTGGTGCGGCGCGAGGGCAGTTTCCAGTGCTCGGTCGTCGTCGAGCCCGCACGCGCGCCGATGAACATCACCAGGTCGGCCTGCTCCACCACAGCGCGCGTGGCGGGTACACCGCCGTTGGTGCCGATGACGCCGGCGTTCAGCGGGTGGGTGTCGGCCAGGCTGCCCTGCCCGCTGACCGTTGTGCACACTGGCGCGTTCAACAGCGTGGCCAGTGCGTCCAGCGCCTCGCTCGCACCGGCGATGACCACACCGCCGCCACAGACCAGCAGCGGCGAGCGCGCCGCCACTAGACGCTCTGCGGCCTCGTCCACCGCGGCGGGGTCGGGCGCGCTGCGGTAGGCCGGAAAACGGTCGTGACCCGGCTGCACCCAGATCTCGTCGGCGTTGATCGTGTGCTTCTGCACGTCATACGGCAGTGCGATGTGCGCAGCGCCAGGGCGGCCGGTGGTCATCGCACGGAAGGCGCTGCGCACGGCGTGAGGGATCTGGTCGACGTGGTCGATGCGAGTGTTCCACTTGGTCAGCGGCTTGAACAGGGCCTGCTGGTCCAACTCGGTCAGCGGGAACTTGCCGCGCGCGCCGACCGACACGTCGGACGTGATGCCGAGGACCGCGATCGACGATTCATTCGCCTCCACCAACGCCGGCAGCAGGTAGGTGGCGCCTCCACCGCTGGGGCCTTCGCAGACGCCGACCTTGCCGGTGACGCGGGCGTACCCGTCGGCCATGTAGCCAGCGCTGCGTTCGTCGCGGGTCAGGATGTGGTCCATGCCGTGGTCCAGCCGCGCCAGCGCGTCGTAGTACGGCAGGCTGGTGTCGCCGCACAGGCCGAAGATGTGCTTCACGCCGTTGAGCTGCAGCATGCGCACCAGCGCGTCGGCGCCGTTCATGGGGCTGTCGTTCGAATGGGGGTCGTTCATGGCATGAGATTACAGCCCATGCAGATTCAGCACCCGTTGCACGGCAGGCAGCTCACGCATGCGGCGGCTGTGGGCGGCCACGCGCGGGAAGCGCTCGATGTCCACGCCGTCGCCGGCCAGCCAGTTGCCCATCGTGAACAGATAGGGGTCGGCGACGGTGAAGGCTTCCCCCATCACCCAGGGGCCGCGCAACAGCTGGCTTTCGATGTAGGCGAAACAGTCGCCCATGTTTTGCGCCACCTTGGCCTGCATGCTGCGCTGTGCGGCTTCATCGTCGGCCCAGCGATAGGCACGCGGGCGGTGGGCATGGGCCACATGCACGGTTGAACAGAAGTAGCTGTTCACGGCCTGCAACTCGGCCAGCGCAAAGGGGTCGTCCAGCGGCGCCAGGCCGACGCGCGGATGCATCTGCGCAATGTACAGAAGCACCGCGGGTGTCTCCGTGATCACCCCGCGTTCAGTGACCAGGGCCGGCACACGGCCTTTGCGGTTGATGGCCAGATAGTCGCTCGCCTGCTGCGCTCTGGCGCGGAAGTTCAGTTTCACAGCCTCATAAGCAGCGCCTGCAACTTCCAATGCAATGTGGCTGGCCAGGGCGCAGGTGCCCGGGGCGAAATAAAGGCGCATCGTTGTCGAACTCGTGCTTGGCGTCATGGCATTGGGCCGTTGTCGGCGGCCTGTTGTGTTGTCGCCCAAGCGATCTTGCCCGCAACTGCGATGCCCCCCCGCAGCAGTGTGTTTCTCCGGAGATGAACTTCGTGCCGAAGGCTTGAGCAGCGATCGCCGCCGCATTCGGACGTTTACGACCGCCTGTGCTTGGCCGCAGGCTGTCTGATCATTGACGTCGCGCAATGACAGCCGCACTGGGACAGGCCGCTGCCCGTGGCCCAGGGCACGCGCATCAGCGGTGACCTGCGGGGGTTGCTCAGCATCGAAGCCCACGCGCTGCAGCGCCAGGGTCGTCTTCTTTCCCTGCGGCGGTCGCCATGCGCAAGAATCAAAGGAATCGTGCGTTAGAGAAGACCCGTCATGACCATCCATTCCCTGCACAGCGCAACGCACACCGACGCGAGTGCGGAGGCCCGAGTCCAACTCGCAGCCGCGCTTCGCATGGCGGTGTTGCACGAACTTGACGAGGGCATCGACAACCATTTCACGGTCGAGGTACCCGGGCGTTCCGGCCAGTACCTGATCCTGCCGTTCGGCCTGCACTGGTCAGAGGCGCGCGCCAGCGATCTGATGGTGTTCGACGAGAACGGGCGCACGCTGGAGGGGCAGGGCGTGGTCGAGCTTTCCGCGCAGTGCATCCACGCACCGCTGCACCGCCTCTGCGGCGCGCGCGTCGTCCTCCATACACACCAGACGTGGGCGCTGGCGCTGAACATGCTGCAGAACAATCGCCTCGTGCCCGCGACGCAGACCGCCGCCTTCTTCCATGGCCAGATTGCCTACGACGACACCTACACGGGCCTGGCCGCGACGGTGCAGGAAGGCGAACGTCTGGCCGCTTTGATGGGCAGCAAGACCATCCTCTTCATGAAGAACCATGGCGTCGTGACCATCGGACGCACTGTCGCGGAGGCCTATCGGCGCCTTTACAAGCTCGAGCGTGCCTGTCGCACCCAGGTGCTGGCGATGTCCACCGGGCAGCCGCTGAACATCTTGAGCGAGGAAGTCATCCACCGCGTGCTGACACCCGGAGCCGATGATCGCCATCCGCGCGGCGAGCGCGAAAGCCTTTTCTTCGAGGCGATGATGCGCGTGGTCGACCGCCAGTTGCCCGGGTACGCTGACTGAAGCCTTCAGCGCTGACCAGTTCGCCATCGCAAACACTTGTACGACCGCGGTGCGTGCGGCGACGGCCGAGGCCGCGCGCGAGTTGTTCGAGGGGCACAAATACGTGTTCGTGATGCACGAGGACCAGGGGGCGCCGCATGTCCACCTTTCGGTGCGTGCCGATCGGTACGACGGCGTGCGCCTGTCTCCGCGCAAGGCTGACCTGGATC
>JAYSYH010000123.1:0-1914 GCA_043716645.1 Betaproteobacteria bacterium | reverse complement strand
AGCGATGTGGGCTGGGCCTTCGGGCAGCAGCAAACGGCGGACCTCGTGATCGCGGCGCTGAACATGGCGCTCATCACGCGCAAGCCCCAGGGCGTGATTCACCACTTCCGATCAGAGCAGCCAGTACACCAGCGTGGACTTCGGCAAACGCTGCAAGGAGATGGGTGTGCGCCCGTCGATGGGCAGCGTGGGTGATGCCTACGACAACGCCATGGCCGAGAGCTTCTTCGCCAAGCCTGGAGTGCGAGCTCATCGGCCGGCGCAGCTGGAAGTCCCTCGCCCAGGCCCGCATGGCCATCTTCACCTGGATCGAGGGCTGGTACAACCCGCGCCGCAGACACAGCAGCAATGGACAGAAATCGCCCATCAACTTCGAGAAAAAACTGCACGACAAAGCAACTGCTGCCGAGCCCGCCACTGCTGAGCTGACCTCAGCAAGCGAACTGAATATCTAGTCCAACCGTGTCCGTGAGATCAGGGTAAGTCCAAAGGTTGCACCCAACAGCAACTCCAGCCGGTCGTCGTACAGCCGCACGCGCACGCGGTGCCCGATCAACCGGGACGGCAGGGTGTAGAAAATCTTGCGCAGCGTGAAGCGACGCGAGGATGTCACATCGAGGATGCCGAGGCGCGGGCAGCGCTCGAACAGCAGGGCGATCCCCGCCCTGATCGCTGGTTCTCCGGGCTGCCACCTCCGCTCCAATCGAGGGCAAGTCCATGCCCGATTCGATGACCGCGTCCGCCCCTTTCGCCCCTTTCGCCACGCCATCCGACGCGACGGACCGCCCGCGCAAGTTCGGCCGCTTCGAGCTGCGCAAGCTGCTGGGCAAGAGTGCAGGCAGCATGGTCTGGCTGGCCCTCGACCCCACGCTGGCACACGAGGTGATGCTGACCCTGCCGCGTGCGCAGCCGCACGACGCCGCAGCGCTGCTGGCCTGGACGCAGCAGGTGCGCGGGGCCGCGCGACTGAGCCATCCTCAGCTTGCCGTCCCACTGGACATCGGCGTCGAGGCGCATTGGCCGTATGTCGCCGTTGATCGTCGCCTCGGCGTCACCTTGCCCGAGTGGCTGACCGAGCAGTCGTCGGCGCTGCCGCCCATCGATTCGGTCGGCTGGCTGTGCCAGGTGCTGGAGGGCCTGGCCTTCGCGCACGAGGCAGGCTGCGCGCATGGCGACCTGCAACTGCACAGCTTGCTCGTCGACGAGCACGGGGCCATTCGTGTGGCTGCCCTCGGTGCTTCGCTGAGCCTCGCGCAGGCCGAACCGGCGTCAGCGGGCGCCTCGGCTGCTGCGACGACCCCCAGCTTGAAGGCGCAGCGCGACGCCGGCAGCCGTGATGTGCTGGCCTGTGGCGTGTTGCTGCAGCGCCTGCTCACCGGGCGACCGGTGCTGGACGAAGCCGACGTGGCTTCGGTGGTCTCCCGCATGGCGCCGTCGGGGCGCGACATCGTGCGCCTGCCTTGGACCACGCCGCACCCCATCGCAGAAGGCTTGCGCGCAATTGCCAACCGCTGCACCGCGACGCAGGAGCGCCAGCGCTATCTCAGCGCACGCACCTTGCTGCGCGCGCTCGGCGGCTGGCGCGACGCGCAGGCGCACGGCAACGGCGGCCCGCTGGCGCTGTTGATCGACCGCATGGGCAGCGTCGGTCACCTGCCTGCTCTGCCCGGTGTAGGTGCGCGCGTGACGCGCCTGTCGCGCAAGGAAGGCCAGCGCACCGACGAGATGGCCGAGCAGATTCTTCAGGACATGGCGCTCAGCTTCGAGTTGCTGCGCCAGGTCAACTCGGCGCATGTGCAGGGTACGCAGGTGACAGGCAACGGCCCGGTGCTGACGATCCGGCGCTGCATCGCGTTGATGGGGCTGGACGGCATTCGCCACGCCGCATCAGCATTGCGCGACTGGCCCGGCCCG
>JAYSYH010000122.1:0-18199 GCA_043716645.1 Betaproteobacteria bacterium | reverse complement strand
GACGCAGATAGGGCGCCAGGATCTCGGTGTACCAGCCGCCGCCGGGCGTCAGTTCGACCACCCTTTGCGTGGGCCGGATGCCGAAGAAGCGCAGCGTTTCATAGGGGTGGCGGGCACCGTCGCGCTCGCGATTGGCGGCGCTGCGGTGGGCACCCGCCAGCGCGGCGCGCAGGGCTTCGTCTTCAGCCGGGGCGCTGGCAGGGCCCGACAAGGCGCTGCACGCCGGCAAAGCGCCCAGGACGGCAAGGCTGGCGAGGTGGGCGAATGCGGCCAGTACGGGGCGGCGTGTGGTGACGGTATGCATGGCGCATTGTCGACCGCCGTTCGATACTGCGGCCACCCTGTTCAACCCCAACTGGAGAATGCCCATGCCCATGCCCATGCCCATCCTGTGGACCGACGGCCAGGCGCCTTGAGTCCGGCCCGAGCGCCAGCGCCAGCGGCAGCGGCAGCGGCAGCGGCAGCAGACGCAGCAGACGCAGACGCGGCAGCGGACGCGCTGCAGGCCCTGTCCGACCTGGGCATCAACGCGGCCTACCTGCAGCAACGCGGCCTGCGGCTGTACGACCAGGCCCGGGAACTGGTGCTGGCCGACACGGGCGCTGACGGTCGCGAATTCCAGCTGACGCCGGCCGCTGCGCACGCCTGGCAGGCCATGCAGCGGGCGGCGGCTGTGGACGGCGTCGGGCTGGTGCTGGAGTCGGCCTACCGCAGCGTGGCGCGGCAGGTGGAAATCCTGCAGGCCAAGCTGGCCGCCGGGCAGCAGCTGGCCGAAGTGCTGCGGCTGGTGGCACCACCCGGCTGCAGCGAACACCACACCGGCTGCGCGGTAGATATCGGCACGCCGGGCAGCGCGGCACTGGAAGAAGAATTCGAAACCACCACCGCGTTTGCGTGGCTGCAGTCCAACGCCAGCCGGCACGGCTACCGCATGAGCTTTCCGCGTGGCAATGCACAGGGCTACGGCCACGAGCCCTGGCACTGGTGTCACCAGGCGCCGCCAAGCGGCTGAGCGGGTTTTCTCGCGCCGCCAGGCGGCTGATCAGGTTTTCAGGCGCCGCCGAGGATTTGCGCCAGCCGCTCACGCACGGCTCGCGTGTGGATAGTCAGCACCAGCACATCGCCAGGCTGCACCCAGGCCAGCAGCGCCAGCGCAGCCGCTTCCTCGTCGGCTTGCAGGGCAACACGACCGCCCGCCACACCGGCCGCCTGCAGGGTGGCCGCGATCAAGCCCGGCACCGCGCCCAACGACCGCCCGCGCAGCATTTCGGGCAGTTCCTTGATGACGATGCGGTCGGGCCGGGCCGCCGCTGCCGTGCGCGCCAACTCGACGATGGCTGCGTCGTCACGGTTGCCGGCCTGACCCAGCAGCAAACCCAGTCGCGCGCCGGCCGGCAGCAATGCGCGGGCGACGGCCAGCAGTTGCGCCAGGCCATCGGGGTTGTGGGCGTAGTCGATCAACACCGTGGCGCCGCCGTGCGCCCATCGTTCCAGCCGGCCGGGGTTGTCCTGCGCGTGGGCGCCGAAGCGCTGCAGGGTCTGGCGGATGGCGGCTTCGGGCAGACCCAAGGCGTGCGCGGCGAGCACCGCGGCGGCGATGTTTTCGGTGTTGTGCGCGGCCGCGCCGCCCAGCGTCAGCGGGCTGTCGGCAACAGGGCCCAGGTCGACGGCCACGCCGTTGCGCCACCACTGCAGGCGGCCCTCTCGCACGCCGCAGGTTGAACCTCCGGCCTGCCGCAACGCCACCAGCGCCGGGTGGCCGTCATCGCGCGCAAACAAGGCCACGCGGCCCGCCGCCAGCAGGGTCTGCACATGAGGCGTGCGCGCGGCAACGGCCATCAGCACCGCATCGCCACCGTTCAACACCAGCGTGCCACCGCGCAGCCGCGTCGCGTCCCGCAACGCACGCGCCACCACCAGCTTGGCGTCGGCGATGTCTTCGACACCCGCCAGGCCGTACTCGCCCAGGTGGTCGGCACTGACGTTGGTGACCACCGCCACGTCGGCGCGCGCCACCGCCAGGCCGCGCCGCATCAGGCCGCCACGCGCGGTTTCCAGCACCGCCAGTTCGACGCCCGCGTGGCGCAACACCGCGCGCGCGCCGGCCGGGCCGCTGTAGTCGCCGCTGAGCAGCGCGCGACCGCAGGCGAACACGCCTTCGGTGCAGCAGAACCCGGCCGGCACACCGGCGGCGGCGGCCATGGCCGCCAGCAAGCGCACGGTGGTGGTCTTGCCGTTGCTGCCGGTGACCAGGGCGGTGGGTACGTCGTGCAGCGCGGTCCAGGGCACGTCTGCCTGAGCCGGCAGACCGCTCAGCGGCCAGCTTCGGCTGCCGTTGCCAGCGCCGATCGTCAGCGTTTCGTCGTCGACGAACACCGGCAACCCGCGCTCGGCCGCAGCGGCCTGCAGGGCGCGCTGCGCGGGGCGCTGTTCGGCACCCGCGCGCTGCACGAACACGGCCAGCGCGGCCGCGTCGTCACCCAAGACATGCGCCAGGTCATGCGCCAGGTCATGCGCCAGATCGAAGCCGCCCACACCCGATTCGGCCGCACTGCGCTCCCAGGCCCATTCGTTGACCTCCGTGGCGGTGAACAAGGCGTCATCGGGCGCCGCGAACAGCAACAGCGTCTCGTGCGCTTGTGCCAGACCCGGCAACGCGCGGGGCTGCGGCGCAGGCCAACCCAGATGGCGGCACGCCGACAGCACGCGAGCCGCCCAGCGGGCGTGTGCCGCGATGTCGTTTGCGGCCGGCCCCAGCGGCGTCAACGTGACGGCGGTGCCGGCGTACCAGCGGTTGGGCCCGGTCAGACGGCGTGAATCGTCGAAGCCGTGGCTCGGCTCAATGCTTTCAGCTTGCGCGGTTTCATTCTGGGCCAGGTCGGTCATGGCGAATCATCGCAGCCGGTGGCTGCTCGGCCTGGACAGCAGCCCGGAGGCTCGCAAAGGGTTGGCCGCCGAATGGGGCCGCCCGAAGGAAGCCATGGACGGCAACATGCCCGAAGAACCGCTCTGATGCGGCCGGTGCCCGCAGTCGGGGCCGGTCAGTCGGGGCCGGTTAGTCGGGACCGGTCAGTCGGGGCCGGTCAGTCGGCCGCCTCGCCGACGTAGCGCAGGCCGCGTTCGTCGCGCACGAAACCCGCAGTCTGCAGGGCGCCGTCGTCTGACAGAACAGCAGCCGCTGCGCCATGACCTTCATCGTCAACCAGGTCTTCCAGCGTTGCCGTCACTGGCCGTGCAGCCATTGGGGGCGTTGCCCCGCCTTCGGGCTTGAACTTGATGATCTGCTTCCAGCTGCGCGTCAGCGCGTCGGCAAACACCAGCAGCAGGTCGCCCGGCTGACCCATGCGCAAGACCGCTTCGATGGCCAGCTGTTCGTCGGGAATCACGGTGATGGCGCTGTCGGCCACGCCCTGCTCGCGCAGCACCGTGGCGATCATGGTCGGCACCTCGTCGTTCGCCCGCCCACGCAAGCCGTCGTCACGCCGGCAGATGTAGTGGTCAAAGCGCCCGGCCACCGCCAGCGCGATGTCGCGGATGTCTTCGTCACGCCGGTCGCCCGGCGCGGCCACCACCACGATGCGACGGCCGCGGACGTCAAGCCGCCCCGCCAGGTCGGCCATCGCGGCCACGGCATGGGCGTTGTGGGCGTAGTCGAAGATCACCTTGAAGGGGTGTTCGTCCCACACGTTCATGCGCCCCGGCGCCTGGAAGAAGGTGCTGTCGAAGGTGCGCAGCCCCTGGCGGATGGCGTCCAGCTTGATGTCCAGACTGAAGGCCATCGCCGCTGCGAACATCGCGTTCTGCACGTTGTGCAGGGCGCGGCCTTCCAGCGTGGCGGGAATCAAATGCGTCCACATCAGCGGGATGTGCCGGCCCTTGTCGTACAGCGTGATCATCTGCCCGTTCACGCCCGCTTCCAGCGCGCAGGCCCGGCCGCCGGCGCGGATGTGTTCGCGCACGACAGCATGTTGCGGGTTCACCGTCACGTAACACAGGCTCTTCGCATCGGTGTGCGCGCTCATGCGGATGACGTTCTCGTCGTCGGCGTTCAGCACCGCGCAGTCGCGCGCCACCTCGACCACGATGCGCTTGACCTCGGCCAGCGCTTCCAGCGTGTTGATGCCTTTCATGCCCAGGTGGTCGCTCTTCACGTTCAGCACCGCCCCGACGTTGACAAACGGCACGCCCATGCCGGCGCGCAGCAGGCCGCCGCGCGCCACTTCCAGCACCGCGATGTCGATCTTCGGGTCGGCCAGCACCATGCGCGTGGCCACCGGGCCGGTCATGTCGCCTTCCACCGTGCGCTGGCCGTCGATGTAGACGCCGTCGGTGGTCGTCAGTCCCGGCGTGTAGCCGGCCATCTTGGTGATGTGGGCCAGCATCCGCGCCGTGGTCGTCTTGCCGTTGGTGCCGGTCACACCCGCAATCGGCACCCGCGACGCGGTGCCGGCGGGGAACAGCATGTCGATGACCGGCCCGGCGGCGTCGCGCGGCGTGCCCTCGCTGGGCGCCACGTGCATGCGGAATCCCGGCGCGGCGTTGACTTCGCAGATGCCCGCGCCGTGGTTTTCTGCGGCCTTGTAGCTTTCGCTGATGTCGGGGCACAGGAAATCGACACCGCCCACGTCCAGCCCGATGGCCGTGACGGCACGCACAGCCATCTCGCGGTTGTCGGGGTGGATGACGTCGGTCACGTCGGTGGCGGTGCCGCCGGTGGACAGGTTCGCGGTGCTGCGCAGCTCGACGATCTGGCCGTCGGCGGGCACCGAAGCCGCCGTCATGCCGACGCGTTGCAGCATCGTGTCGGCCTGAGCATCCAGCTCGATGCGGGTCATCACCTTCTCGTGCCCGATGCCGCGACGTGGGTCTTCGTTGACGATGCCGACCAGCTCCGCCACCGTGTGCAAGCCGTCGCCCACCACGCGCCCGGGCGTGCGCTTTGTCGCCGCAATGAGTTCGCCGTTGACGACCAGCAGCCGGTGGTCGGCGCCGCTGAGCATGCTTTCGACGATGACGCTGGCGCTGTGCTCGGCCGCGGCGGCGTAACCGGCCAGCACCTCGGCGGCCGTCTGCAAGCCGATGCTGATGCCGCGCCCGTGGTTGCCGTTGTAGGGCTTGGTGACGACGGGGTAGCCCAGCCGTTCGGCCGCCCGCACCGCGCGTTCGCCGCTGCGCACCAGTTCCTGCCGCGGCACCGGCAGACCGCAGTTGGCCAGGATCTTGTTGGTCTCTTCCTTGTCCTGCGCCAGTTCCACCGCGATGTAGCTGGTGCGGCCCGTCACGGTGGCCTGAATGCGCTGCTGGAACTTGCCGTGGCCCAGCTGGATCAGGCTTTGCTCGTTGAGCCGCAGCCACGGAATGTCGCGTTCCTCGGCCGCCTTGACCAGCGAAGCCGTCGACGGGCCGAGCGCGCGGCGCTGGGCGTAGCGGATATAGCTGTCGCGGGCAGTGGCCCAGTCCCAGTTTTCGGGCACCGACGCCGCGGGCTGCAATGCCGCCGGCAGCAGCGAACACAGCAGCCGAATGGCGAGTTCGCCGGCTTCGATGCCTTCGTCGCGCTGCGCATACTCGTAAACCACGGTGTAGACGCCGGGCTGGTTGTCTACGCTGCGTGTCTTGCCGAATGAAACGTCTTCACCGGCGATGTTCTGCAACTCGATGGCGACGTGTTCGAAGACATGACCCAGCCAAGTGCCGTCAGGGTCGTTGGCATCACCCCGCATGCGACGGATAAAGCCGCCGGGCGTGCGGTAGCTGCAGCCGTGCTCGTGCAGGCCGGGCAGTGCGGCGATCAGTGCATCGACATAGCCCGTGCCCAAGCGGCCGGTCGGCCAGGCTTCCAGCGCGCCCAGGTCCAGCACCAGCTTGATGACCGGGAAGTGCGCGTACAGCGAAGGGCCGACGTAGACATTGCGTTCAAGAATGCGCATGACCGACGATTTCCGGGTTGGGGCGGGGTGGCCCGCAGCTTAATGCCCAAGCCGGCCACGTTCAGCCACCACAACCCGCCACGGCTGATCAGTCGGCGTGCGCCAGGCCCGCCGTTCGGCTGCGCAGCCGCGCGGCCTCGGCGGTGTGCAGCGCCTGGCTGCGCGCCAGCAGCGCGCGGATGGCGGGCAGTGCCTGCTCGGTGGCACGGCGGCCTACATCCACCAGCTCAGGCATGGCGGCGGTGTCGAACAGGCCCACGCGCCGTTGCAGCGCGGGCACCAGGCTCAGCAACGACAGGCCGCCAGCGGCGGCCTCGGCCAGGCGCGCCTGCATCAGGTTGTTGGTCAGCGCCGAGGTCGTCTGCGCCAGCAGGCGCGAAGGTCCGTCCACACGCCGCGGCAGCGGTGACTCAAAACCCAGCGCCAGCACGGCCGTGGCATCGGCAGCCGCACTGACGGGCAGCGGGTCGGCCACAAAGCCGTCAATCAGGCGCCGGCCGTCGATGTGTACCGGCTTGAACATGAAGGGCAGCGCGATGCTGGCGCGCAGGGCTTGCACCAGGCTGCCGCTGCGCAGCACCACACGCTCGCCGGTGGCGGCGTCGGTGGTGGCCACGCGCAACGCCAGCGGCAGGTCTTCGATCTGCACATCGCCAAAGGCTTGCTGCAGCCGCTGCATCACCAGCCGGTCGTCACGCAGCGCAAAGTCGGCGTCAAAGCCGCCCAGGCGCGGCCACAGCATCTGCGGGATCGCGCGCCAGCGCCGCTGCTTCGTCACATCGGCAGACCACAGCGTGGTGGCGATGCGCACGGCTTCTTCAGCGCCATGCCCGGCAGCCATCAGCGCCCCGAACAAGGCGCCGGCGCTGCACCCCACCACCAGGTCGGGCTGCAGACCTTCGCGCGCCAGCACCTCGCACATGCCAAGCGCTGCAATGCTGCGCACGCCGCCGCTGCCCAGAACGATGGCGAAGCGAGGTGGCCGGGGCGGGGGCGGGGGCGGGGGCAGAAGGACAGGGGGGATGAGGTGCATGGTGCGGCTCGCTGCAGGTTGACGGTGAGCGCCCGGAATCGGGGCGCGGCATCAGGTCAATCGCAGCGGCGGGCACAAACCCGCCATGCACCCCCACCTGGGGTGGTGCCGGGTCAGTCGACCGCGCTCAGAACGTCGCCAACCACTGCCGCGTCTGCACCGACAGGGGTGCATCAGGGCCGGCGGCGGCATCGAGCTGCACGTGGCCCCGGCAGCCAGTGCTGAGGCCAAGGCCAGTGTGCGCAGCGCGGGCCGAAATGTCTTGAATCTGATGGCAGGACTCCCCCGTGGTGTTTGCCGCAGCGCGGATCTGCACATGCAGTCTCAGGAGATGTCGAAACCCGGTCGTCAAATGCGACACGGGGCCGCCGTGCGTTCGCCGTGAAACTCGCCGTGCACTCGCCGTGCACTCGCCGTGCACTCGCCATATTTGCGCTGACAGCCAGGCTGCTTGCAGCTGCTGTGGCGGGTTTGGCCGTGGCTTTTCGATCTTCCCAGCACGGTTGGTTTTCGCCACCCGGGCAGGTGATCGGCGCAAGGTGTCAGGGCCCTCAAGCGCCACAGGCATGCCGATACGCAGCCGCCTTCACGCATCAGGAGCACAGTCATGGCCACTTCATCCACCCCGGCGGCATGCCAGCCCATCGCCACGCGCCTGCAGCAGGAGCAGGGCGTCATCAAAACGTTGCAGCTGCGCTTGCAGCGCGCCTCACCCGCCGAGAAGCCGGCACTCATCAATCTGATCAGCAACCGGCAAGCGGTGGCGGTCGCGCTGGATGAACAACTTCGCGCCTGTCTGCTGGCAAATCCGCCGCGGCCACCCCAGCCGCAGCCTGCGGTGGATCTGTTCCCGCAGCAGCGCACGCTGCCCATCGTTTCCCTGGCGGTGGGCCTGGGCATGGCGCTCGAGGGCATGACGGTTCGGTTTCACAACCAGGGCTCGGGCGACCACAGAAGCAGCAGCGTGGACATCCGCCTGCGCGGCCAGTCCCGAAGCGGCTATCCCAAAGACCTGGGCCAGTTGACCAGCGCATGGGCGGACCTGCACCTGAACGACATCAACAGCCAGTCGCTGCGGGTGCACTTCGACGCCGCGGCCGTCCTGCCGCTCAGGCTGCGTGCGCTGTTCGAGACGCAGGGCACCGAAATCATCGTCAACAACCTGCCCGACAAGGACCTCACGCTGCTCAGCATCGAGCTCGATTTGACGCTGGGTGTGGACGTGGCGACGGCGCTGTTGACCCTGCTGCCGGGCCCCGTGCAGACCAAAGCCCTGGTCAAAGGCCTGCTGTTCGGCACGCACGAAGACAAGGCCATCGAGGCCGCTTTCAACGACAAGGTTGCACAAGCCCTGGGCCAGGGCGGTCTGGTGAGCAACCTGGAACTGACGCGACAGGTGCTTGGCACCGGTTGGAACCCCGCCCACGACAAGGTCCGCGCCGTGCACCGGGAAGGCGAGCTGTGGCGCATCGATTTCGCCCAGAGGCCGCCCGTCATCGTGTTCTGACGTGGCCGGTCCGCGCAGAGCCCTGTGGCGTTCCCCAACCTTCTGAAAGTGCTTGTATGCATCAACATTCGATTCACATTGCAACGCCGAAACTTGTGGCCCCGGCATGGCGGTGGCGCTGTCGGCAACGCGTGGCCCTGGCTGCAGTCTTGGCATGGCAAGCGCTGGCGGCTGCACAACCCACGCAGCCCACACAGCCCACGCAGCCCACGGCATCGGCCACGGTCGCCGGCATCGATCCCGGGCAGCTGGTGGGCCGGTCAGTGCACATCGACGCCAGCACGCCCGCGCCCGCGCGGGTGCTGGTGGATGCGTTGAAGTCGGGCCGCAGCGTGACCCTGTGCAATGTCGACATCGACTTGACAGGGCTGGCCGCGATCGACCTGGCGTCTGGCCAATCGCTGCGTGCTGCGGCGGGTTGCGAACGCTCGGCCACCCGCCTGGGGCCGCGCTTGTTCGTGACCGGGGAACGCGAAGGCGGCGTTGCGCTGTTCGTGATGCGCGACAGCAATGCCGTGATCGCGGGGTTTCGCCTGCAAGGGCCGAACGCAGGTATCGGATCGGGCACGGCCGACCGCGAATACGGCATTCAGGTGGCCCCAAACCCCGACGCCAAACCGCCGCCAGCAGGCGGCACCCTGCCCGCGGCGGGCCACCTGCTGCAAGGTGTCGCGATCAAGAACATGGAGATCTATCACTGGAGCGGGGCGGCCATCGACCTGGTGGACACGCAGGCCGTGCATCCGCAGGGGCGCATGACCCTGGCCAACGCGGGCGGCGTGCTGATCGAGAACAACTACATCCACCACAACCGCCACTTTGACGGCTTCGGCTACGGTGTGAATGTCGGCAAAGGCGCCTATGCGCAGGTGCGCGCCAATGTGTTCGAGCAGAACCGCCACGCCATCGCCGGTGACAGCGTCAGCGACGACGGCAACGACTTTTCGGGCTACCTGTTTCAGGACAACCTCATCTTGCCCGGCGGTGGCTTGCACTGCACAGAAGGCCGGTTGGAGTTCTGTTGGCAAACGCACCAGATCGACATGCACGGCACCAAGAGCGAAACACTGAATGGCCAACACTGTTGCGGCGTGGCGGGCGAGACGATGCTCATCGAGCGCAACACCATCCTGTACCGCGGCGGCTACCGGCGCGTTGGCGTCGGTCGCCTCAGCAAAGAAATCTGGGAATGGGGTCTGGCCCTCAAGATTCGCGGCAACCCCACGGGCCGGGTGCTGGTGGACGGCAACGTCTTCGCTTTGGACAACCGCCACAGCGCCATTGCGCAGAACGGCGACGGCGGCAGGATGGACGCCAGCGGGCGCTGGGTGCCGAACATCACCAACTACATCCAGGTGACCCCGAACAACCTGTGGGGGGCCAAACCGATGGAGCAGTTGAAGACCTGTGACTTCGACGGCGACCTGGTGGCCGACCAGTTCATGGCCACGGGCGTGAACTGGTGGGTTCGCTCGGGGGCGACGGGCCAGTGGCGCTTTCTCGGCACGCACACCGAGCAAGCCGCGGCGCTTGCGGTGCGGGACGTTGACGGCGACGGGCGCTGCGATGTGGTCCGCAAGGGTCGCCTGGCGCGACCGGACCAGTACGCACCCAGCGGCACCGGGCCTTGGCTGACGGTGGGCAGCATCACCCGGGCGCCTGCCAGAACACCCTAAGTGCCGACGTGCGCTTCAGCCTCGCAGCTTGAGCGCCTCTTTCACGGCCAGGGACTTGTCGCCCAGCGCCGGGCGCAGCAGCGACAGGGCCTCGTCCAGCGTCTGTGAAGCGCCGTTGGGGGCCGGCAGTTGCACCTGCACGGCGCCCAGGTGCCCGAGCATTTGGCCCAGCGTGACCCGATCGGCCACCTTGCTGCTTTGGCGCGCCAGGGCCACCGCCTGTGTGGCCAGGGGCAGGGCATCGGCGCTCTGGCGCATCAACAACAGCGCGCGTGCCTTGAGGGCCAGGGCCTGCATGCGTTCGGTGGGTTTGAGACTGTCGCCGCGCTGCAGCAGCGCTTCCACCTCGGCCAGCAAACGGGGGGCATCGCCGCGCTGCAGGGCCATCTGGGCGCAGTGCAGCACCAGCGCATTGAAGATGACGTGGCCTGGCGCAAAGGCGGCCTTGATCCGAGGTTCGGCGCTGGCCATCATCGCCAACGACGGGCCGAACTCGCCGACGTCGCTGAGCGCACGCGCGGTGAGCATGCGCGTGATGCCTTCGCCACGCACGTCCTGGCTCTTCTGCTGCAGTGCCAGGGCTTGCTTGAACAGCACCAGCGCCGCGCGTGCCGCCCTGGCCCGCGAACATGGCGACATAGGCGCGCTGCATGGCGCTGCTGGCGCGGGTGGACAGGCTCAGGGTGTCGCCGCTGGCTTGCGCCACGCGGGCCTTGACCCGCTGCTGGCTGGCAGCCGCGGCCTGGTGGTCGCCGAGCTTGCCTTGCACCACGCTTTTCAGGCTGTCGATCTGGACGGCCAGGTCGGCCTGGTCTGGCGGCGCGGCGCTGGCGGCCTGGTTCAGCACCGCCATCGCACGGTTCATGCTGCCGATGCTGATGAGGCGTTCGGCCAGGCCGATCTGCGTGGCGGCGCGCAGCGCGGGCTGGGTGGGAAACAAGCCCTCGGCCAAACGCTCGCCGTGCTGCAGCAACTCATCCAGCGTGAACGGCTTGGCCTGGGTTTGCTCGAGCAGGGCAGCCAGGAAATCAGAGCCGGCCAGCGAGTGCTCCAGCTCGCGCTGGGCGCGGGCCGCCGCTGCCACCGCCAGCCGCGTCTGGGCCTGCGCTTGCTGCGTGGCGACGTTGGCGCGGTCACGCTGATGCGACGCCTCCACCGCCTGATAGGCGCTGAAGCCCAGCGCCGAGATCAGCGACAGCAAACCCACCGTGGCCGAACCCACCCCGGCGCGGTTGCGCCGCACAAATTTGGTGGCGCGGTAGCCCAGGGTGTCGGCATGCGCACTGATCGGTTCGTGGGCCAGGTGGCGGCGGATGTCATCGGCCAGCAGCTGGCTGCTGGCGTAACGCGCGCCGGCTTCGTCGGCCAGGGCGCGCAGTGCAATCAGGTCCAGCTCGCCCACCAGGCGGCGCTGCAGCTGGTTGCGGTCCAAGCCGCGCAGGCTGGCCTGGTTGCTGGCGTCCGGGTCCTGCGCCTGCAACTGGCTGGGCCGCAACACGTGGCCCGTGGTGGCCGCGCGCAACCAGGCCTGGACCTCGCTGTCCCAGGGCAGGCCGCTGGCATGGCAGCCGGTGAGCAGGCGCACCAGCAGCAGGCCCAGGGCCCAGATGTCGCTGGCGGTGCCCAGCGGCTCGCCGCGCACCTGCTCAGGGCTCGCCCACGAGGGGGTCAACGGGTGGGTGCCGGTGCGCGTCAGTTCGCTTTCCGTCTCTTCCAGCGGGCGTGCAATGCTGAAGTCCAGCAGCTTCACCTGGCCCTGGGCCGTGACCAGCACGTTGCTCGGCTTGAGGTCGCGGTGGATGATGAGCTGCGCATGCGCAGCGGCCACCGCTTCGGCCACATCGGCCAGCAAGCCCAGGCGGGTCTCCAGGCTGGCCCGGCGGTTATCGCACCAGCGGTCGATGGGCTCGCCTTCGACCAGCTCCAGCGCCAGGTAGGGCTGGCGGTCTTCGGTGACACCCGAGTCCAGCAGGCGCGCGATGTTCGGGTGGTCCAGGCGCGCCAGCAGCCGGCCTTCGCGGGCGAAGCGTTCGATGCTGCTGCGGCTGTGCAGTTGCCCGTGCAGTTGCCCGTGCAGAAGCTTGATGGCGCACTCGGCGTCGAACCGTCCGTCGCTGCGCCGCGCGCGCCACACGCTGGCCGTGCCCCCTTCGCCCAGAGGCGCCTCGATGGTCCACGGCCCGAGGCGCTGGCCCAGGGTGGTGGCCGTCTGCGTGGGGGTCGCCGACCCGGCCAGGAAGTCGTCGGTGCCAGCCGCTTCGTGGCGTTCGAGCAGGCCTTGCAGCAACAAGGCGTCGTGCGGCGCGCGCGCCTGCAGGTCGGCCAGCCAGGCGGCGCGTTCGGTGGGCGGCAGGTCCAGCGCCTGGTCGAGCAGCGGGCTCAGGCGGACTTAGGTGGCGGCGTCGGGGGTGGCTTGCGGGGTGGGGTCCGGAGTGGGGTGGGCAGGGGTAATGGGCGCGTCGGTGACGGGGTTGAGGGCCGGCTCAGCGAGCGGGGATGAACGGCAGATCGGAAAACGCCTGCGCAAGACGACAGGCCAGGCTGGTGTCGTGTTTGGCGGCGCCCTTGCGATTGACCTTGCAGGCCCGCAACCCGCGGCGCCCTACTCCCGAGGACTGCACCATGAACAACCTCCTGACTGCCGTGATTCTTGTGGGCTGCCTGCCGCTGGTGGCCGTGGTGGCCACGCTGGCCTATGTCGAACTGAGCCTGCGCGGGCTGCAGATCCCGCGCGTCACCGACTTCTAGGGCTGCAGCAGCCCGTGCAGCAGCGCGCGCGCCTTGTCCCAGTCGCGCTGGGCCGTGCGCTCTGAACAGCCGCGCAGCGCAGCGATTTCGGCGAAGGTGAGCCCGGCGAAGAATTTCAGGTCGACCAGTTCGGCCAGGCGGGCGTCGATGGCCGCCAGCCGTTCCACCGCGTGGCCGATCTGTTCCAGGTCTTCGGCTGCGGCGTCTTCAGGCGCGCGGGCGTTGTCGGACACAAACGTGTCCAGCGCCGTGATGTCCAGCCCGCCGCCGCGCTTTTGCGCGCCGCGTGCACGGGCATGGTCGATGGCGATGCCGCGCATGGCGCGGGCCGCGTAAGCCATGAAGTGCGCACGGTCCGGGAACTGCAGGTCGGCCCGGCCGGACATCTGCAGGTAAGCCTCGTGCAGCAGCGTGGTGGGCGACATCTGCTCCGCCTGGCCGCCCTTGTACAGCTCGCGCCGGGCCATGCGGCGCAGCTCGGCATACAGCGTTTCGAACGACGGTGCCGCTGCGTCAGTTTCAAGCATGGCCGATGGTAGCCGCCGCAGGGCTGCAGGCACGGCTCATGCCTTGGGCTGGTTCAACGTGCCGGCACTGGCCAGCCGCGTGTGCAGGTTGAAGGTGGCGCCCTGCGTCAGGATGTGCAGCTTGACGCCTAGCAGGCACACCGGCTGGCCTTCGTTCACGCTGTCCATCGACGAGAACTGCACCTCGGCCGCGTCGACCACCGTGATGCCGCCGCTGCCTTCCACGTGCACGGTGTTGTCGGGCGCGATGAAGGCCGCCGTGTCTTCGTCCAACCCCAGACCGATGGCGAAGGGGTTGTAGGCCAGAGCGGTCATCAAACGCCCGAGCCGATCGCGCTGGCGGAAATGCTGGTCGATGATGAAGCGGTTGGTCAGGCCCAGCCCGGCGGCCAGGCGCACGCTGCCGGCCACGGGCGTGCTGCCCTCGTCACCAAAGGCAATCATGTGTTCGCTGATGAAGGCCGCGCCGGCGCTGGTGCCGGCCACCGGCACGCCGCTGGCATTCAGCACACGTATGACCTTGGCCACCGGCGTGCCACCCAGCAGCGTGCCCAGGCGCAACTGGTTGCCGCCGGTGAAGAAGACGCCGCTGGCCTGCTGCAGGCGCGCCAACCGGCCGGGTTCTTCGCAGTCGCGGCGGGTGTCGAAGTCCAGCGCGCTGACGCGCTCGGCGCCCAGCTCACCGAACAGGCGCTCGTAACGCGGCCCGGTAGCGCGCAACTGGCTGGCGGTGGGGATGACAACGATGTCGGCACGGCCGCCGCCGGCGTCTTTTGCCAGTTGCACGAAGCGCTGCAGGATGGCCTGTGCGTTCTCTTTGTCTTCGGCGCCGCCGATGGGAACGATCCACCCGCGCTGTTGGCCTTCGGCGACTCTGCTGGCGCACATCGAACACACCTGGAATTGGGAACAGCGATGATGCCAGCCGGTGCCGGCGCCTTGCAGTCCGGCACATCCAGCAAACGGGCACGACGACTGAGGAACGACCCATGGCGGCACGCGGCAAGACCTTCTTCGGCATCTCGGCCCTCGGTTGGCTCACCAGCCTGACGGCGGTGGCGCAGCAGCCCGACACCGCCATCCCGCCAGCGCCAGCATTGCGCGCCAACGCCGCGCTGATCCTGCTGGACTACCAGGTCATCCGGGTGCCCGGCGATCAGCCCATCGACCTGCTGGGGTTCCATGTGAACAAGCAGGTGGCCGACGGGTTGTACGTCGGCGCCGGCCTGTATGCGCCGCTGCTCAAGGGCGAATACGGCGGCTTCACGGCCTTCGACATCAATGCCCACGCGCGCCAACGCCTGGCGGGCCGCTGGTTCGCCACGGCCGGTCTGTCGGTCGGCGGTGGCGCAGGGGGCCGCAGCGTCGAAAACGCCAAGTCGCTGTCGGGCACCGGCGGCTTCTACAAAGCCTACCTCGGGCTAGGCCACGACTTCGGCGCGTTCGCGCTGGGCGCGAACGTGTCCAAGATGAAGTTCACCCGCTCGGCCATCAACGGCACGCAGGGCAATCTCTTCCTGGAGATTCCGTATAGCTACCTCACGGGGCCCTTCGCCGCCCACGGCCAGCGGCTGTCGGCCGGCGAAGCGCGCCAGGCTGCCGCCGCTTCCAGCGAACGCATGCTGACGGTGGTGTTCGACAACTTCCGCCAGCGCAACCCCGAAGGTACCTACAAAGGCGGCTTCAACATCGCCGACCTGCAGTACGCGCAGTACTTCGCCCGCGACAGCTACTGGTACGCCGGCCTGGGCGTGGGCTACCGCGGCCTGCCGCTGTACAACCAGGTGATGGGCGGGGTGGGGCAGCGCGTGGCGCTGACGCCCGACGTCACGCTGTACGGGCAGCTCGGCGTCGGCTCGGGCGGCTACGCACCAGAACGGATCAACACCGATGCCGGCCTGCTGGTCTACCCCCGCGTCTCCGCCGAAGTCGCGCTGACCCGCAGCCTGGGCCTGTCGCTGTCGGCGGGCTACCTCGTGGCGCCCAAGGGCACGTCGAAAAACACGTCTTTCGGCGTGGCGCTGACCCACCACCTGCGCGTGGCCGACACGGCTGCGGGTTCAGGTTCAGGTTCAGGCTCCGTCTACAGCCTGCCGACCCACCAGGCCTTCCGGGTCAGCCTGTTCCAGCAAACCGACATCGGCGTGCGCTTCATGGGCACTGCACGCGGCCAGCTGCAGATGATCGGCATCCAGGCCGACGCCATGCTGGATGACCGCTGGTACATCCCGCTGCAGGCCTCGGTGGCCACCAGCACCTACCTGGGCTACCCGGGGTATGGCGAACTGCTGGCGGGCATCGGCCTGCAGAGCCGAACCGGGCCGGGCGACCGCGTGCAGGTGTTCGGCGAAGTGCTGGCCGGCACCAACGTGCACGGGTTGGGCGTGAAGGCCAACGGCGGCGTGCGTTACAGCCTGAACGACCGCACGGCGCTGCATCTGCGCGCAGGCCACTTCGAAGCGCGCAGCGCGGCCGGCAACCGTTTCAGCGCCCACAGCGTGGGTCTGGGCCTGGACTACCGGTTCTCGATCCCGGCCTGGTGAGGCCGACCCGGTGGGCGTTCAGTCCACCTTCGCGCCGGAAGCCTTCACCACCTGCGCCCACTTCTTGGTTTCGGCTGCGATGAAGGTGACGAAGGCCGCCGAAGTCATGCCGCTGGGAATGGCGCCCTGCGACAGCAGGCGGTCCTTGATGACCGGTGTGGCCAGCGCCTTGGCGCATTCCTGCTGGATGCGGTTGACCACCTCGGCCGGCGTGCCGGCCGGCGCCAGCAGGCCGAACCACGAACTGGCCTCGTAGTTCTTCAGCAGCAGCCCGCCAGCTTCCGAAACCGTGGGCACGTCGGGTAGTGCGCCGGAACGCTGGCCGCTGGTCACCGCCAACGCCTTCAGCTTGCCGCTCTTGATGTGCGGCAAAGCGCTGGGTAGGTTGTCGAACATCAGGTCGACATTGCCCGACATCAGGTCGATCAGCGCCGGTCCAGAACCGCGGTAGGGCAGGTGCAGCATGAAAGTGCCGGTCATGCTCTTGAACAGCTCAGCCGCCAGGTGGATGCTGGTGCCGTTGCCCGAGCTGGCTACGTTCAGCTTGCCCGGGTTGGCGCGCGCCGCACGGGACAGGTCGGCGATGGTGTTGATGCCGTACTTCTGCGCAGAAGCCGGGTTGATGACCACCACGTTCGGCACACCGGCCACCAGCGTCACGGGCGCGAAGTCCTTGACGTGGTCGTAGGGCATCTTGGGGTACAGCGCCGGGTTGATGGCGTGCGTGCCCACGGTGCCCATCAGCAGCGTGTAGCCATCGGCTGGCGACTTGGCCACCTCGGTCGCGCCGCTGTTGCCACCGGCACCAGGCTTGTTGTCGACGACGAAAGGCTGGCCAAAAACCCGTTGCAATTCCGGCGCGATGGCGCGGGCCAGGATGTCGGTGGTGCCGCCGGCCGCAAAGGGCACGACGATGCGCACCGGCTTGCTGGGCCAGGCGCTTTGGGCGCGGGCGGCCAGCGGCAGGCTGCCACCGGAGAACATGCCGACTAGCAGGATGTGACGACGGGTCTGGTTCATGCGGTGCGCTTTCGAAATTAAGGTTTACGCCGAGTCTGAGGCCCGCGCCGGCCGCCCGCGCTGCGCAGCGGGGCCATCCCTAGAGCTTCAACTCCAGCCGCAGCTGCCAGTTGATGTAGCTGGGCCCGGTGCTTGCCACGGTAGTGCGTTCGTTGACCAACGACGTGGTGATCTCACTGATGCTGGCGTTGGTGTAATCGTGCGGCACCAAGTTGCTGCCCAGCACGCGCAAGGCCACCGTCGGGTTGAAGGTCCACAGCGCGTAGGCGTCCCACACGCGCTTGGTGGTGACGCTGACGAACTGGCCGATGTCGGTTTTCGTCGTGTAGCCGGGCACCCAGTTGACGTTGCCACCCAGGCTCAGCGGCGTGCCGCGCAGCCGGTAATCGGCGCCGATGTTGCCGGTGGCCTTGGCCTGCTGGTCCAGCCGGTTGTCGGGCCTGGGCAGGGTCTTGACGCGCGAATGGAAGAACGACAGGTTGCTACGCAGGTCGACCGCCGGTGCGCCGGTGAAGACCTGGTCGAGGCGGAATTTGGCGTCCATCTCCAGGCCCGACGTGCTGGCGTCGCCGATGTTCTGCATGCGCCGCACATAGCGCTGGAAGCTGCTGTAAGACACCGTTTCCAGGCGCGTCACACCGCGCATCAGGTTGCTGATTTCGCGGTGGAACAGGTTGGCGCTGAGCACGCCGCCGCCGTCCAGGTAGCGCTCGAACGCCAGGTCGACGCCGCTGGCCAGTTCGGGCTTCAGGTTCGGGTTGCCCGACGTGTCGGGGCTGGTTTCGATGTTGGCTGCGCTGGTCGGGTAGTCGCGGTTGATCGTCGGCCGCGCGATCAAGGTGCCCAGCGTCGGCGGGCGGTAGCTGCGCGTCAGGCTCAACCGCACCTGGTCGCGCTTCTTCGCGTCGGGCTTCCACAGGGCGAAGAACAGCGGTGTCCAGACGCTGCTGCGGTTGGTCGGGTTCAGATCGGTGCCCGGGCTGAGATTGGTGCCGCCGTTGTCGCCCCGCGTCTGTATGCCTTCCCAGCGCAAACCGCCCTGCACCGACCAGTTCGGGTTGATGGCCCACTCGTCCTGCACATAGGCCGCCGTGCGCAGGGCCTGGGCCTGCAGGTTGCTGCCGTAGTCCAGCAGCAGCGGCAGGCCGTTCTGCAGCGTGGACTTGTACTCGTCGCGCCGCGACAGGTCGAGCTCGGCGCCGCTGACCAGGTTGT
>JAYSYH010000121.1:0-48560 GCA_043716645.1 Betaproteobacteria bacterium | reverse complement strand
TTACACCGGCACCCGACGCCCGACGCGGCGTCGGTCATGCCTCAGGATGCTGTCGAGGTCGGGCGCATTCTGGGTGCCTGGGGTATTCAGGGTGGCCTGAAAGTCAAACCCTTCGCGTCTGATCCGCAAGCGCTGTTTGCTTCCAAGTGCTGGTTCATCCAGCCGCCGGAGGGGCCGCGGCCCGTGGGGCTCAAACCCAATGACCTGCTGCCCAGTTCGTTGCGCGTGATCAGCGCGCGCCAGCACGGCGAAGGCGTTGTCGCCACCGTCCATGACTTGAACGACCGCAACGGCGCCGAAGCGCTGCGTGGCGCACGCATATTCGTGCCGCGTTCCAGTTTTCCAACACCCGAAGCTGGTGAGTTCTACTGGATAGACCTTATCGGTATGAGCGTCGCGACGCGCGCCGGCGTGGCTTTGGGCACCGTTGTCGGCCTGCTGGAAACCGGCCCGCACTGCGTTCTGCAGGTGCAGGCGCAAGTTGAAGAATCGGACGGTGAAACACCCGAACGCCTGATTCCCTTCGTCGACGCTTACGTCGACAAGGTCGATGGTCCTGCTCGGTGCATCACAGTCGATTGGGATCTCGATTACTGATTTTTGATGCGTTTCGACGTCGTCACGATATTTCCCGAGCTTTTTGCCCCGCACCTGGCTCAGGGCGTCACGCGCCGCGCTTTCGACTCGGCGCAGGTCGATGTGCGTTTGTGGCCGCTGCGGGATTTCGCTGACGACAACTACCGACGCGTCGATGACCGGCCGTGTGGTGGCGGCCCTGGCATGGTGATGCTCGCCGAGCCTTTGCTTCGCGCACTGCATGCCATCCGCAGCGATCGCAGCGAATCCAGACCGGCCGTGGTGCACTTCACACCGACGGGTCGGCGCATCGATCAAGGGATCGTGCAGGATTTCGCCTGTGGCCCCGGCGCCGTACTGCTGTGTGGGCGTTACGAGGGCATCGACCAGCGTGTCATCGAGGCCCAGGTCACGCACGAACTCAGCCTCGGCGACTTTGTGCTGTCTGGTGGAGAGCTGCCTGCGTTGGCGCTGCTGGACGCCGTGGCGCGTCTCCAGGACGGTGTGCTGAACGCGCCTTCGCACCAACAGGACAGCTTTTCCGACGGCCTGCTGGAGGGCCCCTGCTACAGCAAACCTGAGAGCCTGCGGATTGATGGCACCTTGTACCGGGTGCCACCTGTGCTGCTGTCAGGCCACCACGCGCAGATCGCACGCTGGCGGCGCCAGCGCGCTTTGGCGCTGACGCAGCAACGACGGCCCGATTTGATTGCACAGGCGCGCGCCGCCGGGAAACTCGACCAGGACGATGAGCATTTTCTGTCCCTCCCCGAGCTATAATCAAAGGCTTTGCGATCCTCTGCCGGGTTCCAAGTGGCCAACGTCTAGGCGGCCACGCAAAGCAGCCAGTCATTCCGCTAGGTTGCATCCAACCATCCCGCCCGCTGCAAGATCGTCCCGGAGAAGACCTTGAACTTGATCGACATCCTCGAGCAGGAAGAGATTGCCCGTCTCAACCGCACCATCCCCGCTTTCGCTCCCGGCGACACGGTCATCGTCAGCGTCAACGTGGTTGAAGGCACCCGCAAGCGCGTTCAGGCCTACGAAGGCGTGGTGATCGCCAAGCGCAACCGCGGCTTGAACAGCAGTTTCATCGTGCGCAAGATCTCCAGCGGCGAAGGGGTGGAACGTACTTTCCAGACCTACAGTCCGTTGATCGCCGCCATCGAAGTCAAGCGCCGGGGCGATGTGCGCCGGGCCAAGCTGTACTACCTGCGTCAGCGCAGCGGCAAGTCGGCACGCATCAAGGAAAAGCTGGCCTGATCTTCGAGTCGGCCTGCGGCACAGCCGACCGATGTCGCCGCCCCGCATCCACGACCCACGGGGTATCCCCGTCGTGGGGCGGGATACGCACCTTCCGGCTGTGGTCCCTGATCGTCTGAAAGCACCGGCACTTCGTCGGCATTTCGCCGAGCGGGACACGTTGGTGTGGCAGCCTGAATTCAGCGGCGACGGCCACATCGGCCCTGACCGAGCGCCAGCGCGCGCATCGGTGTTGGTCCCGCTGATTGAACACGCGGGCGATCTGCACGTGCTGCTCACCCGCCGCACCGACCACTTGCGTGACCATGCTGGGCAGGTCAGTTTTCCGGGCGGCCGGGCCGAACCCGAAGACACCGACGCCGTCGACACCGCGCTGCGGGAAGCCCATGAAGAAATCGGCTTGCCGCGCGTTCGGGTCGATGTCATCGGCCACATGCCGACCTACACCACGGTAACGAATTTCGTTGTCACGCCGGTGGTGGCGCTAGTACGCCCACCCTTTAAGTTGACCGATCTGGCTATCGACAGTTTCGAAGTGGCCGAGGTTTTCCACGTGCCGCTCGCATTCCTGATGGACCCAGCCAACCACCAGCGCCATCAGGCCAACTTCGACGGCGGCCAGCGCCAGTTCCTGTCGATGCCTTGGCAAGGCGTTGCTGCCGACGGCACCCTGCGCGACTATTTCATCTGGGGCGCGACCGCAGCCATGCTGCGCAACCTGTACCGCTACCTGTCTCAGTGAGGCCCTTCAGCGGAGCCAGCCCCTATCATTCGGCGTCATGAGTTTCTTCGCCGTCCTGTTCGCGCTGCTGGTCGAACAGCTCAAGCCACTGCCGCGCGAAAATTGGGTCCATGAGACTCTGATGGCCTGGGTGCGATGGACCGGCCGCAACTTCGACGCTGGCCAGTCTCACCACACTTGGGTGGTGTGGTGTGTGTCGGTGCTGGTGCCTTCGGCGCTTGCTGGCGGGTTGTACTTGCTGATTGCGCACTACAGCCTGCTGCTGGGCTTGGTTTTCGATGTGGCGCTGCTGTATCTGACCTTGGGCTTCCGTCAGTTCAGCCACTACTTCACCGACATCCGCGACGCGCTGGAGCGGGGCGACGAGAACGAGGCGCGCCGCCTGCTCGCCGAATGGCGCCATCTGGACGCCAGCGAATTGCCGCGCACCGAGGTGCTGCGCCACGTCATCGAACATGCGCTGCTGGCAGCGCACCGCCACGTGTTCGGCGTGTTTTTCTGGTTCGTCGTGCTCTCGGCAGTCGGGCTGGGCCCGATGGGCGCAGTCTTTTACCGCATGGCCGAGTTTTCGACCCGTTACTGGGGCTATCGCCATCGCAACATCGACTTGCCCAGCAACGACAAGCTGCTGAGCTTGTCGACCCGTCTCTTTTCACACATCGACCACCTGCCGGCCCGCTTGACGGCGGCAGGCTTTGCGGTGGTGGGCAACTTCGAAGAAGCCATCAGCACCTGGCGGCGTGACGCCACGCTGTGGCAGCACAGCAATGAAGGCGTGATCCTGGCGGCAGCGGCCGGCGCCGTGGGTGTGCAATTGGGCGGCGCGGCCGCACCGGGCATCACGCCCGACCGTTCCAAGACTTTCGACGCGGGCGCCGCAGCCGACCTGGCCGACGCACAAGGTTCGACGGCCGGTGTGCCAGCGCAGCCTGGGCACCTGCACAGCGTCGTCGGCCTGGTCTGGCGTTCGGTTGTGCTGTGGATGATGCTGGTAGCGCTGCTCAGTCTGGCCAACGTGCTCGGGTGAGGGCATTGCGCAAGCGCTGTTCCGCGCAGACGCGCTCGGCGCCTGCTGCAGGACAGTCCGTGCAGCCTGAGAAGTGATCGCCGCAAGCGACCACGTGTCACCAACGCTTTTGCGACAGCTCTTCGAACAGTTCGCAGTAGATGCGCTGCCGGTTCGGGCTGATCTCGTCGCGGGCCATCGCGTCGCGCACGCCGCAGCCCGGCTCGTGGCGGTGGCTGCAGTTGTGGAATTTGCAGTGGCCTAAAGCGACGGCGAAGTCGGGCATCAACCCTGCCAGTTCTTCGGGCGCTATCTGCCGAAGGCCGAATTCCTGAAAACCCGGTGAGTCGATCAGCGCGCCGCTGCGCGCGTCGTCCAGCCAGTACCAACTGGTGCTGGTGGTGGTGTGGCGGCCGGTGTGCAGGGCTTGCGAGATCTCGCCCACCTGCGCCGCCGCCTGCGGCACCACCAGATTGATCAGTGTGCTCTTGCCCATCCCGCTGGGGCCCAGTACCAGGGTGGTGCGGCCGGCGAACAAAGGCCGCAGCGTGGCCAGGGCGCTCTCGGGGTCCTGCTTCAGCGCCAGTTCGATGACGCGGATACCCATCGCCAAATAGGGCGCCAGCCGTTCGCGCGCGACGGGCGTGCTCGGCAGGTCCACCTTGTTCAGGCCGATGACGGTGGGAATGCCAGCCTGCTGTGCGGCAATCAGCGCCCGCGTCAGTTGCGATTCGCTGAACACCGGGTCGGGCGCGACCAGCACCAGCAACTGGTCCAGGTTGGCCGCGAAGGATTTGGTGCGCCAGTCGTCCTGGCGGAACAGCAAGTTGCTGCGCAGGTCCATGTGTTCGATGACGCCGCCGTCCCCGGTGGGCAGCCAGCGCACGCGGTCGCCAACGACCAACTCGCTCTTCTTGCCGCGCGTCTGGCAGTGGACACGCCGACCTTCGGGTGTTTCCACCATCACGTGGCGGCCGTGTGCGGCCACCACCAAGCCGGGCTCCAGCGCGTCGGCCGGCGTGATGAATCGGTCGCGCGAACTGCGGGGTGTCAAAGCAGCAAGCCGTCCACCTTGGCGGCGCAGATGAAGTCGTTGACCGAGATGCCGCCCACGGCATGCGTGTTGAAGCGCACCGTGCAGCGGTTGTAGCTGACCAGCAGGTCAGGGTGGTGATCCTCGCCATGGGCGACCCAGGCCACAGCGTTCACGAAAGCCAGGGTGTGGTGGTAGTCCGCGAAATCAAACTGTTTTTGAATGGCGCCGTCGACCAGCGCCCAGCCGACAGCGTGCGACAGGTGCTGCTGGATGCCGGCAGCAGACATCGGAGGCTGGCCTTCGAGCGGCTTGCATTTCTGCTGGGCGAGGGACGTCATGGCGGCTGGGTCACGCAGGTTGAAAGGTTACAGGTCCGCCCACGGGGTGTGGCGCGGGCAGGGCGGCCAGCCGTTCTGAAGCCGGCGGGTGCGAGTAGTAAAAGCGCACGTAGACAGGATCGGGCGTCAGCGTGGCGGCGTTGTCTTCGTGCAGCTTCAGCAGCGCGCTGGCCAGGTCGCTGCCGTCGGCTTGCACACAGGCGTAGGCATCGGCCTGGAATTCGTGGCGGCGCGATACCAGCGCCAATAGCGGCGCCACGAAGAAGGCGAAGGACGGCAGCGCCAGCATGAAGAGCAACAGCGCCAGCGCGTCATTCGGTGCGGCCAAATTCGGCCGCACGCCCAGGCCGGCGTAGAAGCCGCTCTGCCCGGCCAGCCAGCCCAGCAGCGCCAGACCGGCCAGGCTCATCGCGAAGATGCTGCACATGCGCTGCAACACGTGCTTGTACTTGAAGTGCCCCAGTTCGTGGGCCAGCACGGCTTCGACTTCACCCGGCGTCAAGCGCTGCAGCAGCGTGTCGAAAAATACCACCCGCTTGGCCGCGCCCAGGCCGGTGAAGTAGGCATTGGCGTGCGCCGAGCGCTTGCTGCCGTCCATCACGAACAGACCCTGCGCGGCAAAGCCGCAGCGCTGCATCAGGGCCTGCACCCGGGCCTTCAGGCTCTCGTCGGCAAGCGGCTCGAATTTGTTGAACAACGGTGCGATGACGGTCGGGTAGAGCACCAGCAGCACCAGGTTGAAAGCCACCCAGGCGCCCCACGCCCACAACCACCACAAGCCGCCGGTTCCACCTGTGGCGCCCATGATCCACAAGATCAGCGCGGCCATCGGCAAGCCGATCAGCACAGCCACGGCTGTGCCTTTCAGCATGTCCAGCAGCCAGAGTTTCGGCGTTATGCGGTTGAAGCCGAAGCGTTGTTCAACGCGGAAAGTGGCGACCCATTCCAGCGGCAAGTCGATAAGGCCGCTGACCACGGAAAACGCGGCCAGCAGCGCCAGCTGGTAGGCCATCGGGCCCCAGCCCGGCATCAGCGCATCGCGCAACGCGGCGTTCAGTGCATCCAGGCCGCCCAGCAGCGTCCAGCCAAGCAACATGGCGGTGCCCAACGCGGTGGCAATCAACCCCAGCCGGCCCTTGGCCAGCGTGTAGTCGGCCGCCTTCTGGTGCGAGGCCAGCGTGACGGTGTTGCGGAAGGCGGCCGGCACCACAGAGCGATGTTGCGACACATGCCGCATCTGGCGCGTCGACAGCCACAACTTGACGGCCAGGGACAGCAGCAGAGCGGCGGCAAAAGCCAAGGTGACAGCGGAAAGTTGCATCGGTCGCGAGTGTAGGCTGGGCCAGAATCATGGGTTAACTTCCTGGCTTTGCACCATGACCCAAACCCCTGAATCAATGTCGACGCCCGCGCTGGTCTTCAGCGACCAGAACCTGATCTGGGTCGATCTGGAAATGACGGGGTTGTACCCCGACAAGGACCGCATCATCGAGATCGCCGTGGTGGTCACCGACCCGCACCTGACGGTGCGCATCCAGGGCCCGGTGTTCGCCATCCACCAGAGCGACGCCACGTTGGCCGGCATGGACGCCTGGAACACCGGCACCCACGGTAAGAGCGGCCTGACGGCACGGGTCAAGGCCAGCGTCATTGATGAAGCCGAAGCCCAGGCGCAGACCATGGCGTTTCTGAAACACTACGTGCCCAAGGGCAAGAGCCCGATGTGCGGCAACAGCATTTGCCAGGACCGCCGCTTCATGGCGGGCACCATGCCGCTGCTGGAAGCTTTTTTCCACTACCGCAACCTCGACGTCAGCACGCTGAAAGAACTGGCGCGGCGCTGGAAGCCGGCGGTGATGGACAGTTTCAAGAAGGCGCAGGCGCACACCGCGCTGGCCGACATCCACGAGTCCATCGACGAGCTGGTGCATTACCGCCAGCACTTGCTGGCGCTCTGATTCCCGGCGACCCGTCGTTAGGGCTGTCACACAACTAACGCGCGGGCTGCATAGACTCGCAGAATGTCTGACGAATCTCAGGCCGCACAGCCGCTGGCGGCACCGCCGGCCGACACCCCAGCCAACCCGCTGATCCTGCTGAACCGCGACCGGGCCATTCTGCAGTTCAACCGGCGCGTGCTGGCCCAGGCGATGCGTGTGGACGTGCCGCTGCTGGAGCGCTTGCGCTACGTGACCATCGTGTCCAGCAACCTCGACGAGTTCTTTGAGGTCCGGGTGGCCGACATCATCGAAGCCACGCGGCTGCCGGCTTCGGGCGTCACGCGGCAAGACCTCGCGCAGGTGGCGCAGGCCGCGCATGAACTGATCGACGAGCAATACGCGCTGTTCAACGACGTGGTGATGCCGGCGCTGCAGCGCAAAGGCATCGTGGTGCTGAACCACGCCGACCGTAACGCCCGGCAGCGCGCCTGGGTCGCCCGCTTTTTCGAGCAGCAGGTGCGACCGTTGCTGGTGCCGGTCAGTCTGGACCCCAGCCACCCCTTTCCGATGGTGGCCAACAAGTCGCTCAACTTCATCGCGCGCCTCGGCGGGCGTGATGCCTTCGGGCGCCAGAACCTGATTGCCATCGTCAAGGTGCCGCGCGTGTTGCCGCGGGTCATCCGCCTGCCGCCTGAAGTGTGCGAAGGTCAGCAAGGCTTCGTGCTGCTGACCAGCGTGATCCGCGCGCACCTGGCTTCGCTGTTCCCGGGGCGCAGCGTCGAATCGTTCTCGCAGTTTCGCGTTACGCGGGACTCGGAACTGGAAGTCGACGAAGACGACGTCATCAACCTGCGGCAGGCCATGCGCAGCGGGTTGACCACGCGTAACTTCGGCCAGGCCATCCGGCTGGAAGTGGTGAACACCTGCCCGGCCGAGCTGTACACCTTTCTACTGGAACAGTTCGGTCTGCCCGACGTGGCCCTGTACAAGGTCAACGGCCCGGTCAACCTAGTGCGCCTGAACCAGCTCATCGACCAAGCCGACGCCGACGTGCTGCGCTTTGCGCCCTTCGAGTCGCAGTGGCCACAAGGCCAGTGGCCGCTGGGGACCTCGGTTTTCACCCAGCTGCGCGCTGCCGACATCCTGCTGCACCACCCGTTCGAAAGCTTCGACCCGGTGGTGCAGTTCCTGCGTGAAGCGGTGCACGACCCGGACGTGCTGGCCATCAAGCAGACCATCTACCGCACAGGTACGCAAAGCGTGTTGATGGAGCTTCTGATCGAAGCCGCGCGCCGGGGCAAGGAAGTGCTGGTGGTGGTCGAGCTGAAAGCCCGCTTCGACGAAGAAGCCAATATCAATTGGGCCGATCGCCTGGAAGCGGTGGGCGCGCAGGTGGTCTACGGCATCGTCGGCCTGAAGACCCACGCCAAACTGCTGTTGGTGACGCGGCGCGAAAGCGCCCGGCTCGAGCGCTATGTGCACCTGTCCACCGGCAACTACAACCCGCGCACGGCGCGGCTGTACACCGACATGGGCATGCTGACCAGCGACGCCGGCCTGACCGCCGACGCCGACGCCATCTTCCTGCAACTGGCCAGCCAGACCCGCGTGAAAACGCCCAACCACCTGCTGACCGCGCCCTTCGTGCTGCACAAGCGCATGCTCCAGCACATCCGGCAGGTAGCCGACGCGGCGCGGGTCGGGCTGTCGGCGCGCATCGTCGTGAAGATCAACGCGCTGACCGACCCGGCGCTGATGTCCGCGCTGGCTGCAGCCGGCGTGGCCGGCGCGCAGATCGACCTCATCGTGCGCGGCGCCTGCATGCTGCCGCCGGGCCTGCCGGGCCGCACGCCCAACATTCGCGTGCGTTCGGTGGTCGGGCGCTTCCTCGAACACACCCGGATCCTGTATTTCCGTTGGGGACCAGGCGACGGCGACGAGGTGCTGTACCTGAGCAGCGCGGACTGGATGAGCCGCAACATGTTTCGCCGCATCGAAGTGGCCTGGCCCGTGCGCGACCCTGTTCTGCGCCAACGCGTCATCGACGAAGGGCTGGTGCCTTACCTGCACGACACGCTGGACGCCTGGTTGCTGGACAGCGACGGCCGCTACAAGCGCGTTTCGGCAGACGGCAAACCAGGCGTCGGTGCGCAGCGCGCGTTGATGCAGCGGTATTCATAAGCCGCCCCCGTCGCGCATGCCGCACCAAGCGCCCAAACGCCGCCGTCTCGTCATGGACCTCATCCTCTGGCGCCACGCCGAAGCCCTGGACGGGCTGGATCCGGCCGACGATCTGGCGCGCCCGCTCACGCCCAAAGGTGAACGTCAGGCGGCCCGGGTGGCGGCCTGGCTGAACCGGCAATTGCCCGCCGGCACGCGGGTGTTGGCCAGTCCGGCAAGACGCACGCAGCAGACTGCCGCGGCGCTGGACCGCAAGTTCAAAACCGCCACTGAACTGGCGCCGGAAGGCACGGTGGAAGGCCTGTTGCACGCCGCCCGCTGGCCCGACGCGCGCGAGCCGGTGCTGGTGGTGGGCCATCAGCCCACCCTGGGCCTGGCCGCCGCCTACCTGCTGGCTGCGCAGCCGCAGGCGTGGGCCGTGCGCAAAGGCGCGGTGTGGTGGCTGCGGGCGCGTGAACGGGAAGGCGAACTGCAGGTTGTGCTGCATGCCGTGGTGTCGCCCGAACTGGTCTAGCCGGCAGGTCCTGTATCGCGCAGCGGCCGGCTGAATGGATTCAAGCCGCTGGCAACGCCACCCGCAGCGGCCCGCTGCGGACCCAGGCTGCGACCTCTTCGCGCAACAGGTACAGGGTGCGCGGATGGGTGTCGGGCCAGGCCGGCTGGGCCCAGCCGACGGCGGCATCGCGGCCGCGAGCGCGCAGCGTCAGCCCATTGACATCGACTTCGCCGCGCGCGTGGCACTTGATAGCCGCCAGCCGCAGGCACAGCACCTGCCAGGCGAAGGTCTCGCTGGCCATTTGCGACTCGATCTTGCGCAGCCCGCCGCGCTGGCCCAGCACCAGATCGGCAATGCGCCGTTGCTGGCTTTGTGAAAAGCCCGCCGCGTCCACATGCGCCAGCAAGTAGGCGCTGTGCCGGTGGTGGTCGTGGTGCGACACCATCTGGCCCATCTCGTGCAGCGCGCAGGCCCAACCCAGTTCGCGGCGCGTTTCAGGCTCGGCGTCTGGCACGGCGGCGTCGAACAGCCCCAGCGCCACGCTGGCCACGCGGCCGGCCTGCGCGGTGTCCACCGTGAAGCGCTGCTGCAATTCAGCCACGGTGGCGTCGCGCATGTCGGTGGCCTTGCCGCGCTGGCGGGCCAGCAGGCGCTCGTTCAGGTCGATGACCACGCCTTGTCGCAAGGCACCCTTGGCCGGCCACAACTCGTGAATGTCGAAGTTCGCGGCCAGCGTGTACAGGATGGCCAGGCCACCAGGCAGCACGGCCCTGCGGTCGGCCTTCAGGCCGGGCAGGTCGATCGCGTCCACCTGTCGCGCTTCCAGACAACGCGCGATGCACCAGCGCAGGCCCTCGGGCGTGATGCGGCCGTCAGTGATGCCAGCGGTCTGCAAGATCTGCGAGACCGCACCGGCAGTGCCCGACGAGCCCAGAGCGCGCGTCCAGTGCTGGCGGGCAAATGGTTGCAGTGCCTCTTCCAACTCGGCACCGGCTGCCACCTGCGCCGCGCGAAAGGCAGCCTCGGTGATGCGGCCGTCATCGAAGAAGCGCAGCGACAGGCCGACGCAACCCACGCCAAACGATTCCGACACCAGCGGCGTGCGCCCCTGGCCCAGGATCAGCTCGGTGCTGCGCCCGCCGATGTCGATGACCAGGCGCGGCACGTCGCTGGGTTGCAGGTGGGCCACGCCGGCGTAGATCAGCCGGGCCTCTTCGCGCCCTGAAATCACCTCGATGGGGAAGCCCAGCGCTTCCTGGGCGCGCAGCAAGAAAGCGTTGCGGTTGCGCGCCTCGCGCAGCGTCTGTGTGGCCACGGCCCGCACCTGCCCAGGCTGGAAACCGGCAAGCCGGGCCGAAAAACGGCGCAGGCAGGCCAGGCCGCGCTGCGCCGCTTCTTCCGACAGCATGCCGTCTGCGTCCAGCCCGGCGCCCAGGCGGACGGTGTCCTTCAGGTAGTCGATGCGCTTGTAGCGACCGCTGGGTGGTGAGCCCGGCAAATGGCCGATTTCCAGCCGGAAGCTGTTCGACCCCATGTCGATGGCCGCCAGCGGCCCGCCGGTCTTGACGCTTGATTCCATGCGGGGATGCTACCCGTGGGCCTTCCTACAATCCGTGGCGTCACCCACCCCGAATCACCACCATGCTGAAGACCGAGCTCGATACCCTGGCGCCCGCCAACGGTGATTTCAGCCGCCGCGATTTCGTGCGCAAGACGGTGGGCAGCGGCTTCGCGGCGGCGGTGTTGCCGGTGACTGCGCAGACCATCCAGACGCCTGCCGACGGCCTGTTGGTCGGCGAGGTGTTCATCCCGGTGGGCGACTTCAAGATGCCGGCCTACCGCGCCGCGCCGGCCGGCAAGACGAACGCGCCGGTGGTGCTGGTGGTCAGCGAGATCTTCGGCGTGCACGAACACATCGCCGACGTGGCGCTGCGCTTGGCGCGCGCTGGCTACTGCGCCATCGCGCCAGAGTTGTTCGTGCGTCAGGGTGATGCCGGCAGCTACGGCGAAGTCGCCAAGCTGGTCGCCGAAGTGGTCTCCAAGGTGCCTGACGCCCAGGTGATGGCCGACCTGGATGCCACCGTCGCCTGGGCTCGCGCGCAGGGCCATGACGCTGGTCGTCTGGGCATCACCGGCTTTTGCTGGGGTGGTCGTATCACTTGGTTGTACGCCGCTCACAACCCGGCCCTCAAGGCAGCCGTGGCCTGGTACGGGCGCTTGATCGGCAGCCCGACCGCGCTGAGCCCGACCCACCCGATAGGCTTGGTGGGCCAACTGAACGCGCCGGTGCTGGGCCTTTACGGCGGGCAGGACATGGGCATACCGCTGGACCACGTCGAGCAGATGAGGGCCGCGCTGGCCACCGGCAGCGCGGCAGCCCGCGAGAGCATGTTCACCGTCTACCCCGACGCCCCGCACGCCTTTTACGCCGACTACCGCAGCAGCTACCGCAAGGACGCTGCTACCGACGGCTGGCAGCGCGCGCTGGCCTGGCTGCGAGCCAACGGCGTGGCCGGATGAAGATGCGCTGCGGCTGCCCATGACTCTGCTCTACATCGTGATCGCCACGGCAGCCGGCGGCGTGCTTTCGGTGCTGATTGCCGCGTCGATGACGCAGGCGGTGCTGGGGCGCGTGGTCAAGAGGATGGTCAGCCTGTCGGCCGGCGTGCTGCTGGGCACGGCGCTGCTGAACGTGCTGCCGGAAGCCTTCGAAAGCGGCACGGCGCCGCACAGGCTTTTTGCCACGCTTTTGGGCGGCCTGCTGTTCTTCTGGCTGCTGGAAAAGGCCGAGCTGTACCGTCACGTGCACCACCACGAAGGTGATGGCCACGACCACGAACATCAGTTCGACACGCAGCAAGCCGGGCGGGGAGGCCTGAGCGTGCTGGTTGGTGACACGGTGCACAATTTTTGCGACGGCGTGATCATCGCGGCGGCATTTCTGGCCAATCCGGGGCTGGGCCTGGTCACTGCACTGGCCATCATGGCGCACGAGATTCCGCAAGAGGCCGGCGACTACATCGTGCTGCTGAACGCTGGTTTTACGCGCCGCAAGGCTTTGCTGTTCAACGCGCTGTCGGGTCTGGCGGCGGTGGCCGGCGGCGTGCTGGGCTACTTCGTCGTCGGCCCGTGGCAGTGGGTCATGCCCTACCTGTTGGTGGTGGCCGCCAGCAGCTTTGTCTACGTGGCAGTGGCCGATTTGTTGCCGCAGTTGCAGCAGCGCCTGAACTGGCGCGAAACGCTGCTGCAAGTGGCCTGGTTGGTCGCCGGCCTGGGGCTGGTGCTGCTGGCCATGCTGGGTCTGCGGGGCTACCCCGGCTGACCTTTGTTTCAGCGCACCACCAGCACCGGCAGCGTGCTGTGCGTCAGCACCTTCTGCGTTTCACTGCCCAGCAGCAGCGCGCTCATGCCGCGGCGGCCGTGGGAGGCCATCACGATCAGGTCGCAGTCTTGCGCCTTGGCCTGGTCGAGGATGGCCTCCCAGGCATGCAGCGCTTCCACCGTGTAGCCCTTGCAGGCAACGCCTGCGGCGGCGGCGGCATCGGTGACAACCTTGACTCGGGCCGCGGCCACCCGTTCCTGGGTGTCGAAATACTCTTGCGGCGGTACCGGCTGCATTTCTGAAATGGCGCTGTAGGGGAACGGCTCCTTCACCGCCAGCACGCTCAGTTCGGCGCCGGCCAGCCTGGCCAGGCCCAGGGCCGATTGCATCGCCTTGGCGGTGATGTCGGACCCGTCGGTGGGGAAGAGGATGCGTTGGTACATGGGGGCTCCTTCAAAGGGCAGGCGGCGCATCTGCGCCTGTCGGGACAGTGTCCATCAAATGCGCAAGCCGCCCTTTGACCCGCGTCAAGCCTTCAGGCTGCCCATCTCGCGGCGGTACCACTCGTGGAAGTGCTGCATGCCGTCTTCCATCGGACTCTGGTACGGCCCGGCGTCGTCGTCGCCGCGCAGCAGCAGGGCCTTGCGGCCTGCGTCCATGCGCAGCGCGATCTCGTCGTCCTCGACGCAGGTTTCCATGTAGGCGGCTTGCTGGGCGTCGACAAATTCGCGTTCGAAAGCGGCGATTTCCTCGGGGTAGAAAAACTCCACCAGGTTCATCGTCTTCTGCGGCCCTTGCGGGACCAGCGTGGACACCACCAGCACGTGCGGGAACCACTCGACCATCACCGTCGGGTAGTAGGTCAGCCAGATCGCGCCCTGCGGTGGCGGCGCGCCGTTGCGGTAGTTCAGCACCGCCTGCTGCCAGCGCGCGTAGACGTCCGACCCGGCACGCGTCAGCGCCTTCTGCACACCCACGGTTTGCACCGAATGGTGACGGCCGAATTCCCACTTCAAGTCTTCGCAGCTGACGAAGCCGCCCAGGCCGGGGTGGAAAGGGCCGACGTGGTAGTCCTCGAGGTAAACCTCGATGAAGGTCTTCCAGTTGTAGTCGCACTGGTGCACGTGGGCCCGGTCGAAGACGAAACCGCTGAAGTCCAGGTCGTGCGCTGCACCCAGAGTGGCCAGGTCGGTGGCCACCGAACGGCCTTGGTTTTCGAAGACCAGCCCGTGCCAGTTTTGCACCGGGTAGTTGCGCAGGTTCAGTCCCGGGTCTTCGTCGAAATGCGGCGCGCCGACGAGTGCACCGTGCAAGTCGTAAGTCCAGCGGTGCAGCGGACAGACGATGTGACAGCCCGCGTTGCCGCGGCCTTTCAGCATCACGGCTTGGCGGTGGCGGCAGACGTTGCTGACGAGTTCGATCCCGTCCGCTGTGCGAACCAGCGCCCGGCCCTCTTCTTCCTGCACCAACGCCAGATGGTCGCCGACCTGGGGCAGGGCCAATTCGTGTCCCAGGTAGCGTGGTGCGTGTTGAAAGATGAGTTGCTGCTCCTTGCGGAACAGGCTCGGGTCAAAGTAGCTGGAAACTGAAAGTTGAGAGCCGCTTCTGGAAGTCGCGCACTCAAGAGCTTCGAGACAAATGCTCAGGTCCGACATGATCCGACTGGATCCTCCTCTTCAAGGACATCGACCTGCCGCCCGGTGGCCCCGCGGGCGGCAAACGTAGATCTCGGCGCCAGGTTGCCCGGTCCGAGAGCGTCGGCGATTCTAGCCGTGGCCCCTGGAGATGACGACCGCCTCTGTCAGCGGGCCGTCGTTGACTAGAATCAGAGGCTTCAATTTCATCTTCCGAAATGGCCCGCAGCGCAGCAGCACCTTCGAACGACCCCGCCACCTACGAGCAGGCCCTGGCCGAACTCGACCGCCTGGTGGCGCAAATGGAAAGCGGGCAACTGCCTTTGGACCAGTTGCTGGACGGCTACCGGCGGGGCGCCGAGTTGCTCAACTTTTGCCGCGCCCGGCTGCAGGACGTCGAGGCGCAAGTGAAGGTGCTGGAAGACGGCCAGCTCAAGACATGGATTTCAAGCTGATGGCCGAGGATTTCGAAGCTTGGTCGCACCAGCAACTGGCTGCCGTGGAAGCGGCATTGGACAACTGGGTGCCGATGAATGCCCCGGCCGGCCTGGGCTTGGCCATGCGCTACGGCGTGCTCGATGGCGGCAAGCGGCTGCGGCCCTTGCTGGTGTTGGCCAGTTGTCAGGCCGTGGCCGGCCACGCCGAAGCGGCGATGCGCGCGGCGGTGGCAGTGGAATTGATCCACGCCTATTCGCTGATTCACGACGACATGCCCTGCATGGACAATGACGTGTTGCGGCGCGGCAAGGCCACGGTGCATGTCCAGTATGGCCAGGCCCAGGCCATGCTGGCCGGCGACGCGATGCAGGCGCTGGCTTTCGAGGTATTGACCCCGGACAGCGGGATCGAGCCCGCCTTGCAGGCCCGTCTGACGGCCTTGCTGGCACGTTCGGCCGGCCACGCCGGCATGGCCGGCGGGCAGGCCATCGACCTTTCCAGCATCGGCTACGCGCTTGACGAGACGGCGCTGCGCGACATGCACCGTCGCAAGACCGGAGCGCTGCTACAGGCCAGCGTATTGATGGGTGCGGCTTGCGGCCTGTGCAGCGACCGCACCCGTGCTGCCCTTGGCGACTACGGTGCCGCATTGGGCCTGGCTTTCCAGGTGGTGGACGACATCCTCGACGTGACGCAGGCGTCCGAGACGCTGGGCAAGACTGCCGGCAAGGACCAGCACCACAACAAGCCCACTTACGTCACCGTGCTGGGCCTGTCGGCAGCACGGCAGCATGCCGACGAACTGCGCGAGCAGGCTCACGCGGCGCTGGCGCGCAGCGGCCTGGGCGGCGCGGCCGGCCTGTTGTCGGTGCTGGCCGACAAAGCCGTCGAACGAGACAACTGAGATGAAGAAATTGCTCGACAAGATCGACAGCCCCGCCGACCTGCGGCGCCTGAACCGCGCCGACCTGCCGGGTCTGGCCGCTGAGTTGCGTGAGTTCGTGCTGAATACCGTCAGCCAGACCGGCAACGGCCACCTGGGCAGTAACCTGGGCACGGTGGAGCTGACCATCGCGTTGCATTACGTGTTCAACACGCCGAATGACCGCATCGTCTGGGACGTGGGCCACCAGACCTATCCGCACAAAGTCATCACCGGCCGCCGCGACCGCATGCACACGCTGCGTCAACTGGGCGGCATCGGCGGCTTTCCCAAGCGCGACGAAAGCGAATACGACACCTTCGGCACGGCGCACAGCAGCACCAGCATCAGCGCCGCTTTGGGCATGGCGCTGGCCAGCAAACTGAAGGGTGAAGACCGCAGGGCCGTGGCGGTGATCGGCGACGGTGCAATGACCGCCGGCATGGCCTTCGAGGCGCTGAACAATGGGGGCATCAGCCACGCCGGCATGCTGCCGAATCTGCTGGTGGTGCTGAACGACAACGATATGTCGATCAGCCCGCCGGTGGGCGCCTTGAACAAGTACCTGGCCCGCCTGATGAGTGGCAATTTCTACGAGGCGGCCCGCGAAAGCGCCAAGGCCGTGTTGAAAAATGCGCCGCCCTTGTTCGAACTGGCGCGGCGCTTCGAAGAGCACGCCAAGGGCATGGTCGTGCCCGGCACCATCTTCGAGGAATTCGGTTTCAACTACGTTGGCCCTATTGATGGCCACGACCTCGACGCTCTGATCCCGACGCTGGAAAACATGCGCGCCAAGAAGGGCCCGCAGTTCCTGCATGTCGTCACCAAGAAAGGCTACGGCTACAAGCTGGCCGAGGCCGATCCGGTGAAGTATCACGCCGCTTCGACCAAGTTCAATCCGGCAGAAGGTTTCCCGCCCAGCAAGCCCAGCAAGCCGGCTTTCATGAACGTCTTCGGCCAATGGCTGTGCGACATGGCCGAGGCCGACGAAAAGCTGGTGGCCATCACGCCGGCCATGCGCGAAGGCTCGGGAATGGTCGAATTTCACAAGCGGTTCCCCAGGCGGTTCTTCGACGTGGGCATCGCTGAACAGCACGCTGTCACGTTCGCCGGGGGCCTGGCCTGCGAAGGCCTGAAGCCCGTGGTCGCGATCTACAGCACCTTCCTGCAGCGCGGCTACGACCAGATGATCCACGACGTGGCGCTGCAGAACCTGCCGGTGGTGTTCGCGCTGGACCGTGCCGGCATCGTCGGCGCCGACGGCCCAACGCACGCGGGCGCCTACGACATCGCCTTCGTGCGCTGCATCCCGAACATGGCGATGTTGACGCCCAGTGACGAGAACGAATGCCGTCAGGCGCTGACCACGGCCTTCCGTCACGGCAGCCCAGTGGCCGTGCGCTACCCGCGCGGCGTGGGCGCCGGTGTGGCCGTCGAGAAGGAACTGAACACCTGGCCCTGGGGCAAGGGCGTGGTCCGCAGGCAGGGCCAGCGGATTGCGATCCTGGCTTTCGGTACCTTGCTGCACGCGTCTGTGAAAGCGGCGGAATCTTTGGGCGCCACCGTGGCCGACATGCGTTTTGCCAAGCCGCTGGATGCAGAACTGGTGCTCGAACTGGCGCGCACCCACGACGGCCTGGTGACCGTGGAGGAAGGCTGCATCACGGGCGGCGCCGGCAGCGCGGTTCTGGAATGCCTGGCAGCGGCGGGCCTGGCCGTGCCGGTGCTGCTGCTGGGCCTGCCCGATGTCTTTACCGACCATGGCGACCCGGCCAAGATCCTGGCGATGTGCGGGCTGGACGCCAGCGGCATCGAGCAGGCCATCCTGCAGCGCTACGGCAGCCGGCCGGCTCTGGCCGCAACGAACGCCTGATCACGATGAATTCCATGCCCCCCCTAAACAGCTTGAACCTGACCGATTCGCTGCACATCCCCGACACGCAAAGTGCCGCCGACGAGCGCCGCCTGGCCATCCAGCGTGTGGGCATCAAGGACATCCGCTACCCGCTGCATGTCAGCGTGGCGGGCACGGTGCAGACCACCGCCGCGCTGTGGTCGCTGGACGTGGCTTTGCCGGCCGAGAAGAAGGGCACGCACATGTCGCGCTTCGTGGCCTGGCTGGACGCGCTGGCGCTGTCGGGCGAGCCGCTGGACGCGGCCACGCTGCGCCGTTTGCACACGGTAATGCTGGACAAGCTGGGCGCACAGGAAGGCCGTATCGAAGCCGCTTTCAGCTTCTTTTTGCGCAAGCGCGCGCCGGTGTCGGGTGTGCAGAGCCTGCTCGACTACCAGGGCCGCTGGATCGCCGAGGCGCGCGATGGCGCCACCCGCGTGCACGCCGAAGTGGCCGTGCCGGTGAAGAGCCTGTGCCCGTGCTCCAAGGAAATCTCGGACTACGGCGCGCACAACCAGCGTTCGCTGGTGACCATCCGTGCAGAGATTCTGGAAGCTGCCGTGACGCCCGGTCTTTCGCCATTGACTTGGCTGGAACTGGTGCGCTTTGCCGAAGACCACGCGTCCAGCGAGATCTGGCCGATGCTCAAGCGCCCCGACGAGAAGTGGGTTACCGAGCACGCCTACCAGAATCCCAAGTTCGTCGAGGACTTGGTGCGCGACGTGGCGCTGGCCTTGAACGCCGACGCCCGCATCGGCCGCTACCGCGTGGATGTCGAGAATTTCGAATCCATCCACAACCATTCGGCCTACGCCCGGATAGAACGCAACTGAGGCCTCCGAGCCCTCCATGAAAACGCCCCTGTCCGGGGCGTTTTTTTTGGGCCAGCCGTGATGCTCTTCACGCATGGCCGGACTTGTAGGAATCTGCCCTACACGCCCCCTGGAAGAAGCCGGACTGCCGCGACGGAAAAGGGCTGATGACGCCGTCCATTTCAAATCCCTACAGTCTGTTTCATCGACCCCGCCTTCCCAGGCACCTCACGACAACCGCTGGAGCAGCACCATGACATCCGACCAAATCCTCGCCGAGATCCGTGAAGCCAACCTGTCCTACCTGATGCTGGCGCAAAGCCTGGTGCGTCAGGACAAGGAACAGGCCCTGTTTCGCCTGGGTGTCAGTGAAGATACTGCCACGCTGATCGGCACGCTGACCCCGGCGCAGATGATGAAGATCGCCGGTGGCAACACGCTGCTGTGCCGCTTTCGCATGGATGACGACCTGGTGTGGAACCTGCTGACCAACCACGGCAAAGGCGCCGCCAACGACGGCATGAGCCGCCTGCATGCGTCCATCCTGATGGCCGGCCGCCATCAAGAAGCAGCCTGACCCCACACCACAAGATCACAGGAGCGAAAACACCATGGCCCGTAGCAAAAGCATCGTCGGCGAAGCCAAGCAGATCGAACGCGCGATCACGTTGATCCACCTGGGCGCCCGCCTGCAGGTGCTGGAAAGCGAAACCGACCTGAGCTACGAGCGCCTGCTGCGCCTGTACAAGGAAGTCGCCGGCAAGAGCCCGAGCAAAGGCCAGTTGCCGTTTTCCACCGACTGGTTCATGACCTGGCAACCCAACATCCACGCCAGCCTGTTCCTGAATATCCACGAATACCTGAACAAGGTCGCGGCGCTGGACGAGATCGATACCGTCATCAAGGCTTACCAGCTCTACACCGAACAGATGTTTTCGCAGGGCCTGGAACCGCTGCTCAGCGTGACGCGCGCGTGGCGCCTGGTGAAGTTCGTTGACAACGGCATGCTGACCATGACCGCCTGCAGCAAGTGCGGTGGCCATTTCGTGACCCACCCGCACGAGATTGCCCGCCATTACGTCTGCGGCCTGTGCAACCCGCCGGCGCGCGCCGGTAAGGGCCGGCTTGCTGGTTCGTTGGGCGCCCAAGCGGCCAAGGCCGTGGCGCTGAGCGCCGAAATGGGACATTGATCACGGCCGCGGCCCTGGAAATTTGAACGTCCGGGTCGATATCTTTCTCAGATTGAACGAGCTTTCGTTTTGTCTCCTCCTGGCACAGACCTCTGTGCTTTACAGCGGGCCCCCTGGGGCCCGCCTTTTTTTGCCCGACTGAAACGGGTTGCTGAGATGCCAGCCATTTCGGCCGTCAGTGCGCCTCAGGGCTGGCACTTGCTCGCCGATATCTCCCATGAAGCCGGTTCCTATCGCAACCGGCACAACCGTCGGAATCTTGAAGCTCATTCCCTTCTCCGCCCAATACCTGCGCCTGGACGACCCGCTGCCCTTCGGTCTGCGTGACGCTTCAGGCCGTTTGCTGCTGGCTGCCGGGCAGCACGTGCCCAGCGCAGCACGGCTGGCCGAACTGCGCGAGCAGCCGCTGCATGCCGATGAGCACGAGGCGGCCGACTGGACGCGCCGCCTGGGCGCTGCGGTGGACGCCGCGCTGCGCCAGGGCGGCTCGCTGAAGGCGGTAGCGGCCGCGCGGCCGGAAGCGGCAACCCCGCGCGACGCGGCTGCAGGGCCGATCCTGAGCATTTCCGAGCAGTGGCATGAGCTGATTTCACAGCTGGAAGGCGCGCTGCGCGACGTGCAGCCGGCGTCCGAATGGCGCCTGCGCCTGCTCGGCGTTCACGGCCGCGCGCGCCAGCTGTTCCAGCGCCGACCGGACGCGTCGATCTATTGCCTGGCCTACGAATCCATCCACACCACCCAGCGCTACAGCTGCCGTCATGCCTTGCTGGTCATGGGCGTGTGCGAACAGGTGGCGGCGGTGCTGGGCTGGTCGTCGGCGTGGACCGACAGCCTGGGCCGCGCGGCGCTCACGATGAACGTCAGCATGGTCAGACTGCAGGATCAGTTGGCCGGCATGCAGCTGCCGCCCACGCCAGCCATGCGCGACGACATTGCCGGCCACGCGCAGGCCAGCGTCAACCTGCTGCAAAACGGCGGCCTGGACGATGCGTTGTGCCTGCAGGCCATCGCCCTGCACCACGACACCCTGCCGCACGACGCGCCACTGGCCGAGCGCCCGGCGCAGCACCAGTTGGCCGAACTGCTGCGCCGGGTGGACGTGCTGACCGCCAAGTTCAGCCGCAGGGCTTCACGCGAACCGATGTCGCCGCCGCAGGCCGTGCGGGAAGCCTGTCTGGCGGCTGGCGGACGGCCCGATGAACTGGCCGGCGCCTTGCTGAAAGCGGTGGGGCTGTACCCACCGGGCTGCTTCGTTGAACTGGTGGGGGGTGAACTGGCCATCGTGCTGGCCCGCGGCGCCAGCGCCAACCAGCCGCGCGTGGCCACGCTGGTGGCGGCCAACGGCCTGCCGCTGGTGGAGCCGGCGCTGCGCGACACTGCAGACCGCCGCTACGCCGTCAAGGGTGCGGTGCCAGTCGCCACGGTGAAGGTGCGCCCGCCGCACGACAAGCTGCTGGCTTTGCGATGATGTTGCAGCGCTGGCCCATGCCCGCCGTGCTGGCCTGGGCTGCTGCCTGGGGCGCGTGGTCGGCCGCTTGCGCGTTGGGGTGGCCGCCGGCGGCGGCCTTCGGGCTGGGCCTGGCCGCCGGTGCGGCGCTGGCCTGGCCTTGTGCCACCGTCTGGCGGCGAACGCTGGCGGCTGGCGGGTTCCCGCTTTCGGCCTGGGTTTTGGGTGCCGCTGCGGCGCTGCCGCCGTGGGCCTGGCTGGCGCTGCTGCTGCCGCTGCTGGCGGCTTACCCGGTGCGGGCCTGGCGCGACGCGCCGTTTTTTCCGACGCCCACCTCGGCACTCGCCGGCTTGGACGCGGTGGTGGGCAGCCCGCGCCGCGTGCTGGACGCCGGCTGCGGCCTGGGCCACGGCCTGCAGGCGCTGCGCCGCTTGTGGCCCGATGCCAGCCTGCACGGCCTGGAATGGAGCGCCCCGCTGAGTTGGGCGGCGGCTTGGCGTTGCCGGCGCGACCAAGTGCAGATTCGACGGGCTGACATGTGGGCCGCTTCATGGGCCGGGCACCAGTTGGTTTACGTTTTCCAGCGTCCGGAAAGCATGGCCCGCGTGTTCGACAAGGCGCGGCGTGAACTGGCTCCCGCGGCCTGGCTGGTGAGTCTGGAATTCGCAGTCCCCGGGCAGGCGCCCTGGGCCTGTCTGCAAGGGCCGGGGCGGCGGCCGGTCTGGATCTACCGACCGGGCCTGGCCGTGTCGCCGCCGAACTCAACCGTCGGGCTGGACTGCCGATAACCACAGCAATGACCGGCGGCGCGTGGCGCCATCCGGAACCACCACGGATCACTTCTCATGTTCGTCATCGTTGGCTGGATTCTGGCCATGGTCTGCATCTTCGGGGTCTACATCGTCCACGGCGGCAACATCTCCGTGGTGTTGCATGCCTTGCCCTTCGAGATGATCACCATCTTCGGTGCCGCTGCCGGCGCCTTCCTGGCCAACAACCAGATGAAAGTCATCAAGGCCACGTTCAAAGGCCTGGGCTCTTGCTTCAAGGGCAGCAAGTTCAGCAAGACCCGCTACATGGAACTGCTGGCGCTGATGTATGACATCCTGCAGAAGGCCCGTAAAGAGGGCTTGATGTCGATCGAAAAGGACGTCGAAGACCCACACAACTCGGCCATCTTCCAGAAGTACCCGACGGTGGGCAACGACCACCACGTCACCGAATTCATCACCGACTACCTGCGCATGATGGTGTCGGGCAACCTGAATGCGCATGAGATCGAGTCGCTGATGGACAGCGAGATCGACACCCACCACGCCGAGGAACACGCCGCGGTGGCCGCGATCGGCCGCCTGGCCGGTGGCCTGCCGGCTTTCGGCATCGTGGCGGCCGTGCTGGGCGTGGTCAACACCATGGGCTCGGTGGGCCAGGCGCCGGCCGTCCTGGGCGGCATGATCGCCTCGGCCCTGGTCGGTACTTTCCTGGGCATCTTGCTGGCTTACGGTTTCGTCGAACCGCTGGGCGGCCTGCTGGAGCAGAAGGTCGAAGACGCCGGCAAGGAACTGCAGTGCATCAAGACCACGCTGCTGGCTTCGATGCAGGGCTACGCGCCGCAGGTGGCCATCGAATTCGGCCGCAAGGTGCTGTATTCGGGCGACCGGCCGACCTTTGTCGAGCTGGAAGCACACGTCAAGAAGAAGTAGATGAAGCCGCTGCAGCAGCCAGGAGTTCGACATGGCGGGTGATGCCAAGAAACTTCAGCCGATCATCATCAAGCGCGTCAAGAAGGGCGGCCACGCCGTTCACGGTGGCGCCTGGAAGATCGCCTATGCCGACTTCGTGACGGCGATGATGGCCTTCTTCCTGTTGATGTGGCTGCTGGGCAGTACCACCGAAGGCGACAAGAAGGGCATCGCCGACTATTTTCAGTCGCCGATGAAACTGGCGCTGCTGAATGGCGGCACGGGCGCGGGCGACGCGTCCAGCGTGGTCCGCGGTGGTGGCGAAGACCTGACGCGGGCCACCGGGCAGGTCAAGCGCGGTGACGTGCAGGCCAGCAAGTCCACCGTCAACCTGCACCAGCTGAAAGCCGAGCAGACGCGCGCCGAAGTGGCCCGGCTGACCGAACTGAAGAAGGCCATCGAAGAGAAGATCGCCGACAACACCAAGCTGCGGGCCATGGGCTCGCAGATCCTGCTGGAAATGACGCCCGACGGGCTGCGCATCCAGATCGTCGACGCCGAAGGTCGGCCGATGTTTGCCAGCGGCAGCCCGGCCGTGCAGCCCGCCATGCGCGAGCTGCTGCGCACCGTGGGCGGGGTGCTGTCCGAGGTGCCGAACCGGTTGACGCTGGAAGGGCACACCGACGCACAGCCGTTTTCCTCGAATTCGGGCAGCACCGAACGCGGCTACAGCAACTGGGAACTCAGCGCCGACCGCGCCAATGCGTCGCGCCGCGAGTTGCTGGTCGGCGGCCTGCAGGAAGACCACGTGCTGCGCGTGCAGGGCCTGGCGGCCAGCAATCCTTTCGACCGCAAGGACCCGGCGGCGCCGGCCAACCGGCGCATCAGCATCATCGTGATGACCCGCGCCGCGGAAGACCGCCTGTTCCGCACCGCGCCCGAGACCGAGTCCGCGACCGCGCCCGCGCCTGGGCCTGCGTCTGAGCCGGTGAACTCGCCCACGCTGGCGGCGCCCGCCGAGGCGCCGCCGCGCTCAAGTACGGCCGTCGGCCGTCGATAAACCGATCAGTCCAACGTTCCCGAGGTCCTGCCGCCATGACTACCCCTGCCGAGATGAAGTTCCTCATCGTCGATGACTTCTCCACCATGCGCCGCATCGTGCGCGGTTTGCTGAAGGAGATGGGCTGCAACAACGCCGACGAGGCCGAAGACGGTGCCGTGGCGCTGCAGATGTTGAAGAACCAGCGCTACGACTTCGTGGTCTCGGACATCAACATGCCCAACATGAACGGCTTCGATCTGCTGAAGGCGGTCAAGGCCGACGACAGCCTGAAGCACCTGCCGGTGCTGATGGTGACTGCCGAAGCGCGCAAGGAAGACATCGTGCTGGCTGCGCAAAGCGGTGCTGCTGGTTACATCGTCAAGCCGTTCACCAAGGCCACGCTGGAAGAGAAGCTGATGAAGATCATGCAGAAGCTTGCGGCTACGGCCTGAACCCTTGCGCCCACGGGAGCCCAGAACATGAAGATGGAAGATATTGCAACACTCCAGCCAGCTGTGCCGTTGGCGGTTTCGCCGGAGGTGTTTCAGCAACTGGGGTCGATCACCCGGCTGCTGCACGACACCATGCAGCAACTCGGCGTGATGCCCAAGCTGCAGGTGGCCGCCGAAGGGCTGCCCGACGCGCGCAGCCGCCTGACCTACATCGCCAGCAAGACGGCGGCGGCAGCCGACAAGGTGTTGAACTCGGTGGACGCGGCCAAGGCCGACCACGCCGCCATCATGGAGGCTGCGCGCGACCTGGCCAAATCGATCGTGGCCGACCCGGTAAAAGCCGTGGCCACTGGCGCGGTGATGAACTTCGTGCGCGACGTCGAGGCGCGCAGCGCGCACATCGACGCCCACTTGACCGACATCATGATGGCGCAGGACTTCCACGACCTGACCGGCCAGGTGGTGGCCAAGGTGGTGACCCTGGCCAACGACCTGGAAGACAGCCTGGTCAAGCTGCTGGTGTCGGTGGTGCCGCCCGAGCAGCGCGAGAAGGTCGACCCCACCGTGCTGCACGGCCCCATCGTCAACCCCGAGGGCCGCACCGACGTGGTGGCCAACCAGGGCGAGGTGGACGACTTGCTGGCGAGTCTGGGTTTCTAAAGGGCGCGAGCACGGCCGGCTTTCGCCCGCTTATCCGGCTCAAGCTGCGCGCGTCGCGCGGCACCATGCATAGGCTCCACTTCGGAGCCCTTTTTGCATGGCCCCTTGAATGGCAGACAGCGCCCAAGACCGCAAGCTACCCGCGTCACAACGCAAGATCGAGAAGGCGCGTGCCGACGGGCAGGTGGCCCGTTCGCGCGACCTGGGTCACTTCACGGCGGTAACTGGCGGCGTGGCCCTGTTGCTGGCGCTGGCACCCGAGTTGTCCGACTGGATGACCCGCCTGCTGGCCACCGGCCTGCGCTTCGATGCCGCGCAGATCAGTCACCCCGAGGCGATGGTCGAGCGCCTGCTGGCGCTGTCGCTGCAGATGTTCGCGGTGCTGACGCCGCTGTTCGCGACGATGGTGGTGGTGGCGCTGGCGTCGGGCCTGCTTTCGGGCGGCTGGAACTTCACCTTCAAGCCGCTGCTGCCTGATTTCACCAAGCTCAACCCGCTCAGCGGCCTGGGCCGGGTGCTCTCGGTCGACCAGCTGACCACGACGCTGAAGTCCTGTCTGCTGGCGTTGGTACTGGGTGGCGTGGGCACGGTCTACCTGATGGCCCGCTGGAACCGCCATGCCGAAATGCTGGCCATGCCGCTGCCGACTGCACTGGCTGCCGGCGGGGCGCTGCTGCAGGACGGCCTGCTGCTGCTGTGTGGCGTGCTGGCCGCCTTTGCGTTGGTCGACGTGCCGCTGCAGCGCCAGATGCTGCTGCGCCGCCTGCGCATGAGCGTGGAGGAAATGAAGAAGGAATTCAAGGAGCAGGAAGGCAACGCCGAGATGAAAGGCGCGATGCGTCGGCGCATGCGCGAGATGGCCAACAAACGCATGATGGCGCAGGTGCCGCTGGCCGACCTGGTGGTGATGAACCCCACCCACTATGCCGTGGCGCTGAAGTACGAAGACGGCAAGATGGCCGCGCCCAAGGTGGTGGCCAAGGGTGCCGACCTGCTGGCCATGAAGATCCGCGACATCGCACGCGAGGCCAAGGTGCCGGTGCTGCAGGCGCCCGCGCTGGCCCGCGCGCTGTATGCCCACGCCGAGATCGACCAGGAAATTCCGGCCCGCCTGTTCGGCGCCGTGGCCCAGGTGCTGGCCTGGGTGTATCAGCTGCGCGATGCGATGGCCGCCGGCCGCACGGTGAAGGAAGCCGCGCCGACGCCCGAGGTGCCGGCCGACCTCGATCCGAACAACAAGATCAACCCCGGTGACCAGCCGGGCAGCACTGCACCGCCTGCTGCAGGGGCTGGAGCATGAGCCCGCTGGTCGCGCGCTTCAACGCCTGGTTCGGCCCGCAGTCGGGCGCGCTGAAGGCGCTGGTGCTGCCGGCTTTCGTGGTGATGATGCTGGCGATGATGGTGCTGCCGCTGCCGGGCTTCGTGCTCGACCTGCTGTTCACCTTCAACATCGCGCTGGCGCTGACGGTGATGATGGTCAGCGCGCAAATGGTCAAGCCGCTGGACTTCGCGGCGCTGCCCACGGTGCTGCTGGTGACCACGCTGCTGCGGCTGAGCCTGAACGTGGCTTCCACCCGCGTGGTGCTGGTGCAGGGACACACCGGTCCGGGCGCCGCCGGGCAGGTCATCGAGGCCTTCGGCCACTTCCTGATCGGCGGCAATTTCGCGGTCGGCCTGATCGTCTTCGCGATCATCGTGGTCATCAATTTCGTCGTCGTGACCAAGGGTGCGGAACGCATCGCCGAAGTCGGCGCGCGGTTTGCGCTGGATGCGATGCCGGGCAAGCAGATGGCCATTGACGCCGACCTGAATGCCGGTCTCATCGACGAGAAGCAAGCCCGCCAGCGGCGCCTGGAAGTGGCCGAAGAAGCCGACTTCTTCGGCAGCATGGACGGCGCCAGCAAGTTCGTGCGCGGCGACGCGATGGCCGGCTTGCTGATTCTGTTCATCACCGTGGTCGGTGGTTTCGTCATCGGCATGGCCATGCACGACATGGGCGCGCAGGAGGCCGCCAGCAGCTACGTGACGCTGGCCGTGGGCGACGCGCTGGTGGCACAGATTCCGGCACTGCTGATCAGCGTGGCCAGCGCGATGGTGGTGTCGCGGGTGGGCAAGGAGCAGGACATCGGCACGCAGATCCGCGGGCAGGTCTTCGACTCCCCGCAGGCCCTGGGCGTGGCCGCCGGCGTGGTGGCCTTGCTGGGCCTGGTGCCGGGCATGCCGCACCTGGTTTTCCTGCTGGTGGCCGGTGGCCTGGGCGCGCTGGCCTGGCAGTTGCTGCAAAAGCGCAAGGCTGCCGCCGCGCAACCCGAGCGAACCGTGGCCAGCGACGTGCAGGCCGCCAACGCCGAAGCCAGCTGGGACGACTTGACGCCGGTCGACACGCTGGGCCTTGAAGTGGGGTATCGCTTGATCGCCCTCGTGGACAAGGCGCGCACGCCCGCCGGTGGCGACCTGCTGTCGCGCATCAAGGGTGTGCGCAAGAAGTTTGCGCAGGACGTCGGTTTCCTGCCGCCGCCGGTGCACATCCGCGACAACCTGGTCGAACTCAAGCCTGGCGCCTACCGCGTGATGCTGCGCGGCGCGGTGGTGGGCGAGGGCGAGGCCAACCCGGGCCAGTTCCTGGCCATCGACCCGGGTGGCGTGTCGCCATCGGGACGGCAGCAGTTGCCGGGCACCAAGACCAACGACCCGGCCTTCGGCCTGCCGGCGGTGTGGATCGAGGAACGCTACCGCGAGATGGCCCAAATGGCCGGGTTTACGGTTGTTGATTGCGCGACCGTCGTGGCAACCCACCTCTCACACTTGATGCAGGTGAATGCCGCACGTTTGTTGGGCCGGGTCGAGACCCAGCAACTTGTCGAGCACGTCACCAAACTGGCTCCCAAATTGATCGAGGACGTCGTGCCCAAGATGGTCGGAATCGCTGCCTTGCAACGTGTGTTGCAACTTCTGTTGGAAGAAGGCGTCCACATCCGCGACATGCGCTCCATCATCGAATGCTTGGCAGAAAACGCCAGCACCGTCACCGACCCAGCCGAGCTGGCCCGCCGCATCCGCATCCACCTGGCCCCGGCCATCGTGCAGCAGATTTACGGCCCGGTGAAAGAACTGGACGTGATCGCGCTGGACCCCGAACTCGAGCGCCTGGTCACCCAGGCCCTGAACTCGCCGCATGGTGCGGCGCTCGACCCAACGGTGGCCGATACGCTGACCCGCAGCGCTGCGGAAACCGCCAAGAAGCAGGAAGACCTGGGCCACCCGGCCTGCCTGCTGGTGCCCGACCAGATCCGCGCCCCGATGGCGCGCCTGCTCAAACGCGCTGCGCCCCGCATGAAAGTGCTGGGCCACAGCGAAATTCCTGAAACCCATTCGATCCGCATCGGTTCGATCATCGGAAGCACGGCATGAACCTCAAGCGCTTTACGGCCCGCACATCGCGCGAAGCCCTGGCCATGGTCAAGGCCGCCTTTGGCGACGACGCCATCGTGATGTCCACCAAACCGTGCGACGAGGGCGTTGAGGTGCTGGCGATGGCCTCTGACAGCGTCGAGCAGCTGGAGCGCATGGGCCAGGCCGCCGAGACGGTGAGCATGCTGGCGCAGGCGCAGGCGCAGGCGCAGACGCATCCCCAGGCTCACCCTTTCGAGCCGTTGCCAACGTCCCGGGCGCCGACGCTGCGCGAACGCCTGGCGCCGTCCAAGTCCCGCATGCTGGACCGTCTGACCGGCCACGCCCACGAACCGGATGCGCGCACCGACCGCAGCGAGCGCACCGAGCCGCCGTTGGACGCGACGGTGCAGGCCGACGTGGCGCAGATGGAAATGAGCACGCTGTCTTTTCAGGACTACGTGCGCGACCGCATGCTGAAGCGCCGCAGCGCCGAGCTGGCCGCTGCAGCCCCGCCAGAAGCTGCGCGGCCCGCGCCGCTGCCGCCCCAGGTGGCGCCGATCGAAGCCGCCCGCGCCCGCATGGCCAACCGCCGCGACGTGCCGGTGCTGCGTGACGAGGTCACGCTGCCGAGCGCGTCCGCGCCGGCCTACGCAGCCGCTGCTACCGCGCGCTCCGCGGCACAGACCAGCCCGGTGCCCGCGCCACCGAACGCCGGTGGCGAACAGATCGAAGTGATGACGGAATTGCGTTCGATGCGCGGCCTCATCGAACAGCGTTTCGGTGCGCTGGCGTTCATGGAAAAGCTGCAACGCCAGCCGCGCCAGGCGAATCTGGCCAAGAGCCTGCTGGACGCCGGCTTCTCGCCGATGCTGATCAGGAAGCTGGTCGAAAGCCTGCCCGCCGAGGGCGATGAAACGCTGTGGGCGGCCAGCGTGCTGGAACGCAACGTCGTCACCGCCGAACACGACACGCCGTTGGAAGACCAGGGCGGCATCCACGCGCTGATCGGCGCCACCGGTGTGGGTAAGACCACCAGCACGGCCAAGCTGGCGGCGGCCTTCGCCACCCGTCACGGCGCGCCGCATCTGGGCCTGATCACGCTGGACGCCTACCGCGTCGGCGCCCACGAACAGCTGCGCGCCTACGGCCGCATCCTGGGCGTGCCGGTGCACACCGCGCACGACCGCGATTCACTCGAGGACCTGCTCGACTTGCTGTCGGGCAAGCGCATGGTGTTGATCGACACCGCCGGCATGGCGCAACGCGACAGCCGCACTCGCGAACTGCTGGACATGCTGACCCACAGCGCCATCAACCGCGTGCTGGTGGTCAACGCCAGCGCGCAGGGCGAAACCATCGAAGACCAGCTGGCGGCCTACAACGCGGGCAGCTGCAAGGGCTTGATCCTGTCGAAGCTGGACGAAGCCGTGAAGCTGGGGCCGGCGCTCGATTCGATGATCCGCCACAAGCTGAAGGTGCTGGCCGTGGCCAATGGCCAGCGCGTGCCGGAAGACTGGCACCGGCTGTCGGCGCAGGCCCTGGTGCAGCGCGCGCTGAAGGGTGGCGGCGGTGCCGCTTGGCAGCTGGACGAACGCGACGTAAACCTGATCTTCGCCGGCTTGCCGCCGATGGTTGCTGCCGTGGCAACTCAGAGCGCAGCCGCAGCAGCCGCCGCTGCAGGCCAACCTGCTGTGCACGCCTGACACCCTGATGGCCGCCACTTTCAACCGCGCCCCCCGCGCACCGTCTTCAACACGCGCGGGCGACCAGGCCGACGGCCTGCGCCGGCTGTTCGCCGGCCGCCGCCGTTGCGTGATACCGCTGGCTGCCAACCCGCATGGCGCCAGCAGCGCCCACGTGCTCGACCGCCTGGCCATGCTGCTGGCGGCGCAGGGCCGCCACGTGCTGGTGGTGGACGCCGCCAGCACCTCGCCGTTGCCGCATGAACTGGCCAGCGTGGACCTGTCGGCCTGCGTGCTGAATGTGGCGCCAGGGGTGTCCTACCTGGCCGCCCGCGGTCTGCCGATGGACTTTGTCGACACGCGGGGTTCCTCAGGTGCCTTCATCGACGCCGTGCAGGCTGCTGCGCCGCAGGCCGACGTGGTGCTGCTGCACGCCGACGGCATCGACCTGGCCCGCCTGCTGAAGCACCGCGCGGTGCGCCCGGTGCTGCTGGGTGCCGACCACCCCGAGAGCATCAAGCACGCCTATGCCAGCGCCAAGCTGCTGGCCCGCCGTTGCGAGCTGATGACCTTCGACCTGCTGCTGGTGGCCGCGCCGCGTTCGCCGCGCGCTGCCGGCATCGCCCAGAGCCTGGGCGGTTGTCTGGAAACCTTTTTGGGTGCTGCCCTGCGCGGCGCTGCCCTGCTGGACCCCGAAAGCACGCCCGACGAACGGGCCGGCGCCGACCTGAGTCGCCTGCTGGCCGCGCAGCTGGCGCTGGATGAGCCGACCCGGCCTGCCTTCGATCCGCTGGCGCACCGCGCCACCGCGACCCCGACTTCCCGCTCTGCATACCGATAGAGGCATGACCATGTACACCGCCAAGGGACAACTCGACGCCGGCGCACTGCTTAAGCAGTACAGCCCGCTGGTGCGCCGCCTCGCGCACCAAATGATCGCCAAACTGCCGGCCAACGTGGAGCTCGACGACCTGATCCAGGTGGGGATGATCGGCCTGAGTGACGCGCTGAGCCGTTTCGACGCGGCCCAGGGCGTGCAATTCGAAACCTTCGCCACCCAGCGCATCCGCGGTGCCATGCTGGACGAGCTTCGCGGCAACGACTGGATGAGCCGGGGCGACCGCCGCCACCAGCGCAGCATCGAAGCCGCCGTACACAAGATCGAACAGCGCCACGGCCGCGCGCCCAATGAAGGCGAGATCGCCCGCGAAATGGGCCTGAGCCTGACCGACTACCAAGAACTGCTGGGCAAGGTGCGCGGCACCCAGCTGATCTATCTGGAAGACATGAGCGGCGACGAGGGCGACGACGACTATCTGGACCGCCACGTCACCGACGCCGACGCCAATCCGATGGCGCGGCTGCAAGACCTGCGCATGCGCGAAGCGCTGGTCGAGGCCATCAAGAACCTGCCCGAGCGCGAGCAATACGTGATGAGCATGTACTACGAGCACGACATGAACCTGAAGGAAATCGCCGCCGTGCTGGGCGTGACCGAAAGCCGGGTCTGCCAGCTGCACAGCCAGAGCATCGCGCGGCTGCGCACGCGGTTGCGGCAGTGGTGAGCTGAACCACACGCCACGGCCTGCGGGCCTTCAGGGGAACAGGACCTGGCGCAGCAACTGCTGGCCGTGGTGCAGGCCCAGGGCAGCATCACGCAAGAGGTCGGTCAGGGCTTGCAGGCCATGGCCGGTGTCGGCGCAACGGCTCCATGGTCTGCCACAACGCGCAACGCACGCGCCTTCCTGCTGCAAACTTACCGCCGCGACATGGGCGGTGGCGAATTCGTGGTGATGAAGGAAGCTGCGGCGCCGATTACCGTGAACGGTCGCCATTGGGGTGGCTTGTGACTGGCGTTCAAGTTTTAACCGCTGCGGGTCGCAGCACGCGACCCGCCAGGTTTCAGCGGTTTGCCGCCTCGACGATCAGCTCGCCGCTGCGGCCGGGCACCGTGCCCCAGGTCAGCGGCCGCACGGGCAATGCGGCGGGGTCGGTATGGCGGTACAGACCGGCCATCGTCACCAGTTCATGGCCCTGCGCGTGCCAGCCGTCCAGCAGCGCTTCGAAGGTTGGCGACAACAGACCGCCTTCCAGTTCGGCGTGCAGCGTGTAGACCTGATCGACATCCTGCTGGGTCATCGCCAACAGCGTGCGCGCCACGTTGTCTTCATCCACGCCGTACTGGCCGATCAACTCGTCCAGCGTCGGCAAGGTGGTGGGCATCTGCACGTGCTTCAACGTGTGGCCGTTGACATTCAAACGGTAGGGCGCGTGGCCGCGACCGTCGCTGGCGTAGGCCATGCCCCAGGCGTCGATCTGCTCGAACGCGGCTTCGTTCATCTGCCAGCCGGCGGCACCGTGGGTCAGCGGCGGGGCGCCGAAGATGTCGACAAAGCGCTCGTGCGAGTGCCGCATCTGTTCCCGTGTCCACGCCGCATCGCGCTGACGGACGTGGTCTTGCCAGACGATGTGGTCCCAGGTGTGGACACCGCATTCGTGGCCGGCGTCGCGCGTTGCGCGCATGGCGTCGGCTGCCTTGCGGCCAATGTCCGGGCCGGGCAGCAGAACGCCGTACATCAGTGTCCTGTAGCCGTAGTGCTTGGTGACGGATGTGCGCGAGACCTTGCTCAGAAAGCCCGGTCGGAACACCCGCTTCAGCGCCCAGCCGGTGTGGTCCGGCCCCAGGCTGAACAAAAAGGTGGCGTGCAGTCGGCGCTGGGCCAGCAAGTGCAGCAGGCGCGGCACACCTTCGCGCGTGCCGCGCAGCGTGTCCACGTCCACCTTCAGCGCTATGCGGGCCATGGGGTGTGCGGGCTCTCAGGGCTCGGTCTGCTTGCGCGGCGTGGGCGCTTCAGTTGCCGGCTTCGAGCAGGCCGCGCGCTTCCAGCACCTTCTGGCGGTAGCTCTCGAAGATCTTGCGCAGCGCGTCTTCCATGCCCACCCGAGGCGCCCAGCCCAGCGTCTGCATCGTGTCGCTGATCTTTGGCGTGCGGTTCTGCACGTCCTGGTAGCCTTTGCCGTAAAACTGGCCGGACGAGGTTTCGACGATCTTCGTCAGCTTCGCGCCATCGGCATATTCCGGATAGTCGGCGGCCATCTTCAACATCATCTCTGCCAGCTCACGCACCGAGTAGATGTTGGCCGGGTTGCCGATGTTGAAGATGCAACCGCTGGCCACGCCGCCCTCATTCCCGATGATCTTCATCAGCGCGCTGACGCCGTCGCTGACATCGGCGAAGGCGCGTTTCTGCGCGCCGCCATCGACCAGCTGGATCGCTTCACCGCGCACGATCTGGCCCAGGAACTGGGTCACGACGCGACTGCTGCCTTCCTTGCTTTCGAAGATCGAGTCCAGCCCGGAGCCGATCCAGTTGAAGGGCCGGAACAACGTGTAGTTCAGCCCCTGCTCTTGCCCGTACGCGTGGATCACGCGGTCCATCAGTTGCTTGCTGCAGGCGTAGATCCAGCGCGGCTTGTTGATCGGGCCGTAGACCAGGTTCGAGGTTTCCGGGTCGAACTCGGCGTCGGTGGACATGCCGTAGACCTCGCTGGTCGACGGGAAGACCAGATGCTTCTTGTACTTGACCGCCGCGCGCACGATGGGCAGGTTGGCTTCGAAGTCGAGTTCGAACACCCGCAGCGGTTCACGCACATAGGTCGCTGGTGTGGCGATGGCCACCAGCGGCAGGATGACGTCGCACTTTTTGACGTTGTATTCGATCCACTCCTTGTTGATGGTGATGTCGCCCTCGAAAAAATGCATGCGCGGGTGATCGACCATCTCGCCCAGACGGGTGGACGCCATGTCCATGCCGTAGACCTCCCAGTCGGTGGTCTGCAGGATGCGCTGCGTCAGGTGGTGGCCGATGAAGCCGTTGATACCGAGGATGAGGACTTTTTTCATTGCAGTCTTTCGCAGGGGATGCCGATTTTCAGGCGTGATTCTTGAGCAGGGCGCTCAGTGCGCTGGCGCTCAGTGCAGCGCCCTCGGCCTTGCCGACGCGGAGGTCGTGGATGCAGATCGCGCCGCCGTCACCGCAGAGGGCGACGATGTCGCCGTCGACGACATGCAGGCCCGTCGCCAGCCCGTTCAGCATCAATTTCGCACTTGGCAGGGGGCGCCGCGCGCGGGCAACCACCAGCCGCTCGCCGCCCACATCCGTGAAGGCGCCGGGGTAGGGCGGCGCCACCGCGCGCATCAGGTTGTAGACCTGGGCAGCGGGCTGCGTCCAGTCGATGCGGCCGTCTTGCGGCTTGCGCCCACCGAAGTAGCTGCCGGCGGCCAGATCATTGGGTAGGCGCGGCGGCTTGCCGGCCATCAGCGCGGGCAGGCTGCGCCACAGCACCTGTTCGGCCGCGACGCAGACCTTGTCGAAGACCTGCTCGGCGGTGTCGTCGGGCAGGATGGGCACGGCTTGCTGGTCGGTGATGAAGCCGGCATCGGGCTTGGCCACCATTTCGTGCAGTGTGGCGCCGGTCTCGGTGGCGCCCTTCAGCACCGCCCAATTCGTCGGCGCGCGGCCGCGGAAGTGCGGCAGCAGTGAGCCGTGCAGGTTGTAGGCGCCTTGGCTGGCCAGCGCCAGCAGGCTGACCGGGAGCATGCTGCGGTAGTAGAAGGCGAATATCACATCGGGCCGCGCGTCGGCCACGGCCTGCGCCAGTTCTGGCGCTTTCGGGTCGTCGGCGTAGAGCCACGGCAGCCCCAATTCGGTGGCCGTGTCGGCCACGCGCTGGAACCACAGCGTTTCGCCCGGGTGGTCGGTGTGGGTGGCCACCAGCACCACGTCCACGCCACGCGCTTTCAGCACGCGCAGGCAGCGGTCGCCGACGTTGGAATAGGCGAAGACGACGGCTCTCATGACACGGCCCTCACAGGATGACGGCTTGCTCGGCAGCGGCGGCAGCGGCGGCCACCACAGCCGCTGCGGTGGCATCGGTCTGCGCCTCCAGCACCTTGGCAATGCGGTAGCGCGGCCGGCTGCGCACTTCTTGCTGGATGCGCCCCACGTATTCACCCATCAGCCCGATGCCGAACAGCATGATGCCGATGAAGAAGAACTGCAGCGCGAACAGCGTGAACACGCCTTCGACTTCCGCGCCCAGCAGGAAACGCCGCACCAGCAGCAGCAGGAACAACCCGCCCGCGCCCAGCGACAGCAGCGTGCCGATCAGGCTGAACCACTGCAGAGGCACCGTCGAAAAGCCGGTCACCAGATCGAAGTTCAAACGGATCAATTTGTACAGGCTGTATTTTGAAATGCCGGCAAAACGCTCTTCGTGCGCGACCGTGATTTCCACCGGCGACGCCGAAAAGGTGTAGGCCAGCGCCGGGATGAAGGTGTTGGCTTCGCGGCAGGCGTTCAGCGTGTCCACCAGCGGCCGGTCGTAGGCGCGCAGCATGCAGCCCTGATCGGTCATCTGGATGCGCGTGATGCTCTCGCGTAGCCGGTTCATGGCCCTGCTGGCGATGCGCCGCCAGGCGCTGTCTTCGCGGTGCTGGCGGATGGTGCCGACGTAGTCGTGGCCCTTGCGGATCTCGGCCATCAGGCGCGGAATTTCTTCCGGCGGATTCTGCAGGTCGGCGTCCAGCGTGACGGCCATCGCGCCGCGCACATGCTCGAAGCCGGCCAGGATAGCCATGTGCTGGCCGAAGTTGCCGTTGAACAGCACCACCCGCGTCACATCGGGCCGGGCGCGGTACTGGTCGGCCAGCATGGCGGCCGAGCGGTCGCGGCTGCCATCGTTGACGAAGATGATCTCGTAAGGCTCGCCGGTGGCGTCCATCACCGGGTAGAGGCGTTCGAACAGCGTCGGCAGCACGTCCTCCTCGTTGTAGACGGGGATGACGACGGAGACGGCCGGAGAAGTGGAAAGCGCAATCACGTCAGAGCGGCTTTGCAGGCGCGGGCCAGTTCGCGGCAGACGCGCTCGGGGTCGGCGTCGGCCATGTCGTAGAACAGCGGCAGCGTCAGGATGCTGCGGCCGATGCGTTCGCTGTGCGGCAGCATGCCTTCGCACCAGCCGAGGGCGCGGTAGTGGGTGAACAGGTGCAGCGCGGGGTAGTGCACGCCGGTGCCGATGCCCGCGACTTTCAGCGCGTCCATCACGGCTGCTCTTGCACCGTTCGGGCCGCCCTGAAGCCGGTCCACCGGCAGCACCACTTGGAACATGTGCCAGTTGGTGATCGCACCGCGCGTGTTCGACGGCAGCGGCAATTCGATGCCCAGCGCCGCCAGCCCGTGCCGCGCCGCGGCGTCGAAATAGGCCTGTGCCAGAGCGTGCCGCCGGGCGGTGATCTGCGGCAACAACGGCAACTGCCCCAGGCCGATGGCGGCGTTGATGTCGGTCAGGTTGAACTTGCCGCCGGGCGTGACAACGTCCATGCCGTCGGCGCCGCTGCGCACCACGCCCTGCAGGCGCAGGCGCTCGGCCAGTTCGGCCTCGGCAAGCGTGTTCATCACCAGGCAGCCGCCTTCGGCGCAGGTGATGTTCTTGTTGGCCTGGAAGCTGAAGCTGACCAGGTCGCCGAAGCTGCCGATGCGCTGGTTGCCCTGCTCGCCGACCCAGCGTGCGTCGATGGCCTGCGCAGCGTCTTCGATGACCCGCAGCCCATGCTTGTGCGCGATCGCGTACAGCCTGTCCATGTCCACCGGCAGGCCCGACAGGTAGACCGGCATGACAGCCTTGGTGCGCGGCGTGATGGCGGCTTGCACCGCGTCAAGGCTGATGTTGCGCGTGCGCGGGTCGATGTCGACCAGCACCGCCCGCGCGCCCACCGCGCCGATCACGTTGGCGGTGGCCACCCAGGTGATGGCGGTGGTGATGACCTCGTCACCGGGGCCGACGCCGGCGATGCGCAAGCCCACTTCCATCGTCGCCGTGCCATTGCTGAAGGCGCGCACCGGGCGGCCACCGAACAGCGCCGAGAGTTGCTGCTCGAAGGCCTGCACCTTGGGGCCCGAGGTGATCCAGCCCGAGGCCAGCACACGGCCGACTTCGGCGATGGTGTCGGCGTCGATGTGCGGCCGGGTGAAGGGCAAGAAAGCCGAAGAGGGTGCGGGGGTGGCATTCACGGTCATGCGGCATTGTCGGCGCAGTGCGGCGGCCCTCAGCTGCGCGCCATCACGACCACGCCGGCCAGGATCAGCAGCATGCCGGCCCAGCGCATCGGGCCCAGGGCCTCGCCGAACAGCCACCAGGCGAGCAGCGCATTGATCACGTAGCCCATCGACAGCATCGGGTACGCGATGGAGACCTCGACCCGCGACAGGCCGACGATCCACACGCCCACGCTGACGACGTAGCAGGCCAGCCCGGCCACGATGGGCCACTGCATCAGCACCTTCACCACCGTCGGCAGCAGGTTGTGCAGGCCCACGCTCAGTTCGCCCAGCGGCGTGACGCCGGCCTTCAGCAGCAACTGCGCGCCGGCGTTGAGCATCACGCCGGTGAGGATGATGGCGAAGGTGGCCAGGGTCATGGTGGTCTTTGCACAAGGCGATCAGGCAGCGGGAAATTGGCGACGACGACGCGGCGCGGGTCTTGCGCGACGACGCTCATCGGCACGCGTTGCGCTTGCAGTTCGGCAAAGGCGGCGGGGGTCATCAGGGCCAAGGCCGCCGGGCCTGCCGTCCACACGGCAAGGAAGGCGGCCACGCTGGGCAACCACTTCTGCGGTTCCTGCTGCGTGCCGAAGGCCAGCTCGTCGGGCTCTTCGACCATCAGCACCGTGCGCCGCAGGTAGTAGGGCAAGGTGTGGTCGAGCAGCTTCACCGAATAGATCGGCATGTCGGGTTGCAACACCGCGTGGATGGCCGGCAACAGTGGCGCGCCCGAAGCGCTGCGGCCCAGCGTTTCGTGGCCCAGCAGACCCACGGTGGTGGCGCCGAACACACCACACGCGGCCAGCGCGATGCTGGGCAGCATCGGGCCGCGGCGCTGCAGGCTCAGCGCGCCCAGTAGTGCTGCCACCGCCAGCGCGCAGCCGGCGCTGAGCCACAGACCGTAGTTGCGCAACAGAGGTTCGCCGCCCCCGGTGCGGCCGATCAGCGGGCTGGCCAGCAGCAGCGCGGCGAACAGGGCCAGCATCAGCCACAGCTGGCGCCGCCAGGCTGGTGCATCCAGGCGTTGCAAGGCGGCGGCCGCCATCACCGCCAGCGCCGGAAAGACCGGCAGGATGTAACCCGGCAACTTGGAGCCCGACGCGCTGAAGAAAGCGAAGATGGCCACCGCCCAGACGGCGCAGAACAGCAGCGGCCGGAAGGCCTGGGGACCGCGCACCTTCGATTCAGCCCGCAGCGCCCGCCACATCGCCGGCAGCAGCCCCAGCCAGGGCGCGAAGCCCGCCAGCAACTGCGGCACGAAGTACCAGGCCGGCGCGCCGCGCTGGTGAACGCTGCTGGTGTAGCGCTGCCAGTGTTCGTGGATGAAGAAGAACTGCAGGAATTCGGGGTTGCGCTGCGACACCAGCACGAACCAGGGCGACGTGATCGCCAGGAACACGAGCGTGCCGCTGACCAGGTACAGACGCCGCCACAGCCCCCAGTCGCGTGTCAACAGCGTGTAGGCCACCAGCACCAGGCCGGGCAGCACGATGCCGATCAGGCCTTTGGTCAGCACCGCCACGGCCATCGCGGCCCAGGCCGTCCACATCCAGTTGCGCTGCGTCTTGGCGTTGTTGGCGGGGTGCTGCGCCAAGAGCAGCGCTGCCAGCACGCCGGCCAGCGCGCCCGACACACCCATGTCCAGCGAATTGAAATGGCTGCCGATGTTCCAGGTGGGCGCGGCCAGCAGCACCAGTGCGGCCAGCATGCCGCCATTGAACCAGCGCTGCGCGGCCAGCGCAGTCAGCGCCAGGCCCAGGGCGCCGCTGGTGGCCACCCACAGCCGCGACTGCCAGTCGCCCACACCAAAGGCTTCGTAGGCCAATGCCGTCATCCACAGGTGCAGCGGCGGCTTCTCGAAGTACTTCAGTCCGTGGTAGCGGATGGTGACCCAGTCGCCTGTGGCGGCCATCTCGCGGGCAATTTCGGCGTAGCGGCCTTCGTCCGAGCGCAGCAGGTGGCGCGCGTCGAGCGTGCCGAACCAGATCAGCGCCACCCCGACCAACATCACCAACATCCAAACGGGTTGCCGGGTCGCGCGGGGGGCGGTCATCGCGGGCATCGAAGCGGTGCGGGCGGGGTGTCGCCCAAGATGCGCCAGCGCATCGTGGCGCGACGAATTCTAGCGAAGGGGTCGAGGGTCGAGGGTCGAGGATCTGGGATCTGAGATCGGGGATCTGGGATCGGGGATCGGGGATCGGGGATCGGAGGTCGTCAAGCCAGCAGGCTGCCGCCCTGGCTGCTTTGGCGCTCTGGACCGCCGGCTGCGGAATACAGGCCGGTGGCCGCCTGGCGCGGCAGCAGCACGTCCATCGCACGGTCCAGCGACGCGGTAGCGCGGGCCAGGGCCACGCGCTGGGCGGCCACCTGTCCGCCCGCCAAGGCTAGGCGTTGGCGCAAGGGCAGTGGCACGCCACCGTTGCGTGCGGCACGGGTGAATTGTTCGACCGCCGCCGCTAGCGCCACGTGCAGGCCGCTGGCCGCATGGTCCAGTGCCTCGACATCCTGCTGAGTCAGCGCCAGCGCCAGCGCGCCCAACTGCATTTCAACGGCGGCCAGCGGACGTTCCAGCTCGCAGGCTTGCTGCAAGGTGCGGCGTTCTTCGGGGGCGTCTGTCATGGCTAGCGCGCGTCGGTTCCGGGTCAGCTGGGCTTGCGGCCGAGCAGTTCCTGGGCGTTGACGATGAGCTTGTCGGCTATCGCTTCCGCGTTGACGTGAAACTTGCCGTCGCGGATGGCTTGCGCGATCCGTTCGACCTTCTTGGCGTCAAAGCTTGAATCTGCAGACGGGCTGGTCAGTGCGGTGGCAGCCTTGGACAAGGCGACTTGCGCGCTGGGCTCGGCACCGGGGGTGGCAGTGGCCGACGACGTCTTGCGTTCGGCCGGCTGCGTTGCCGGGGGCTTGGTATTGAAAGGACCGATCTTCATGGTGATGAACTCCTGTCAGGGGCACGGCAGGGGTGCGAACCCAACGACATAGACGCTCTATCGGACGTGGCCAGACGGAACTTTAGCGGGCTTGAACAAGTTTTTACGTTTCCCCCTGGACTGCGGGGTGTTGTGCGGCTCACAGCACCACCTCGACACAGCGATCGCTGACGGGCTTGCCGAGCAGCACGCGGCCGGTGGCCGTTTGCACCCGCACGCTCTTGCCTTCGACGCCCGGACCCAAGGCCTGGCCTTCGCCAACCACCGAGTAGCCCGCTCCCGAAGCCTGGATGCGAACCGTGTCGCCCGACGCAAACCACTGCCGGGCCTGCACTTGCGCGGCTTGCACCGCCTGCCCGGCCAGCAGCGGGCGCGCCAGGCTGCGGCCCAACAACGGTTCGATGCGGTCGAACAGTGTTGAAGTGGAGGCCGACCATTCGCTGTCGACGCGCTTGAACTGCGCCTCGGTCAGCGCGACGCCGGCTGGCAGGGCGTTGGCCGCCACCCAGGCCGGCGCCACCACGTTGACCGTCAACGGCAAGGTGATGTTCCAGCGGGCACGACCGTCGGTGCAGCGCAGGCCCAGCCGGGTGCGGCCCCAGGCCGGCGTGCCGGCTGGCAGGTAAGGCTCGATGCGGGCGCAAGGCGCCAGCGTCAGGCGCGGGTCCAGCGTGCCGGCTTGCACCGTCACCCGCGCACCGGCCGGGGCCAGAGCCTGCGCGGCCTCGGTGGCCAGGGCGATGCCGTGGGCCAGCGCCTCGGGCGGCACCTGGGCCTGGGCCTGGGTCTGGGCCTGGGCCTGGGCCTGGGCAAGGCAGGGCAGGCCCAAACCCAGGCAGGCGAACACGACAGACACAGAAGACTTTTTCACGTCGCCCACTTTATCGGCGCCGCGTGCCGAAGCGCAGGCGAACAGGCTGGCAAAGGGGTCTCTTTTCGCGCTCATGAAAAGAGCCGGGCTGCCCAGAATGCCCAGCATGCCGTCGTCGGTCTGCACCCTGCTGCAGGCGCCACGGCCCAGCAAGGAGAGCGCCATCATCAACCGCCTGACCGACAACCTGGAGTTCCACGCCCAGGCCCTGTCGCTGCGCGCCGAGCGTCAGCGGCTCATTGCCAGCAACATCGCCAACGCCGACACGCCCGGTTTCCGGTCGCGAGATTTCGACTTTGCCGCCACGCTGCGTGCGGCCACCGGCAACGCTGCCACCGGCGACGGTATCGCCCGGGGCGTGATGGGCGGCGAGGCCGACGGCAACGCGGCCCCGGTGCTGCGCTACGCCATCCCCAGCCAGACCAACCTGGACAACAACACCGTGGACATGGACCGCGAACGCAGCGCCTTTGTCGACAACGCGGTGAAGTACGAGTCCACCTTGCGCTTCATCAACGGCAGCGTGCGCACCACGCTGGACGCGATGAAGAGTTTTCATCAAGCCTGACCGGGACTTAAGCCATGAGCATGCTCCGCATCTTCGACGTGGCCGGCAGCGCGATCAGCGCGCAGAGCCAGCGCCTGAACACCGTGGCCTCGAACCTGGCCAACGTCGACACCGTGGCCGGGCCCGACGGCAAGGCCTACAAGGCGCGCCAAGTGGTGTTCCAGACGACCTTGATGGGCAACGTCGGGCAGCGCGAGGCCAGCGCCGGCGTGCGGGTGACCAACATCACCGAAGACCAGACACCGGGCCGCCGCGTGCTCGACCCGAAACACCCCAGCGCCGATGGCGACGGCTACGTGACCTACAGCAACGTGAACCCGGTCGAGGAGATGGTCAACATGATGTCGGCTTCGCGCTCGTACCAGAACAACGTCGAGGTGATGAACACCGCGCGCGGCCTGCTGCTGAAAACGCTGCAGATCGGTCAGTAAGCCACCCGCCCCACACAGAAGCGTTCACCGAAAGGAACTGCCATGGCCATCACCGCCGTCACCAACCCGCTGGACCTGATTGGCGCCACGGGCGGCGCCAAGCCCGCCAGTGGCTCCGCCACCGCCACCAGCAAGGGCGACACCAGCGCCACCGACCGCTTCCTGAAGCTGTTGGTCACGCAGATGAAGAACCAGGACCCGCTGAACCCGATGGACAACGCGCAGGTCACCAGCCAGATGGCGCAGATCAGCACGGTCAGCGGCATCAGCGACCTGAACACCACGGTGTCGGGCCTGAACGCGCAGTTCGTGCAGTTGCAGGCCGTGCAGGGCGCATCGCTGGTCGGGCACGACGTGACGTTGGTCGGCAATCGGCTGGACGTCACCCCCGACAGCGGCGTGGGGGTGGGCGGTTTCGAGCTGACCAGTTCCGCCGACAGCGTGAAGGTGCAGGTGTTGAACGGCGCCGGCACGCTGCTGGAAACCCTGGATCTGGGCGCCCAGCCGGCCGGCATGAACGGCTTTTCCTGGAAGGGCGCGGCCAACGACACGGCCTACACCTTCAAGGTCACTGCCAGCGCAGCCGGCAGCGATCTCAAGCCCACGCTGCTGATGCGCGACCACGTTGTCGCGGTGGCCATCGTGAACAACAAGTTGACGCTGGAAACCGCGAAGTCCGGCCCCGTCGAATACAGCACCGTCAGGGCCGTCAGCTGACCGCTTTGTCACCTCTCACGCAACCTCACCGACAGGCACCACCACCATGAGCTTCCAGCAAGGTATTTCCGGCCTGAGCGCCACCAGCAAGAACCTTGACGTCATCGGCAACAACATTGCCAATTCGGGCACCGTGGGTGCAAAGACCTCGCGCATCGAATTCGCCGACATGTACTCGTCGGCGCTGGGAGCCGGCAGCGGCAAGCAGACCGGTGTGGGCGTGGCGGTTGCCGCCGTGGCGCAGAGCTTCAGCCAGGGCAGCGTGACCAGCACCAGCAACCCGCTGGACCTGGCGGTCAGCGGCAACGGGTTCTTTCAAGTGAAGACGCCCGACGCGTCGGTGCACTACACGCGCAACGGCCAGTTCAAGCTGAACCGAGACGGCGACATCGTCAACAACCAGGGTGACCGCCTGATGGGTTACGCGGCTGACGCTTCCGGCGTGGTGCAGTCGGGCCAGGCCCAGCCGCTGCGGTTGAAGACCACGGCCATTGAGCCCAAAGCGACGAGCACGGTGAACGTCACCGCCAACCTCGATTCGCGTTCCTTAATCACCCAACCGCTGGCCGGCCCCGGCATCGACTTTGCGGACGCCGCCACCTACAACAACGCCACTTCGGTGAACGCGATCGACGCCAACGGCAAGGACGTGGTCATCACGTCGTACTTTCAGAAGACCGCGGCCAACACCTACGACGTCTACATCACGGCCAACGGCGAGCCTGTCGGTGGCTTGCCGGCCACCAAAGTCACCACCATCTCTTTCGACCCGACCGGGGCGGCACCGCTGAGCCCGACCACGCCTTTGGCTGTGGACATTCCGGCCGGCACGGTGGTCAACGGCGTGGGCACGCTGCCGATCAACGGCCTGCTGATCGACATGACGACCTTCACGCAGTTCGCCTCGCCCTTCGGCGTGACCAAGCTGGCGCAGAACGGGTATACGGCCGGCGCGCTCAGCGGCGTGGTGGTCGAGTCTTCAGGCCTGATCCGCGCCAACTATTCGAACGGCCGCACCAAGTCCATCGGGCAGATCGAGCTGGCCACTTTTTCCAACATGAACGGGCTGCAGCCACTGGGCGGCAACGAATGGGCGTCGTCCATCAATTCCGGTGACCCGGTGCTGGGCGTGCCCGGCAGCGGCAACCTGGGCACGCTGCAGACCAGCGCGCTGGAAGAGTCCAACGTCGACCTGACCGGTGAACTGGTGAACATGATGATTGCGCAGCGCAACTACCAGGCCAACGCGCAGACCATCAAGACCCAGGACCAGGTGCTGCAGACGCTGGTCAACCTGCGGTGACCGCCGCGCACACTGAAGGCCAGGGCCCGTGGACCGCCTGATCTACCTGTCGATGTCGGGCGCGAAAGCGACCCTGCAGCGGCAGGACTCGCTGGCCAACAACCTGGCCAACGTCTCGACCACCGGTTTCCGTGCCGAACTGCAGGCCTTTCGCGCGGTGCCGGTGCGCGGCGACGGCGCCACCACGCGCGTCTACGCGCTGGAATCGACCATCGGCTACAACAACGCGGCCGGTCCGGTGCAGAGCACAGGGCGCTCGCTGGACGTGGCGCTGACCGGCAATGCCTGGCTCGCCGTGCAGGGCCTGGACGGCACCGAGGCCTACACCCGCGCCGGCGCGCTGCAGACCAATGCCGAAGGGCAGTTGGTGACACTGTCGGGCCTGCCGGTGGTGGGAGACGGCGGGCCGATACAGCTGCCGCCCAACGCCGCGGTGGACATCTCGGCCGACGGCCTGATCACCACCAAGCTGGCCAACGGACGGCCGCAGCAAGCCGGCCGCTTGAAGCTGGTGACGCCCGAGGTCCCGCTGGCGCGCGGCACCGACGGCCTGTTCCGCCCCGGCGACGGCACTGATTTGCCCTCCGACACCACGGCGCGACTGCAGAGCGGCGCGCTGGAAGGATCGAACGTGAGCCCGGTCGAAACGATGGTGGCCATGATTTCCGCCAGCCGCCAGTTCGAGCAGCAGATGCGCATGCTGCAAGGCGCCGAACAGCGCGAGCAGGCGGCTTCCAAGCTGCTGGGCAGTGCCTGAGGCCGTTGCGGCCCACGGCGTTGCAAACCGGCGGTGAAATGACGGGCCAGACCGGTGCTTATCTGGCGCTGGCCTCTCTTCAGTCCGGGCCAAGATGGGCCGACTGACTGAAGGACACCCCGCACCATGATTCGTTCACTGTGGATCGCCAAAACCGGCATGGAAGGCCAGCAAGCTGCGCTGGACGCCATTTCCAACAACCTGGCCAACGTGGCCACCAACGGCTACAAGCGCGGTGGCGTGGCGTTTGAAGACCTGATGTACCAGAACCTGCGCAGCGCCGGGGCCAACAGCTCCGAACAAACGCTGCTGCCCACCGGCCTGCAAGTCGGCCTGGGTGTGCGGGTGGCGGCCAGCACGCGCAATTTCAGCCAGGGCACCTTGCAGCAAAGCGGTAACCCGCTGGACATCGCGATCAACGGCCAGGGCTTTTTCCAGGTCACGCTGCCCGACGGCAGCACCGGATACACCCGCGACGGCAGCTTCCAGAAAGACGCCAACGGCCAGATCGTGACCAACGCCGGCTATGTGCTGCAACCCGGCATCACGGTGCCCAAGGATGCCACCAGCGTGGACATCGGCAACGACGGCACCGTCACCGCTTCCATCCTGAACCAGACCACGCCACAGAAGCTCGGGCAGATCCAGCTGGCGTCGTTCATCAACCCGGGCGGCCTGGATGCGCGCGGCGGCAACCTGTACGCCGAAACCGCCGCTTCCGGTGCTGCGCAGAGTGCCGCGCCGAACACCGCTGGCCACGGCGCGCTGCTGCAGAGCTTCACCGAAGGCAGCAACGTCAACGTGGTGCAGGAACTGGTCAGCATGATCGCCACGCAGCGCGCCTACGAATTGAATTCGAAGGCCATCCAGGCTTCCGACCAGATGCTGCAGAAGCTGGGGCAGCTGTGATGATGCACAGCGTCCAGCGCCTGGGCTTGTCCTGCCTGTTGGCCGCCGCCTTCGTGCTGGGCGGCTGCAGCACCATCTGGCCGCGCGTCGAGGTGGCCGACACCACGCCGCCGCTGCCGGTGGCCATCGCCGTGCCGGCAGCGGCCAGCGGCTCCATCTTCCAGCCGGTCAGCTACCGCCCGCTGTTCGAAGACTTCCGGGCCCGCCTGGTCGGCGACACGCTGACGGTGCAGATCGTCGAAAAGGTCAGTGCCACCCAGACCTCGACCAGTTCCGTCGACAAGAGCGGGTCGATCGCCGCGTCGATCTCGGCGATACCGGGCGTGAGCGTCAATTCCTTCGCCCTGGGCCGTGCTTCGGCCACCGGCAGCAGCGCCAACAGCTTCGCCGGCAAAGGCGCCACCGTGAACAGCAATGACTTCAGCGGCAGCATCACCGTCATCGTGCGCCAGGTGCTGCCCAACGGCCACCTGGTGATCGCCGGCGAGAAGCAGATCGGGGTTAACGAAAACGTCGACGCGCTGCGTTTTTCCGGCCAGATCGACCCGCGCGCCATCCAGCCCGGCAACACCGTGCAGAGCAGCCAGATCGCCAACGTGCGGCTGGAACAGCGCGGCCGCGGCCAGCAGTCCGAGGCCCAGGCCATGGGCTGGCTGGGCCGTGCGTTCATGACGGTTCTCCCGTTCTGATGGACCGTATGCGCCACCCCGCCGACAGAACGTTGCACGGGCTCGTCGCCCTGGCCCTGACCCTCGCTCTGACGGGCGGCGTACTCTGCTGGCCGCAGGCTGCCCAGGCCAGCGTGCGCCTGAAGGAAGTTGCCGCTGTGCAGGGCGTGCGCAACAACCAGCTGGTGGGCTACGGCTTGGTGGTGGGTCTGGACGGCACGGGCGACCAAGCCACACAAACGCCTTACACGACGCAGGCGCTGAACGCGATGCTGCAGCAGTTCGGCATCACCGTGCCGGCCGGCACCGCCATCCAGCCGCGCAATGTGGCCGCGGTGATGGTCACCGCCGTACTGCCGCCATTCGCGCAGCCCGGGCAGACCATCGACGTGAACGTTTCGTCGGTGGGCAATTCCAAGAGCCTGCGCGGCGGCACGCTGATCGCCACGCCGCTGCGCGGTGCCGACGGCCAGGTCTACGGCCTGGCGCAAGGCAATCTGATCGTCGGCGGCGCCGGCGCTTCGGCGGGTGGCTCCAAGGTGCAGATCAACCACTTGTCGGCTGGCCGCATTCCCGACGGGGCCAGCGTCGAACGCGCGGTGGCCACACCGCTGGGTGACGGCGACACGCTGCAGCTGGGCTTGAACGCCAGCGACTACGCCACCGCCCGCGCCGTGGCCGGGGCCATCAATGCGGCAAAGGGCGAGGGCACCGCCGCGGCGGTCGACGGCCGCACCGTGCGCGTGAAGGTGCCCGCGGCCGGCGGCGACCGCGTCGGCTTCCTGGCCGACATCGAGAACCTGAGGCTGGAACTGCAGCAGCCCGCCGCGCGCATCGTGCTGAACGCGCGCACCGGTTCGGTGGTGATGAACGACGCCGTCACGCTGGGGCCCTGCGCGGTGGCCCATGGCAACCTGTCGGTGACGATCAACACCACACCGGTGATCAGCCAGCCCAACGCTCTGGGGCAGGGCACCACCGTGCAGGCCGAAAAGTCCGACATCGCCATCACACAGCAGGGCGGGGCGCTGGTCAACATGGCTGCCGGCACCAAGCTCGCCGACGTGGTGAAGGCACTGAACGCACTGGGTGCCACGCCGCTGGACCTGCTGGCCATCCTGCAGGCGATGAAGAGCGCCGGTGCGCTGCACGCCGAGATCGAGGTGATCTGATGGGCCTGACGCCGCTGACGTCGCTGATGTCGCAGACGCCGGACCCCAGCAACAACCTGGTCGCCGACGCCCGCAACCTGGTGGCCTTGAAGGCCAGGGCCGGTGCCGACCCCAAGGCCGCGGTGCGCGAAGTGGCCAAGCAGTTCGAGTCCATCTTCATGAACGAAATCATGAAGGGCATGCGTGCCACCACGCTGTCCAGCGGCATGCTGGACAACGCCAGCACGGCAATGGGCACCGAGATGCTGGACCAGCAGTTCGCCAACCAGTTGAGCGGTCGGCCGGGCGGTTTGTCCGACGCCATCATGAAACAGCTGGAAAAACAGATGGGCCTGAGCACGGGGCCGATACCGGCCACCGGTTCGGCCAACAACACGCCGGCGCCGCTGTCGGCCACGCCCACGCCGACGCGCATCCCGCAGGCCGGCGCGGCGGGCTTCGTGCAGCAGCATTCGAAGGCGGCCAGCGAAGCGGAAGCGGCCACCGGGGTGCCGGCCACCTTCATGGTTTCGCAGGCGGCGCTGGAAACCGGCTGGGGGCGCAAGGAAATCCGCAATGCCGACGGCAGCTCGTCGCACAACCTCTTCGGCATCAAGGCCGGCGCCAGCTGGAAGGGCGCCACCACCGAGGTCACGACGACGGAATACGTCAACGGCAAGGCGCAGAAAGTCACCGCCTCATTCCGCGCCTACGGCAGCCATGCCGAGTCCTTCGCCGACTACGCCCGGCTGATGAAGGACAGCCCGCGTTACCGGAACGCCGTCGCGCAGGCCAAGACCGCCACCGCCAGCGCCACCAGCCTGGGCGACACCACCGCCAGCGCGACCGCCAGCGCGGCAGCCGGCTTCGCGCAGGGCTTGCAGAAAGCCGGCTACGCCACCGACCCGGCCTATGCCGACAAGCTCGGCCGCGTGATCAACACGACCTTGCGCGTGCAGCGGGCAGTGACATGAGCTCCTACGCATTGCTGAACTTGGGCTCGCGTG
>JAYSYH010000013.1:0-62005 GCA_043716645.1 Betaproteobacteria bacterium | reverse complement strand
TGGTTCGACTGCTTCAGTGCTGTGCAACGATGTGAAGGGGACCATGCAGACACAAACTGATCCGCATCTGCCGGCCTTGCGCGAAGCGCTTGCGCATCAGAAAGACAGCCGCATGCAGCAGGCAGAGGCAGGCTACCGCGCCGTCTTGCAGGCGGCGCCGAACCACCCGATGGCCTTGCATTTGCTGGGCGTTGTGTTGAGCCAGTCGGGCCGCGCTTTGGAGGGCATTCCGCATCTGCGTCGCAGCGTGGCGTTGAATCCCCGGGATCCGTTGGCCCTGTACAACCTGGCGATCACCTTGGTCCATGTCGGGCAGCTGGAAGAAGGGCTACAGGCAAGCGAGAAAGCGCTGGCGCTCAACCCCGCATACGCCCAGGCCCATGCTGCACGCGGCATCGCGTTGCGGGTGTTGCGGCGCTACGAGGAAGCAGTCGTCGCGTTGGAAACCGCGTTGCGGCTGGTACCGGACCATCCGACGGCGCTGGACACCTTGTTGCTGGTCAACATATGGACCTGCAACTGGAACGATCCGCGGTTTTCCGTTCGCATGGTGGAGGACAAGGTCAGGCAAGGCGCGTGGCGCATTTCACCTTTCGCTTTTCTAAGCTGCTCGGATGCGCCTGACCTGCAATTGTTGTCTGCGCGCCAACATATGGAATCGATAGCCCCCGCCCGCCCGCCGCTGAAGACGGCAGTGCACGCGGGCTCCAAGATCCGGATTGCGTACGTGTCGGGAGATTTTCATTCGCATGCGACGTCATATTTGTTGACCGAATTGCTCGAACTGCACGACCGAAGCCGGTTCGAGGTGTTGGGCGTGTCGTTTGGACCTCAGGAAAACAGCCTGCTGCGCACGCGCATAGAAAATGCTTGTGATCGTTTCTTTTCGGTCGAACGTCTGACCGATCCCGAAATCGCAGATTTGCTGGTGCGGGAACACGTCGATATCGCGATCGACCTGAAGGGCTTCACGCAGGGCTGTCGCCCCGGCATCTTTCAGTTCAAGCCGGCACCCGTCATCGTCAACTATCTGGGTTACCCGGGAACGATGGGCGCTGCGTGCTACGACTACATCATCGGCGACCCGGTCGTGACACCGTTTGGGCACGCCGCGGACTACGCGGAGAAGATTGTGCAACTGCCCAACAGCTACCAGGTGAACGACCGCAAGCGTGAGGTCGCACCGGCGCCGTCTTCACGTCAGAACGAAGGACTGCCCGCCACCGGTTTCGTTTTTGCGTGCTTCAACGCCAATTACAAAATTACGCCCGCTGTTTTCGACATCTGGATGCGACTGATGCTGCGGGTCGAAGCTAGCGTTCTTTGGCTGTTGGCCGACAATCCGATGGCAATGCAGAACCTGCGGCGAGAAGCCGAACAGCGCGGCGTGGCGAGTAGCCGGATTGTGTTTGCAGCGCGCCTGCGGGTGCCGGAGCATCTGGCCAGACAAGCCCTGGCCGACCTGTTCCTGGACACGCTACCGGTCAACGCCCACACCACCGCCAGCGACGCGCTGTGGGCCGGTGTACCGGTGGTCACCTGCTACGGCGAGTCTTACGCCTCACGCGTGGCGGCCAGCGTGCTGAACGCGGCCGGCCTGGGCGAGCTGGCTTTCAGCAACGTGGCCGACTACCGCTGCGCGATCCTGGCGCTGGCGCTCGACCCGGCCTTGCTGGCCGGTTTCCGTCTGCACCTCGTCACGCAGCGCCAGCAACTGGCGCTGTTCGACGCCACGCGCTACACGCGGGAACTGCAAGCCCTGTTCTCCCGCATGGTCCAGCGCTGGCGTGCCGGTCTGCCCTGCGACCACCTGACCGCTGCACCGCTTGAGGAACGCCCATGACCGCTGAACACGCGCCTGAACACGCCACAGAACACGCCACAGAACACGTTATCGAGAACGCCATCGAAAGCGCCTGCGCCCCCGCCTGCACCCCCGCCTGCGCCCCGGTCGACGAGACCTGGTTGCTGGCCACAACCCGCGGACTGGTCTTCCACGTGCCGCCGTCGATGACCAGCCTGACCAGCTATGTGCTGCTGGAGCAAGAGCACTGGTTCGAGCCCGAAATGAGCCTGCTGCCCAGCCTGCTGCAGCCGGGCCAGCATGCGCTGGACATCGGCGCCAACCACGGCATGTTTGCGCTGGAAATCGCACGCTGCACGCAGACCGGCCATGTCTGGGCCTTCGAGCCCACGACGCTGCCGCGCGGCAACCTGCTGCGCAGCGTGCAGGAAAACGGTCTTGGCGAGCGCGTCACCGTGGTGGCTGCCGGCCTGGCCGAATGCGCGGGACAGGCCAGCTTTGCGGTCGGTGACAACAGTGAACTGAATTCCCGCACCGGCGCTGGGCAGCGGCGCGAAACCGTGCAGTTGCTGGCCCTGGACGATTACCTGCAGGCCCATGCTGCCGGCGTGCAGATCGCCTTCGTCAAGCTCGACGCCGAGGGCGGCGAACTGCAGGTGCTGGCCGGCGCGCAGCACTTCTTCCAGACGCAGTCGCCCGTGGTGCTTTTCGAACTGAAGCACGGCGCGGCCGTGAACACCGCACTGATCGAGCGCTGGCAGACCCTGGACTACGCCATGTTCCGCTGGAGTGCCGAGCTGAACCTGCTGTTGCCGTTCGATGTGGCCACCGACGAGACCGCTTTCGCGCTGAACCTGGTGGCGGTGCGCCCTGCGCAGCAGGCCGAGCTGGCCCAACGCGGTTTGCTGGCCACTGCGGCCGCGCTGGCGCAGGTGGTGCCGCCGCACCCCGACCCGCAAGCGCTGGCGGCCTGGTGCACGCTGTCCCGGCAGACGCTGGACGACCTGGCGCTGCCGGTGAGCGTTGCCGACGCCGCCTACCTGCGCGCCCTGAATGCGGTGGCCAGTGCCCACCTGCAAGCCGGCCTGAGCCCGGCCCAGCGCGTCGCCCTGGTGGTGGCCGCGCAGGTGTTGTTGACGCCGGGGATGCCTGCGGTGGCGCTGCCAGACAGCGGTGTGCCGCCCCTGGGCCCTGAGGCCGGCGTGTTGTGGCTGCACTGCCTGCATGTCCTGGGCCGGCAGCACGCCGCCGTGAAGGCGGCTGTCCAGTTGCTGAACCGCTGGCCTGCCCACTTAGCGCTGAGGCTGCCTTTTGCGCCGCCCCTGCTGCAAGACCTGCAACGCCCGCGCAGCACGGCGCCAGCTAGCTGGCTGCAGCAGGTGTTGGGGGAATTCGTCGCCATGCAGTCGACGCTGTCGTCCTACTTCGCACCGCCTTGCCCCGAGCGCTGGGCGCAGCTGATGGTGCACCCCGACCACAGTGCCGACATCGAGCGCCGCTACCTGCTGTCGCACATGGTGCAGGACCGCCTGGTGGCGGTGGATGGGCTGCGCTGGCTGCCTTCGCCCGAACACACCTGCAACCCGGCGCTGTGGCAGGCGCTGCTGCAGGCCGCGCGTGCGCTGGGGGCGGAGCAGGCCAGCCAGCCAGCGAGCCAGCCAGCCAGCCCGTCAGCCTGGTCGACCCGCGTGGACGCCTTGCTGGCCGGTCTGCCGGTGCAGGCGGTAACCGTGGTCGATGTCGGCGCCAGCTCGGTCGGCAACGAGACCGAGCCCTATGCGCCGCTGTTGCGCGTCGGCCGCGCCCAAGTCACCGGCTTCGAGCCCGATGCGCAGGCCCGGCTGTTGCTGCAGCGGCAATTCCCCGACCGGCACACCCACCGCTACCTGCCGCACATCGTCGGCGATGGCCGGCCGGCTGTTTTTCATGAAACCGAATGGTCGCTGACGGCTTCGCTCTTCGAACCGAACCGGCCGATGCTGGACCGCTACCAGCGACTGGGCGAACTGGTGCGCGTGAAGGCCCGGCACGCGGTGCCCACCGTGCGCCTGGACGACCTGGTTGGCCCCGGCCAGATGGACGTGTTGAAGATCGACGTGCAGGGTGCCGAGCGCCTGGTCTTCGACGGCGCGCCGCAGCGGCTGGACGAATGCCTGCTGGTGTGGACCGAAGTCGAGTTCGTGCCGCTGTACCGCGACCAGCCGCTGTTCGGCGACATCGACGCCCGTTTGCGCAGCCACGGCCTGCAGTTCCTGTGTTTTGCCGGCCTGGCGCACCGGGCGCTGGCCAGTTGGCCGCAGGCCGGCGCGCGGGCGCCGCTGCGCCAGCAACAGCTGTGGGCCGACGCGATCTACGTGCCCCGGCCCGAGCGCATCGAAGCGCTCAGTGCCGACGCCGCGGCACGCCTGGCACTGGCGGCCCACCACATGCTGGCCGCCTACGACTTGTGCCACGCCGCGCTGCTGCGCCTCGACCAGACCATGGGCAGTGACTTCGCTGCGCGCTACTTGACAACGATGGCAGCAGCCTGAGCGCGCAAACGCAAGCGCAGCACCTCGATTTCAGCCGACCAATCAAACAGCACGTTCTGGCGGATCAACTCCAGCGACGGATACCAGTCGCTGCGCGGCGTTTGCAGCCGCCAGCGCCAGTTCGGCAGCCGGGGGATCAGCGCGTAGGTCGGCAGCCCCAGGGCACCGGCCAGATGCAGTGTGCTGTTGTCGATGCTGACGATGACATCGCAATGCGCCGCCAGTGCGGCCAGCCCCTCGATGTCATCGAAGGCATTGACGTTGTCGATCAGCTCGAAGCCGCGCTCGCGTATCGCCTGCAACTGCTCGGGCGGAGCCAGGTATTGCAGATTCACCAGCACGTGCTGCGCAGGATCGAAAGCGCCCAGCAGTTGCGCCAGCGGCACTGAACGCTGCGCTCCGTATTCGGGATTCATGCTCAGCCAGCTGATACCGATCCGCCGTCGCTGCTGCGCGGGGTCCCTGTGGTTGCCGGTGCCGCTGCTGTCCACAACAACGGCGATTTCAGGGCGGGGCACCGGCTGCAACACCCTGTCTCGCACCCTGGGCTGGTCCAGGCTGCGGTGGAACAGTGCCAGCAGGTCGCCGATGGCCAGCTGCGCGTCGAAGCCCGGCAGCAGCGTGGATAGCTCGCCGCGCGGCACGAAATCGAGCCAGCGGTGGTTGTGCCTAAGGGTGGAAATCAGGCGCTGATCGCATTGCAGGGTGTAGCGCCCGTCGTGGGCCTGCAGGCAGGGCAGCAAGCGGGCGAACATCAATTCGTCGCCCAGGCCTTGCTCGGCCCAGATCAGCACCTTGGCGCCGGCATGGGCTTGCATCCAGGCTGACGACCAGGCCGGTGTCCAGGCTGGCGTCGAAGCCACTGCCGCGGCAGCTTCGCTGTTGAAGCGGTCGCGGTAATTGACCACGCCGTGCTCGAAATCGCCCGCGGTCAATTGCGCCAATCCCAGGTTGAAACGCCACTTCGCGTTGTCCGGATCGAGTTGCAAGGCCTGCTCGTAATTCGCGATGGCCGCTTGCGGGTCCAGCGTTTCGTCGCAAATGCGGGCCTTGATGTAGTGGCTGCGCGCCTGCCCCGTGGGCAGCAGCAGCGCTTCGTCGATGACACAGTTTGCGGCCGACAGCTGCCCGCACAGCGCGGCATACAGTGCCAGGCTCTGGTAGGCCTCCGCGCGCTGCGGATGCGCTGTGATGAGCGCAAGGTAGCGGTCGGCGATGGCTCGGTACGGCGCTTTCGGCGATGCCTGCACGATCGCGTTCAGCGCCTGCAGGTAGTCGACGGTCACGGCCGGGTGCTGGCGTTCGCGCTGGCGTTCGCGCTGGCGTTCGCGTTGTCGTTCGAGCTGTCGCTGCGGCGCAGCAGTCCGCCCAGGAAAGCCTCGGCCTGCGCCAGTTGCGCCAGGCTCACGTATTCGTCGGCCTGGTGGGCCTGGTTGATCGACCCCGGGCCGCACACCACGGTCGAAAGACCGGCCCGCTGGAACAAACCGGCCTCGGTGCCGAAGGCCACCAGCGTGGTCTGCTGCGTGCCGGCCAGGCGCTGCGCCAGTTGCACCGCCGGCTCGTCGGCGCGCGCCTTGAAGGACGGCATCAGCGCGATTTTCTCGAAGCGGAAACCTGCGCTCGGCTCGACGGCCTGCATCGCGCCTTCCAGCTTTGCCGCGTAAGCCGCGACGCGGGCTTGCATCGCATCGGCGTCGGCACCGGGCAAGTCGCGGAATTCGTAATGGAAGCGGCAGGCCTCGGGCACCACGTTGTCGGCAATGCCACCTTCGATGACACACACCGCGGCTGTTGAATAGGGCACATCGAAGCCGGCCTGGCGGGGCTCGGTGGCGCGCAATTCGTCGGCCAGGCCGGCGATGTGCGTAACCACCCGGGCGGCCGCTTCCAGCGCGTTCACGGCGCTGGGTGTGAGTGAGGAATGCGCCGCCTTGCCGCGCACGCAGCAGCGCCAGCGGTGCACGCCCTTGTGCGCAATGGCCGGCACCATCGAAGTCGGTTCACCGACGATGCACAGGCGCGGCGCGGTGTCGTTGTGCAGCAACCCGGCCGCTTCCAGATCGGCAATCAACCCGCGCGCGCCGAAGCCGCCGGTTTCTTCGTCATAGCTGAAGGCGTAGTGCAGCGCATGCGGCAGGTCGGCTTGCAGCCAGGCTTGCGTGTGCGCCACCACCAGGCCGATCCAGCCCTTCATGTCGGCGCTGCCGCGGCCGTATAGGCGACCGTCCCTGATCTCGGCCGACAGCGGGTCGACGGTCCAGGCCTGGCCGTCCCAGGGCACGGTGTCGGTGTGGCCGGACAGCACCACGCCATTCGGTTTGCCCAGGCCCAGCGTGGCGTAGAGATTGGCCTTGCGCCGGGTCTCGTCGTAGGTCAAACGCAGCGGCACGCCCAGGTTGCGCAGGTGGTCGGCGATGCATTCGATCAGCGCCAGGTTGCTCTCGCGGCTGACCGTGTTGAAGCGCACCAGGCGCTGCGCCCAGGCCAGGGCTTGGGCAGACGGCTGGGTCGGCTGGGTGGACGGTGCAGGCGGTGCAGGCGGTGCAGGCGGTGAGGGGCGGGATGGTGTCGTCATGCGGCCACTGTAGCCGCTACGATGACCGAATGAATGAGGCCAAATCTGTCGATGCCGGCAGCATCACCGAAGCCGCCGTGCGCATCGCCGGCCATGCGCGCCGCACGCCGTTGCTGCGCCTGCCCGGTGCCGCGTTGGGGGTGGACTGTGGCGAGATCTGGCTGAAACTGGAACACCTGCAGGCCGGCGGCAGCTTCAAGGCCCGCGGCATGTTCAACCGCATGCTGGCGCAGCCGATACCCGAAGCGGGTGTGGTCATCGCTTCCGGTGGCAACGCGGGCATCGCGGTGGCGACCGTGGCGCAAGCGCTGGGCGTGCGCTGCGAAGTTTTCCTGCCCGAGCTGTCCTCGTCGGCCAAGCGGCTGGCGCTGGCGGCCTTGAACGCGACGGTGGTGGTGGGTGGCGTCGCCTACGCCGATGCGCTGTTGGCTTGCCTGCAGCGCCAGGCGCAGAGCGGCGCGCTGCTGATGCATGCCTATGACCAACCCGAGGTGGTGGCGGGCGCCGGCACACTGGCGCTGGAAATCGAAAGCGATGCGGGCCTGCCCGACCGCGTGCTGGTCAGCGTCGGTGGCGGCGGCCTGATCGGCGGCATTGCGGCGTGGTGCGCGGGCCGTTGTCGGGTCGAAGCGCTGGAGCCTGTCGGGTCAGCCACGCTGCAGGCCGCGCGCGCCGCCGGTGAGCCCGTGGACGTGGCGGTGGGCGGCCTGGCCGCAGATGCGTTGGGCGCGCGGCGCATCGGCACCGTGGCCTGGCCGATCACCCAGCGTTTCGTGGCGGCAGCGCACTGCGTCAGTGACGCCGCCATCACCGCCGCGCAACAGCAGCTGTGGACGAGCCTGCGCCTGGCGGTGGAGCCGGCCGCCGCACTGGGCCTGGCCGCCCTGCGTTCGGGGGTGGTCAAGCCTGGTGCCGACGAGCGCGTCGCCCTGGTGCTGTGCGGCGCCAACTTCGACCCGGCCACGCTGGGTGGCTGCGCGTGGCCTTAGGGCCTAGAACAGCCAGAAGCGGCGCTTGCGTACCGACCGGAACGTGACCCGTTTGTCGACGACCAGGCAGCGCAGGATGTGGTCGACGGCGGGTTCCCGCAAGGCCCGCTCTTCGGTGTTCGACCACAGCACCGTGGGCTTGACGCGGCGGGTCAAGCGGTAGCCCTGGCCCGGCATCCAGCGGATCCAGAAGTTGTTGCTTTTGTGCTCGCTTTTGTGCGGCCACAGGTAGCGGATGGCGTCACCGGTGTAGCCCAGGCAGGCGCCGTTCTTGGCGTTCAGCATCACCAGAAACATCGAACGTTCGGTCGGAAACCCATCGCCTGCGGAGACTTCACGTTTCAACTTCAGCTTCTCGGGCAGCGTGTCGTTGGTGGCCTCGAACAAGTCCCACAAGGCCTGCATGCGGGCCCCATCTGCCGGGCCTTCCTTGCCGCCCTGCACGCTTTCCAGCTGGGCGTCGGCCCGAGCTTCCAGCTTTTCCCGCTTGCGCAATTCCTTGTCGATCCAGGACATGCCGTTGCCTCAGGTGGGTTGATACATGCTGGCGAAATCGGCCCCATTCGGCGCTGTTGCCGTGTAGGCCAGCCGCACGTAGATCGGCGCAAAGGCCTCGGCCTGTGTCACTTCGAGCAGGCGTTCGCGGCTCAGTTCCAGCATCGCGATGAAAGTCACCACCAGCACCGGCATGCCCCGCGCGGTGTCGAAGAGGTCGTGGAATTCCACGAAGCGCTGGCCTTGCAGGCGACGCAGCACGATGCTCATGTGTTCGCGCACACTGAGCTGCTCCCGGCTGATGACGTGGTGCTGGTTGTTCCTGGCGCGCTGCAGGATGTCCAGCCAGGCCAGGCGCAATTCGTCGGCTTCCACATCGGGCCAGCGTGGGGCCAGGCTTTGTTCGATGTGCACCTGGGCGCGCAGGAAGTCGCGGCCCAGTTGCGGCAGCGCTTCCAGCTTGGCAGCGCCCAATTTGATCTGCTCGTATTCCACCAAGCGGCGCACCAGGTCGGCACGCGGGTCTTCGACCTCGCCACTGTCGGCGCTTTTCTTGGGTGGCAAGAGCATGCGGCTCTTGATCTCGATCAGCATTGCTGCCATCAGCAGGTATTCGCTGGCCAACTCCAGGTTGTGCTTGCGGATCTGCTCGACGTAGGACAGATACTGCCGCGTCACGCTGGCCAGCGGGATGTCGAGGATATTGAAATTCTGCCGGCGAATCAGGTACAGCAGCAGGTCCAGCGGACCCTCGAAGGCCTCGAGAAAGACCTCCAGCGCGTCGGGCGGGATGTACAGGTCCGACGGCATGCGGAACAGCGGCTCGCCGTACAGCCGCGCCACGGCGACCTGGTCGACCACCAGCGGCGGTGTGTCGGGCGTCAACGCCAGCCCGTCGCGAAGGTTCTGCGCCAAGGCCTGGGCTACCTGCGCAGCATGCGGTCCGGCATCCGGTGTCTGGGCCACTGCCGAGCTGGCCGGAGTCTGCGTGCCGTTCACTTCGTCTGGTAGACGTAGGGCTGCTGAGCGACCTTCGCATCGCCCCAGTCGGCCTGCGCGGTGCGGTCCAGTCGGCGGTCCCACAACAGGGCGCGACCGGCACGCTGTTCGCTTTCAAGGGCCGGCTTCTGCACTTTCAGTGTCGCGATGAAATTCGTGACGTCCGATGTGTAAGGCTTCCAGAAGAACGGCATGGTGGCGGGGTGCGCAGGGCGCAGGTCAGAATCGAAAGCCGATTTTACGCGGCCCCGCGTCGATGGATCCGCATGGAAACCGAGCTGAAATTCCAGATACCGCCGAATTGCCGCGCTGCGCTGGAGCGCGCCGTGTCGGGCGCTGACGCGCAAACGACGCGGCTGCAAGCCGTGTACGTCGACACCGCCGGGCAGCACCTGGCACGCGCCGGCCTGGCCTTGCGCTTGCGCAAGGAGGGCCGGGTCTGGGTGCAAACGCTGAAGGGTCGTGGCGACGGCCTGCTGCACCGGCTTGAGCACGAGGTGAAGTTGCCGCCTCAAAGCGGCACGCCCGTGCTGGATGTGCAGCGCCACGCCGGCACCCCGGCCGGCGAGCGCCTGGCGGCCGCCCGGCCGCCAGGCGCAGCACTGCTGCCGCTGTACCGCACCGACATCAGCCGGCTGCACCGGCAACTGCGTTTCGAGGGCGCGGTGGTCGAGGTGGCCTACGACAGGGGTTGGCTGATTGCAAGTGAGGACTCGGGTGGGTACTCGGGCGATGGCGCCGGTGAGGGCCGTTCCGTGCGCAAGCTGGCCGTCAACGAGATCGAGTTCGAGTTGCTCAGCGGCCCGCCTGCCAAACTGGCAGCGCTGGCGCTGCGATGGGCCGCCAAACACGCGCTGTGGTGGGACAGCCGCACCAAGAGCGAACGCGGCATGCGCCTGGCCCTGGGCCTGAGGAGCGGCCCGGCCGTGACGGTGCACGTTCCCCCCTCACGGGCGGCCGACGTGCCGCTGCCTGCCGGCCACGCGGCGCTGCAGGCCGCGCTGGCGCAGGCGGTGGCCAACGCCGCTGACATCGCCGAAGGCCTGGGAACGCCAGAACACCTGCAGGCCTTGCGTGCCGCGCTGCGCCGCATCCTCGAGGCATTGCGCCGTATGGCCGCGGGTGGCGTCAGCGATGGCAGCGGTGGCAGCGGTGGCAGTGATGCCCCAGCCGATCTGGCCGATGACTGCGAGGCCATTGCGCGCGAGCTGGCCGGCCCACCGGGCGCGATGGCCGCGCCATATGTCCTGATGGGGTTGCCGTTTCAGACCCTGATGCTGCGCGCGCTGGGCCTGCTGCTGCGCGCGGCTTGAAGCCAAGGGTGCCGGATCAGCGGACGCGCATGCCGGGAACGGCACCGGGGAAAGGCTCCAACACATAGACGCCTGTCGTCGCCTTTTCGTTGGCATCTGAAGCCGCCAACACCATCCCTTCGCTGACACCGAACTTCATCTTGCGCGGCGCAAGGTTGGCCACCATCACCGTCAGCTTGCCGGTCAGTTGCTCAGGCTGGTAGTTCGCGGCAATGCCGCTGAACACATTGCGCAAAACAGGAAGCCCCTGCGGGTCGGTGCCTTCGCCGACGTCCAGCGTCAGTCGCAACAACTTGGTGCTGCCCTCGACGGCCTCGGCCTTGACGATCTTCGCGATGCGCAGGTCGACCTTGAAGAATTCGTCGGCGCTGATCTGCGGCGCGACGGCTACGCCGCCGGGCGGTGGCATTTCGATGGCGGGTGCGTGCTGCGGCTCGAACAGCGCGTCCAGCAGCTTGGGGTCCACGCGCTGCAGCAGGTGCGTGTAGGGTGCAATGGTGTGATGGCCCAGAGCGCGCGCGCTGTCGGGCCACTGCAGCGGTTCGGTCATCAGGAAGGCCTCGACCTGCACGGCCAGCGCGGGCAGCACCGGCTTCAGGTACAGCGTCAGCAGGCGGAAGGCTTCAATGCAGACGCTGCACACGTCGTGCAGGGCGCCACCCGGTTCACCCATGCCTGCCTGACTGGCCAGCTCCCACGGCTTGTGCCGGTCGACGTATTCGTTGACGCGGTCGGCCAGCGCCATCACCTCGCGCAGGGCCTTGGCGAATTCGCGTTCCTCGTACAGCTCGGCGATGGTGGCGCTGTGGGCGCGCAAGCCGTCCAGCAGCACGCGGCCTTCAACGCCCAGGTCGCCCGACAGCTTGTTGGCGAAACGCTTGGCCAGGAAGCCCGCTGCGCGGCTGGCGATGTTGATGTACTTGCCGACCAGGTCGCTGTTGACGCGGGCTGTGAAGTCATCGGCGTTGAAGTCGATGTCCTCGACGCGGCTGCTCAGCTTGGCCGCGATGTAGTAGCGCAACCACTCGGCGTTCAGGCCGAGCTCGAGGTACTTCAGCGGGCTGATGCCGGTGCCGCGGCTCTTGCTGAGCTTGTCGCCCTTCACGGTCAGAAAGCCGTGCACAAAGATACGGTCGGGAGTCTTGCGTCCACTGAACTTCAGCATCGCCGGCCAGAACAGCGTGTGGAAGGTGACGATGTCCTTGCCGATGAAGTGCACCTGCTCCAGGTCGGGTTGGGCCAGGTAGGCGTCGAAGTCGGCGCCGGTCCGGGCGAACAGGTTTTTCAACGCCGCCAAATAGCCCACCGGCGCGTCCAGCCAGACGTAGAAATACTTGCCCGGCGCGTCGGGAATCTCGATGCCGAAATAGGGCGCCTCGCGGCTGATGTCCCAGTCGCCCAGACCGCCCTTGTCCATGTCGTCGCGTTTGAACCATTCCTTGACCTTGTTGGCCACCTCGGGCTGCAAGCGGCCGTCCTGCGTCCAGCTTTCCAAAAATTCCACGCAGCGCGGGTCGCTCAGGCGGAAGAAGAAATGCTCGCTGGTCTTCAACACCGGCGTGGCGCCGCTGAGCGCCGAATACGGGTTCTTCAGTTCGGTGGGCGCGTAGACCGCGCCACAGCTTTCGCAGTTGTCGCCGTATTGGTCGGGCGTGGCGCACTTCGGACAGGTGCCCTTGATGAAGCGGTCGGGCAGGAACATGCCCTTGTCAACGTCGAAGAATTGTTCGACCTCGCGCACGTCGATCAATCCGTTCTTGCGCAGCGCGCGGTAGATGTCGCGCGCCAGCTCGTGGTTTTCGGGCGCGTCGGTGGACGACCAGTTGTCGAAGGCGATGTGAAAGCCATCGAGGTAAGGCTTGCGGCCGGACGCGATGTTGGCGACGAACTGCTGCGGCGTGAGGCCGGCTTTTTCGGCGGCAATCATGATCGGCGCGCCGTGGGCGTCGTCGGCGCAGACGAAATTCACGGCTGAGCCGCGCATGCGCTGGAAGCGAACCCAGGTGTCGGCCTGGATGTATTCCATGATGTGCCCGACGTGGAAGGGCCCGTTGGCATAGGGCAGGGCGGTGGTGACGAAGAGCTGGCGTGACATGGCGCTGATTCTAGGTGGCGCCCATCGCTGGTTACGATGCTGGCGAACTGTTGGGACACCATCCGATGAAGCCGATCTGCCTGTTGCTGAGCTTGTTCTTTGCGGCGGCTGCCGTACCGGCCGCCGAGACCACCGGCAACGCGCTGGGCCGATGTCGCATGCTGCCCGAAGCCGCAGCAAGGCTGGCCTGCTATGACGCTTTGCCGCTGCCGCCGGTGCCGCCGACGCCGCCCGCAGCGCCGCAACCGGCTGCAAAGTCTGCCGCAGTGGCCGCAATCGCCCCTGCCCCTGCCCCTGCCCCTGCCCCTGCCCCTGCCTTCATCGCGGTTACGCCGGAATCCGCCTTTGGTCTGGAAAGTCGCCGCTCCGCCGTGCAGGACATCAGCAGCACGCTGCCCGGCCTGTTCGAAGGCTGGGACAGCAACACCCGCTTCACACTGGCCAACGGGCAGGTCTGGCAAGTCAGCGACGGCACGACGGCCAGCCACTACCTGCGCAATCCGAAGGTGACAGTGCGCCGCGCGGCTTTAGGCAGCTTCAGGCTGGAGATCGAGGGTGTGAACCAGGCACCCCGGGTGCAGCGGGTGGAATGAGGCCCGGCTAGACTGCCGCGCCGCGCAGCATCCCGCAGCGCGCTGTTTCTTCAGCTCATTTGCGCTTCCACCGGAGTTTTCCAAGGCCATGTCCGCCCACCCCACCGAAGCCGCGCTGCTTGAAGCGTTGAAGTCCGTCGTCGATCCGAATACCGGCAAGGATTTCGTCTCGTCGAAATCGGTCAAGGGCCTGCGCGTCGATGACGGCGACGTCGCCTTCGGCATCGAGCTGGGCTACCCCGGCAAGAGCCAGCACGCGGCACTGCGCAAGGCCTGCATCGCCGCTGCGCGCAGCGTGCCGGGCGTGGCCAATGTCAGTGTCGAGATCACCACCCGCATCGTCAGCCACGCCGTTCAGCGCGGTGTGCAACTGCTGCCCAAGGTGAAGAACATCATCGCGGTGGCCTCAGGCAAGGGCGGCGTCGGCAAAAGCACCACCACCGTCAACCTGGCGCTGGCGCTGGCGGCTGAAGGCGCCAGCGTGGGCATCCTGGACGCCGACATCTACGGCCCCAGCCAGCCGATGATGATGGGCATCAGCGGCCGCCCCGAAAGCGCCGACGGCAGCACCATGGAGCCGATGGAAAACTACGGCGTGCAGGTGATGTCGATCGGCTTCCTGATCGACGACGACCAAGCCATGATCTGGCGCGGCCCGATGGCCACGCAGGCGCTGGACCAGCTGCTGCGCCAGACCAACTGGCGTGACCTGGACTACCTGCTGGTCGACATGCCGCCGGGCACCGGCGACATCGCGCTGACGTTGAGCCAGCGGGTGCCGTTGACCGGCGCCATCATCGTCACCACGCCGCAGGACATTGCGCTGCTGGACGCCAAGAAGGGCCTGAAGATGTTCGAGAAGGTCGGCGTGCCCATCCTGGGCATCGTCGAGAACATGGCCGTGCACACCTGCACGGCCTGCGGCCACACCGAGCACATCTTCGGCGCCGACGGCGGCCAGCGCATGGCGGCTGAGTACAAGGTCGAATACCTGGGCGGCCTGCCGCTGACCATGAGCATCCGCGAGCATGCCGACAACGGCCGGCCCAGCGTGGTGGCCGACGCCGACGGCGACGTGGCGGCCAGCTACAAGGCCATCGCGCGGAAGGTGGCGGTGAAGATTGCGCTGAAGGCCAAGGACTTCTCGGCGAAGTTTCCGACGATCAGCGTGTCGAAGAACACCTGAGGCTTGCACCGGCCGTGGCGCGCCGGTCATAGGCACAGGCAATGTCCGGTATCGCCGCAATCAATCCCGCTCTGGCCGCTCTGCGGCGAAAATTAAGATGCTGCAGATTTTCTAGCTTGCTTTCAACCCCAACGGAGAACAACCCATGTCCCTGATCAACACCGCCATCCAGCCCTTCAAGACCACCGCTTTCGTCAACCGCGCCGGCAAGGGTGAGTTCATCGACGTCTCGAATGAAACGATGAAGGGCAAGTGGTCGGTGCTGATCTTCATGCCGGCCGCCTTTACCTTCAACTGCCCCACCGAAGTGGAAGACGCTGCCGACAACTACGCCGAATTTCAGAAGATGGGCGCCGAGGTCTACATCGTCACCACCGACACGCACTTCTCGCACAAGGTGTGGCACGAGACCAGCCCGGCCGTCGGCAAGGCCAAGTTCCCGCTGGTCGGCGACCCGACGCACACGCTGACGAACGCGTTTGGCGTGCACATCGCCGAAGAAGGTCTGGCGCTGCGCGGCACCTTCGTGATCAACCCCGATGGCGTGATCAAGACGATGGAAGTGCATTCCAACGAAATCGCCCGCGACGTCAAGGAAACCCTGCGCAAGCTGAAGGCCGCCCAGTACACCGCCGCCAACCCGGGGCAGGTCTGCCCGGCCAAATGGAACGAAGGCGCGAAGACCTTGGCGCCTTCGTTGGACCTGGTCGGCAAGATCTAAGACCACGCCTCTGCCAACGGCTGGCCGGTGGCCAGCCGTTTTTCATTCCATCGAGCATCTTGAACAAGGACATCACCATGCTGGACAACAACACCCAGGCGCAACTGGTCGCCTATTTCGAGCGCATCAGCCAGCCCGTCGAGCTGATTGCCAGCCTGGACGATTCCGCAGGTGCTGCCGAAATCCGCGAACTCGTCACCGAAATCGCGGCCATCGCGCCAACCAAGATCACGGCCCGGTTCGACGGCCGGTTCGAACGGCGTCCATCGTTCCAGATCACCCGCGTCGGGCAGAACATGGGCGTGCACTTCGCCGCCGTGCCGATGGGCCACGAGTTCACGTCGCTGGTGCTGGCGCTGTTGTGGGCCGGTGGCCACCCGCCCAAGGTGGAAGCCGATGTCATCGAGCAGATCCAGGCGCTGAATGGCGACTACGCCTTTGACACCTGGATGAGCCTGACCTGCCACAACTGCCCGGACGTGGTGCAGGCCATGAACCTGATGGCGGTGTTCAACCCGCGCGTGCGGGCCGTGGCCATCGACGGCGGTTTGTTCCAGAAGGAAGTCGAAGAGCGCCAGATCATGGCCGTGCCGTCGGTCTTCCTGAACGGTGCCAGCTTCGGTTCGGGCCGCATGGAAATCGCTGAAATTCTGAAGAAGGTCGATACCGGCAGCGCGGCGCGCGACGCCGCCAAGCTGGGTGCCAAGGCACCGTTCGACGTGCTGATCGTCGGCGGTGGGCCGGCCGGCGCCGCAGCGGCCGTGTATGCCGCGCGCAAGGGCATCCGCACCGGCATCGTGGCCGAACGCTTCGGTGGCCAGACGCTGGACACGCTGGGCATCGAGAACTACATCTCGGTGCTGGAAACCCAAGGCCCGGCCTTCGCGCTGGCGCTGGAAGCCCACGCCCGCGCCTACGACGTGGACATCATGAACGGCCAGCGCGTGGCGTCCGTCGTGCCCGCTGCCACGCCAGGCGGTGCCATAACGGTAACGCTGGACAACGGCGCGCAACTGAAAAGCCGCAGCGTCATCCTGTCCACCGGCGCGCGCTGGAAGAACGTCAACGTCCCTGGCGAAGCCGAGTACCGCAACAAGGGCGTGGCCTACTGCCCGCACTGCGACGGGCCGCTGTTCAAGGGCAAGCAGGTGGCCGTCATCGGCGGCGGAAATTCGGGCGTCGAAGCGGCCATCGACTTGGCCGGTGTGGTGGCCCACGTCACCGTCGTTGAATTTGCCGACCAATTGAAGGCCGACGCGGTGCTGGTGAAGAAGCTGCACAGCCTGCCCAACGTGACGGTCCACGTGAATGCGCAGACCACCGAGATCACCGGCGATGGTGGCGCAAGGGGCAAGGTGAACGGCCTGCGCTACAAAGACCGCGGCACGGGCGCCGAGCATGCCATCGAGCTGGCGGGCGTCTTCGTGCAGATCGGCCTGGTGCCCAACACCGAGTTCCTCAAGGGCACCATCGAGTTGAGCAAGTACGGCGAAATCATCATCGACGCCAAGTGCGCGACCAGCCTGCCTGGCGTGTTCGCGGCGGGCGATGCGACAACGGTGCCGTTCAAGCAAATCGTCATCGCGGCAGGCGACGGCGCGAAGGCTGCGCTGTCGGCCTTCGACTACCTGATTCGCACACCGTTGGCAGCCTGAGACCCTGGGGGCTCGGGTTGTGTAGCCGGTGGTCAGCCGGCCGCGTCGCCCGCCAGACGCTGCAAGTCGGCCAGTGTGTTGGCGTTGAAAAAGGTGTCGGCATCTTCGAAGATGACAAGGGCGCAGCGGTGTTGTGCCGTCCACGCGGTGATCTTGCGTTCGCCGCTGTGCAGGAAGGCCACCAGGCTTTCCAGCAGCGTGCTTTTCAGCAGGCAGAACACCGGCTGCTTCTGCAGCCGGCCGTCTTGCACCGTGGCCACCATGGCGAGGTCGGCGTCCTCAGCCGCCAACGCCCGAGCCAGGCGCTGCACCAGGTCCAACGGGAAACCGGGTGTGTCGCAGGGCAGGGTCATCAGGTAAGGCGTCTCGCAGTGTTCCAGGCCGGCCAGCCAACCCGCCAGCGGGCCGGGGAAGTCGGGCAGGGCATCGGGCCAGACCGGTGCGCCCATCGACTCGTAGGCCGCCAGGTTGCGGTTGGCGTTCACCATCAGGTGGCCAACCTGACCCTGCAGCCGCAACAGCGCATGCATCGCCAGCGGCATGCCCTGGTGCGTCTGCAGGCCCTTGTCGGCACCGCCCATGCGCGTGCCGCGGCCACCGCACAAGACCAGGCCGGTGATGTCTTCGATGGGGATGGTCAAGACGGCGGCCATCGCGATCACGTCTCCAGCATGTCGAAGCCCTGCGTCTCGACCTGCACGACGGCGCGGGTGAAGTCGGCCAGTGCGCGCCAGACCACGGCCCGCGGCTGCGCGGCCACGGCATCGCACAGGCGCTCGACCCACGGTTGCAGGTGCGTGCGGAAGAAGAGGCGCTGCTGTTCCAGGTTGCACACCGCCACGTCGTCACCGGCGATCAGATAGCGCATGACTTCGAAACCGTAGGCGATGTGGTCTTCGGTTTCCATCGCCTGCGGGTCGCGCGCCAGGCCCAGTGCGGCCAGATCACTGCGCAGTGCAGCCAGCGGCTTTTCGTTCAGGAAGCCGGTCAGGTAGAAGGAACCGTAGGCAAAGACCTCAGGCTTGCCCACACCCATGAACAGCGCATCGTGTTCGGCCGCCGCCGCTTCGGGCGTGGTCGCCCGCAACGCGCCCACCAGCGCTTGCCAGGGGGCTTCCAGCAGCGCGCCGCTTTCGGGCGCCTGCGTCACGGCCACGCTGAATTGCTGTAGCAGTTCAGCGTCGGGCGGGGCCAGCCACAGGCGCGACAGCAGGCCGTACAACTCGGCGCGCGCCAGCTCTTCGCTGTCGTCGGCGCTGGCGAAATTCACCAGTGACACGGGAGCAGGGCTGTTCATCTCGGGATGTCGGTGATGCGCACTTCGTTCGGGTTGCTGTGCAGATCGATGACCCGGCAGTCGCCGCACATCTTCAGCCTTTCAGCGGCAGCGCCCTGGAACGCCGAGTGACCGGCCAGCTTGGTCAGCATGTTTTCGATGGCGCGCAGCGTGCCGAAGGGCTTGGCGCAGCGGATGCAGCGGTAGGGTTGCATTTCGGCCAGCACGCGTGGCGCCTTGCGCGCCTTGCCGCCGTCGGCCAGCCACAGCCGGGGCTGCAGCGTGATGGCGCCTTCAGGGCAGGTGCTGGCGCACAGGCCGCATTGCACACAGTTCTTTTCGGTGAACTTCAGCTGCGGCAGTTCGGGGTTGTCGGACAAGGCGCTGGCCGGGCAGGCGCCCACGCAGCTCAGGCACAGCGTGCATTTTTCGGTGTCGACGTTCAAGCCACCCCAGGGCGACCCAGCCGCCGGCAGCGTGACGACATCCGCAGCCACTGGCGCCTGCACCACCAGATGGTCCAGCGCCAGTTCCAGCGTGGCGCGCTTGTCGGCCTGCGCGCTGAAGGTGGCAGCACGCCCGACGGCCGGCGCGGCGGGCATCGCGAGTGCGGCGTCCAGCGCCGCCAGATCACGTCCATCGTGTACCCCGCTGGTCTCGATCAGGCGCAGGTGTTCGCCGGTGTAGCCCAGGCCCGCCAGCAGGCCTTGCGCCACCGCCATCTGCTCGCGCAGCGCCTGGCGGTATTCGGGTGCTTCTTCAGCCGTCGCCAGCACCCAGATCTGGCTGGCGCCCTGGGCGATGGCGGCCAGCCACAGATCAATGCCGACGCTGGCCGTGTGCCACACCGCCACCGGCAACACGCGAGCCGGCAGGCCGCGCAGGCTGGGGTCCTGGCGCTGGTTGGGGTGCTGGTTGGGGTGCTGGTTCAGTCCCTGCTGCAGTCCCTGCTGCAGTCCCTGATGCAGTCGCTGGTTCAGGCGGGCAGCGCGGCCCAGTTCGTCAATCAAGCGCGAACCCGCTCCTTCGCTGTGGATCAGCAGCGCTGGCGCCGTACCGCCGGCCTGCATGTAAGCCGTCAACATCGTGCGCAGGCGCTTGCCTTGGTCCACCGTGCCCGGGTAAGCAAAACCCATGGCGCCGCTGGGGCACACGGTGCTGCAGGCGCCGCAACCCACGCACAGATAGGGCTCGACGATGACGCCGCCCGCGGCTTCGCCCTTGCGCTTGCCCTTGAGCGAGGCGTCGCTGCGGATGGCGCGTGTCGAACAGACGTCGATGCAGGCGGTGCAGCCCACCTGTTCGTTGCGGCTGTGCGCGCACAGCTTGTTTTGGTAGCGGAAGAACTTGGGCTTTTCGAAGTCACCGACGAGTTCGCGCAGCTTCAGCACCGCGTCAAACAGCGCCGGGCTGGCGCTGGCGGTGTCTGCGACATGGAAATAGCCTTGCGGCGGCTGGTGCTGGGCGTAGGCGCTGGCGGCGCGCAGGTCCAACACCAGGTCGAAGCTTTCGCTGTGGGTTTGCGGCGCGCGGTTGAAGTCGATGGCACCGGCCGCGTCGCACACCCGCACGCAAGCGCGGTGGCTTTTGCAGGCGCTGGGGTTGACCTGGTAATCCAGCCCGATGGCGCCTTCGGGGCAGGCGTCCAGGCAGGCATTGCAGCGCGTGCACAGGTCCAGGTCGATCGGGTTGTTGCTGGCCCATTCGGCCTGGAAGTGACCCAGCCAGCCAGTCAGTTTCGTCAGGTGGCCGTTGTGTGTGGCGCGAGCGTGGCGCTGGCCCAGTGCGCCGCCGGTGGTGGTCACCAGCACGCTCACGTCCAGCTTGTCAGACAACTGCGCAGCGGCGCTCTCGGCGGCTTCGGCGTCACCGATGACCAGGCAGCGCCCGCCCGATGCGTAAGTCACGGTGGCCACCGGTTCGGGTGGCGGCAGCTGCGCCGCCGCAATCAGCGCTGCGATTTTCGGTGTCGGACTCGCCTTGTCGCGCGACCAGCCGGCCGTTTCGCGGATGTTGACGAAGTGGATGGGCCGTTCTTCGACGCTTGCCGCGCCTTGGGTTTCGTCGTTCAGTTCCAGGAAGAGGCGGGCCTCTTGCGTGCAGGCCACCAAGAGAGCGTCGCCGCTACCTGCCGTTTCTTTGGCAGCGCGCTGGAAGGCGCCGGCTTCACGCCGGCACAGCAGCGTGTGGACGGTGTCCAGCCCGTCAGTCTGGGCGCCCGGCGTGCGCGCCAGTGCCAAGCTCAAGGCCGGGGCGTCCAGCGTCATCGTCTGGTTGCAGTTGCAGATCAGGGTTTTCATCAGCGGCCAGGGGTGTGGTGTCTGCGGTCAGCGTCGTCGGGGTGGGCTGGGCTTGGGCTTGGGCTTGGGCTTGGGCTTGGGCTTTGGGCTTGTCGTCGGCTTCGTCGTCGAACAAGCCCAGCAATTGCGATTGGACCATCTGCCGCAACATGCCCGCGGGCAGCGGGTCGGGCGTGTTGTAGTCGCCGATGTAGGTGTCCAGTCCGTCCATCACATTGAAGTGCGGGTCGGTGAACAGGTGCTTCAGGGCGGCGTTCTTGACCTCGGGGCTGACGTTGCCGCCCAGGTAGCGCGTGTAGTCCGCATCGCGCGTCAGCAGGGCCACGTCGGCCATGGTGGGTGGGGCCGCTGCTGCCGCGACGGGTGCATCAGCGGGCGCAGGCAGCCGTCGCGAAGCAGCCCTGTCCCCCAGTGTGGAGCCGGCGTCAGCCAACGTGGGCGCGATGACCGCGTCTGCGTCTGCGTCTGCGTCTGCGTCGGCGACTGAGTGCAGTCCTTCCCCTTCCGCTTCCGCTTCCGCTTGCGGGAGAGGACTGGGGTGAGGTCCGTCAGCCTGAACCTTGCGCCGCGACCAGCGCGAGAAAAAGCCTTCCGGGTTGTCGGCCATCGTCTTCTTCAGCGGTCTTGCGGTGCGCGGAATGAAGCCGGCCGGCGGCGCTGCTTCACCTCGGGCCGGTAGTGTTCGTCGGCATAGGCCTGCAGCCAGGCGCAGACCTCGGGCGGCAGCGGTCGGTTGTCCACACGTTCTTGGGCGTCCAGCAAGCGGCCGGCCTCGTGGTACGAAACGGTGACCCGCTCGGGCGTGGCCACCGGCGGGTGGACCGCGTTGACAGTCTCGCTGACAGTCTCGCTGACAGTCTCACTGATGCGCCACATCACGAACCACACCGGCGCACCCGAACTGAGGTTCAAGTAGTAGCCCTCGGCCTCGTCGCGGTGCAGGCTGACTTCAAAGCCCGGGTGCAGGAAGGAAGCCGTCTGCCCGTCATCACGCAGCAGCCGGGCTTCGGTCCCGAACTGGCCCTCATCCAGCAGCACCTGCGCGATGTCGAAGCGCCAGTCTTCCCAGCGGTTGGGCTGGCGCTGGCGGTTGATTTGCACGGCAACGCGCAGGCTGGGTTGGTCGACCACGTGGGGATATAGCAAGCTGGGTTTGGGACGGCAGAAGGCGCGCGGCCACCCTGCGGATGTTAGACAAGCAGGCGGGTTGAATTGGGCTTGTAGTCCCCCGAGCTGCGGGGTCTTTTTGACGACTGGCGCAGCGTTGGTACGTGGGCGCGTTAGCCTGCAGGATAGGCGTAAATGTCGAGGCATTCGGGGTGGTCACCGATTGAATCCGTCGCAGCCCTGGGTATAAAACGTCATAGGCACCTGCCTGCATGTCAGGCGGCCAAGGAGACAGAAATGATCAAGTCGTTGAAGGTTGCGCCCGCAGTCAATCCGCTGTCGCGGCGCACGCTGTTTGCAGGCGCCGGATCCGCCGGTGCGCTGGCCGCAGCAGCGGCGTTGCTACCCAAAGCGGCGGTGCCTGTGGCGGCCGCGCTGCCGGTCGCACCCGCCGTTGCCGACGGGGGCTATCAGCTCACCGAGCACGTGCAGCGCTACTACCAGACCGCCCGCGTCTGACTCTTTCCTAGCCGCCGGACATGGCGCAACGCGCTGTTGTCCGGGCAACGCCTGATTGCTGTTCAACTGCATCTGGTCAACGGCCCCGTCACCAGGAGTTTCCATGTTGTTGACCCGTAAATCTTCATCCGTCAGCGCGGTCCCCGAAGCGCGTTCACGCTTGGTGGCCAGCCTGGCGCGCGGCGTTTCGCGCGCCGTGCCCACCATGGACCGCCGCGCTTTCCTGCGCCGTTCAGGCTTGGGCGTGGGCGCGGGCATGGTGGCCACCCAGCTCACTCTGGTGAAGAAGGCCGATGCCGCCGATGGCGCCAAGGCTGGCGATGGCGTGAAGAAGGTCGAAGTCAAGCGCACCGTCTGTGGCCACTGCTCGGTGGGCTGCGCGGTGGACGCGGTCGTCGAGAACGGTGTCTGGGTGCGGCAAGAGCCGGTCTTCGACAGCCCCATCAACCTGGGTGCGCATTGCGCCAAGGGTGCCGCGCTGCGTGAACACGGCCACGGCGAGTACCGTTTGAAGTACCCGATGAAGCTGGTGAACGGCAAGTACCAGCGCATCACCTGGGACGTGGCGCTCGCCGAGATCAGCGCAAAAATGTTGGAACTGCGCAAGCAGAGCGGCCCCGACGCGCTGTTCTTCGTGGGCAGCTCCAAGCACAACAACGAACAGGCCTACTTGATGCGCAAGTGGGTGTCCTTCTGGGGCACCAACAACACCGACCACCAGGCGCGCATCTGCCACTCCACCACGGTGGCAGGTGTTGCCAACACCTGGGGCTATGGTGCGATGACGAATTCGTACAACGACATGCAGAACTCGAAAGCTGCGATGTACATCGGCAGCAATGCGGCCGAGGCCCACCCGGTCAGCATGCTGCACCTACTGCACGCCAAGGAAAACGGCTGCAAGGTCATCGTTGTCGACCCGCGCTACACGCGCACGGCGGCCAAGGCCGACGACTACGTGCGTCTGCGTTCGGGCGGCGACATCCCTTTCCTGTTTGGTGTGATGTTCCACATCTTCAAGAACGGTTGGGAAGACCAGCAGTACATCAGCGACCGCGTCTACGGCATGGACAAAGTGCGCGAAGAGGTGCTGGCCAAGTGGACGCCAGACAAGGTACTGGAAGCTTGCGGCGTGGACGAAGCCACCTGCTACAAGACGGCCAAGACCATGGCCGAAAATCGGCCCAGCACCGTCGTCTGGTGCATGGGCCAGACGCAGCACACCACCGGCAACGCCGTGGTGCGCGCCAGCTGCCTTCTGCAACTGGCGCTGGGCAACATCGGCAAGAGCGGCGGCGGCACCAACATCTTCCGCGGCCACGACAACGTGCAGGGCGCCACCGACGTCGGTCCCAACCCAGACAGCCTGCCCGGTTACTACGGGCTGGCCGATGGCGCCTGGAAGCACTTCGCCAAGGCCTGGGACGTCGACTACGAGTGGATCAAGAAGCAGTACGCGCCAGGCGGCATGACCAAGTCCGGCATGACGGTGTCGCGCTGGATCGACGGCGTGATGGAGAAGAACGAACTCCTCGATCAGGACAGCAACCTGCGCGGCCTGTTCTTTTGGGGCCACGCGCCCAACAGTCAGACCCGCGGCCTGGAAATGAAGCGGGCGATGGACAAGCTGGACCTGCTGGTGGTGGTAGACCCCTTCCCCAGCGCCACCGCGGCGATGGCGGCCATGCCCGGCAAGCCCGAAGACCAGAACGCCAACCGTGCGGTTTACCTGCTGCCGGCCTGCACGCAGTTTGAGACCAGCGGCTCCTGCACCGCGTCGAACCGCAGCATCCAGTGGCGTGAACAGGTCATCGAGCCGCTGTGGGAAAGCCGCACCGACCACATGATCATGTACCAGCTTGCGCAGAAGCTGGGCTTCGACAAAGAGCTGGTGAAGAACGTCAAGCTGGTCAAGGGCAAGGGCGGCATGGAAGAGCCCAGCGTCGAGGACATCCTGCGCGAAATCAACAAGAGCGTGTGGACCATCGGCTACACCGGTCAGACGCCAGAGCGTCTCAAAGCGCACATGCGCAACATGCATGTCTTCGACGCGAAGACGCTGCAGGCCAAGGGCGGTATCGACAAGGACACCGGCTACAAGCTCGACGGCGACTACTTCGGCCTGCCCTGGCCGTGCTGGGGCACCGCCGAGATGAAGCACCCCGGCAGCCCCAACCTGTACGACACCAGCAAGCACGTGATGGAAGGCGGCGGCAACTTCCGCGCGAACTTCGGTGTCGAACGCGAAGGCGTGTCGCTGCTGGCCGCTGACGGTTCGCACTCCAAAGGCGCCGACCTGACGACGGGCTACCCGGAATTCGACCACCTGCTGCTGAAGAAGTTGGGCTGGTGGGGCGACTTGACGGAAGCTGAAGCGAAGGCGGCTGAAGGCAAGAACTGGAAGACCGATTCCTCGGGCGGCATCATCCGCGTGGCCATGCAGGTGCACGGCTGCCATCCTTTCGGCAATGCCAAAGCGCGAGCCATCGTGTGGAACTTCCCCGACCCGATTCCGCAGCATCGCGAGCCGCTCTACAGCAATCGCCCGGACCTGATCGCCAAGTACCCGACGCACGACGACAAGAAATCGTTCTGGCGCATGCCCACGCTGTACAAGAGCGTGCAAGACAAGAACAAGGATATCGGCAAGACCTACCCGCTGGTAATGACCAGCGGCCGCCTGGTTGAGTACGAGGGCGGCGGCGAAGAGACGCGTTCGAACCCGTGGCTGGCTGAATTGCAGCAGGACATGTTTGTCGAACTCAACCCCAGGGCGGCGAACGACCGCGGCATCCGCAACGGCGACTACGTATGGGTGAAGACGCCGCCGATGCAGGCCGTGCCCGATTTCAAGGGCATCCGCGTGAAGGCCCTGGTGACCGAGCGCGTGGGTGAAGACACCGTGTTCCTGCCCTTCCATTTCTCGGGCCGCTGGGGGGGCATCGACATGCTGCCTTACTACCCCGACGGTGCGGCGCCCGTGGTCCGTGGTGAGGCTGTCAACACGGCCACGACCTACGGCTACGACAGCGTGACGATGATGCAAGAGAGCAAGACGACGGTCTGCCAGATCGAACGCGCAACGGCTTAAGGAATCACGATGGCCCGAATGAAATTCATCTGCGACGCCGAGCGTTGCATCGAGTGCAACGGTTGCACCACCGCCTGCAAAGCCGAGCACGACGTGCCCTGGGGCGTGAACCGCCGCCGCGTGGTGACGCTGAACGACGGCGTGCCGGGCGAGAAAAGCATCAGCGTGGCCTGCATGCACTGCAGCGATGCACCGTGCATGGCGGTGTGCCCGGTGGACTGCTTTTACCGCACTGCGGAAGGCGTGGTATTGCACGACAAGGACGTCTGCATCGGCTGTGGCTACTGCAGCTACGCCTGTCCCTTCGGCGCACCGCAGTTCCCCAGCAACGGCACCTTCGGCCTGCGCGGAAAGATGGACAAGTGCACCTTCTGCGCCGGCGGCCCGGAAGACAACGGCAGCCAGGCCGAGTACGAAAAGTACGGCCGTAATCGTTTGGCTGAAGGCAAGCTGCCGGCCTGCGCCGAGATGTGCAGCACCAAGGCCTTGCTGGGCGGTGATGGCGACGTGGTGGCCGACATCTTCCGCAACCGCGTGCTGACACGCGGCAAGGGCAGCGAGGTCTGGGGCTGGGGCACGGCCTACGGCAAACCCACGGCCGGCGGGCCGGCCGGCGCGGCGGTCGGAGGCAAAAAGTCATGAGTCGCGCAGCCGTCGCTGCTGGACTGCTGCTGAGCCTGGGGCTGGTGGCCTGCGGCGAGAAGGCGCAGACCGCCGGCCACCGCAAGGCCGACGGCAACCCCTCCGACGGACCGGCCAGCGCCTATACGGCGGGCACCTGGAAGGCCGGCGATGCGGTCGGGTGGGACGCGCAGATGCGCACCCGCGCACAGGGCCAGAACGAATATTCGCGCACCGGCTCGCCGCCGTGAATCTCGTGAACACCGCGAAGGATTGGCGATGAATCTGACAGGGATACAACGCGCCGCCGCAATCGGCCTGACGCTGGCCGCCGTGGCGCTTTGCGCGCCGGCCTGGGCGCAGTCGCCGACAGCAGCAACCGAAGCTTCCGCCGTTGGTTCCGCCGTCGCTTCTGCTTCACCGGCCTCTGGGCCGGCCCAGCCCGTCGCGAAAGGCCCGCCTGCCGGTTTCGTCGCGCCGTCCGAGCCGAAGTCCGACGAGAGCAACGCCGTGCGCGCCAAGACCCAGCCGGGCAACAACGCGCCGATGTGGCGGGCCGTGCTCGACTCTGGCCAGACGCCAGGCGTCAGTACGCTGCCGGGTGCCGAACAAGGCACCTTGATCCAGTCCTTCACGCAGTATCCGGGTTCGCGCCTGGCCAGCGCCGGCGAAGCTTGGCGCCAGGTGCGCAACAACTGGATCTTGCCCTATGGCGGCTCGTTGCTGCTGATCGCCGTGGTGGCCATCGCCATCTTCCACTGGCGCACCGGTGGGCTGGGCGGGCATGAGACCGACACCGGCCGCGTCATTGAGCGCTTCACCCCTTTCGAGCGCTCGGCGCACTGGCTCAACGCCATCGCTTTCGTAGTCTTGGCAATGTCCGGGGTTGTGATGGCCTTCGGTAAATTCTTCCTGCTGCCGGTGCTGGGCGGCACGCTGTTCGGCTGGCTGAGTTACGCGCTGAAGAACATGCACAACTTTGTCGGCCCGCTGTTTGCGGTGTCCTTGGTGGTGGTGTTCTTCACCTATGTGCGTGACAACCTGCCGCAGACGGGCGACTGGAACTGGCTGCGCAGCGCCGGCGGGCTGCTGGGCGACCACGAGGTGCCGTCGCACCGCTTCAACGCTGGTGAAAAGGTGATGTTCTGGGGCGGTGTGTTCAGCCTGGGCCTGCTGGTCATCGCCTCCGGGCTGGTGCTTGACAAGCTGATTCCCGGAGTCGGCGAAACGCGCGGTCAGATGCAGATCGCCAATTTGGTTCATGGGGTCGCAACCGTGCTGATGATGGCCATGTTCATCGGCCACATCTACATCGGCAGCGTCGGCATGAAGGGCGCGTACAGCGCCATGCGCACCGGCGTTGTTGACGAAGCCTGGGCCAAGGAACACCACGAGCTTTGGTATGACGACGTGAAGGCCGGCAAGATCCCGGTGCAGCGCTCGGCGCCGGCGGTGCCGGTGCAGGTGCTGGGTTCGGCCACACCGCAGGCCTGAACCACCGACATCCAGAACCCGGAGACACCGACATGAAGACCTCAATTTCCAGGTGTGTGGCTGCGGCGGCTCTGGCTGCTGGCGCGCTGCTGCACGCGGCCGTGGCGCTGGCCAAGCTGCCCGCGCCGTCCGATGAAGCGAAAGCCATGGCCGCCGAGGCCGCTGCGAAGACCAACTGGAGCACCCAGACGGCCAACTTCCAGCTGTGCAAGTCGATGGACGAGGTGGCTGCCGGCTACATGGCACAGGCGAAGAAGGCGGGCAAGGAAACCAAGCCGGCTGTGGCCACGCCGGCCTGCGCCGACCCCGGCGGTTTCGTTTATGTGCCGCCGGTGCCGGCGAGTGCCGCGGCGGTCACGGCAGCGGCGCCAGCTGCAGTCAAGAAGTGAGAAACTGATGCGGTTATGACCGTGTTGCCCGCATCCCGTTCTCATCTTGAAGTTGATGGCCAAGCAGCCCCCGCCACCAGGCGTACCGTCGAGGGTGCACCACGCCTGACCGCCGCGCGCTGCGAGTTGCTGCAAGAGATCACGGGGCTGGACGAGTACGGCGCCACGCGCAGCATCCACATCCCCGCCGAACGGCCGCTGACCGTCTTCGTCGACAAGCGCGAGTTGGTGACGCTGATGACCCTGGGCCAATGTCCCGAACTCCTGGTGCTGGGTTACCTGCACAACCAGCGCCTGATCACAGCGGTACAGGACGTCGAGTCCATCACCGTCGATTGGGATGTGGGCGCAGCAGCCGTGCGCACCCACCATGGCGTGCAGGATCTGGCGGCCAAGACGGCGCACCGCGTGGTCACCACCGGCTGCGGACAAGGCACGGTCTTCGGCGACGCGATGTCGCAGCTCGACACGTTGCGGCTGCCCAGCGCCCAGCAGGCGCGCATCCGCCAGGGCACGCTGCACCGCATGCTGGAAGCTATGCGCCAGCAGGACAGCATCCACCGCAAGGCCGGCTCGGTGCACGGCTGCGCGCTGTTCTGCATCCAGCCACAAATGTGCGAGATGCTGGTTTTCGTCGAAGACGTCGGCCGCCACAACGCCATCGACACCATCGCTGGCTGGATGGCCTTGCACGGCGTGGAGGGCGGCGACAAAGCGTTCTACACGACGGGCCGCCTGACCAGCGAAATGGTGATGAAGGCGGCCCACATGGGCGTGCCGATCATCGTGTCGCGCAACGGCTTGACGGCCATGGGGCACGCGCTGGCCACGCAATTGGGCATGACGCTGTTCGGCCGTGCGGCCAACCGCCACTTCCTTTGCTACACCGGCGCCGAGCGTTTTGACTCGGAACCCGAACCGCAGCGCCCGCCGGTGCGCGTGGTGGCCGGCTAGTTTTGGCCGGCCCGTTGCGGCCGGGGCTTCAGGTCAGCCCGTCGAACAGCCACACGTCCACCATCTCGCCGGCCGCGACCGACCCCTGTTCGTGGCGCAGCACCAGCAGCGCGTTGGCCTCGCTCATACTGCGCAGCACGCCGGCGCCTTGCGAGCCTGTCAAGCGCACCTGCCAGCCGCCTTCTGATGCCGGTTCGACCACGGCGCGCTGAAATTCGGTGCGGCCGGGGCGTTTGCGGATGGCCGTGGTGCACCGCGCCTGCAGCACCGGCAGCGCCTGCGGTGACGCGCCGGCCAGTTGCAGCAGCGCGTCGCGCGCAAAAACGTAGAAGGTGACCAGAGCGGCGACCGGGTTGCCGGGCAGCGCAAACAGCCACACCGGCGCGCCCGCTGCATCCGCTGCGGCCCGGCGCAAAGGCCCGAAAGCGAAGGGTCGGCCGGGGCGCATGGCCACTTTCCAGAAAGCCACTTCGCCCATCCGCGCCAGCACCTCGCGCACGTGGTCCGCGTCGCCCATGCTGACGCCACCGCTGGTCAGCACGGCGTCGGCCTCGGTCACGGCAGCAGCCAGCGTGGCCTGCAGCGCGGCCGGGTCGTCAGGCACCAGCCCAAGGTCGATGACGTCCATCCCCAGCCGTTGCAGCGCACCCAACAGGCTGTAGCGGTTGCTGTCGTAGATGCAGCCGGGCTCCAGGGTCTGGCCCGCGCTGCGCAGTTCGTTGCCGGTGGAAAACAGCGCCACGCGCAGGCGGCGTCGCACCGTGACGGTGCCGATGCCCAGCGAGGCCACCAAGCCCAGATCGGCCGGTTTCAACAGCCGCCCGGCCTGCAACGCCGGCCGGCCCTGCGTCAGGTCTTCGCCTTGACGGCGGCGGTTCTCGCCGGCGCGGATGACGCCGGGTGCGATGTGCACCTGCTGGCCTTCGACGCGACAAAGCTCGTGCGGCACTACGGTGTCCAGGCCCTCGGGCATCACTGCGCCGGTCATGATGCGCAGCGCCTGCCCGGGCGCAATACGGCCCACATGCGGCGCGCCGGCCATCACGGTGCCGACCGCTTGCAGCAGCGTGGGTGCGGCAGCCTGCAGGTCGGTCGCCGCGAAGGCGTAGCCGTCCATTGCCGAGTTGTCGTGGGCCGGCACATCGATGGGCGAAACCACGTCCGCCGCCAGCACGCGGCCCAGGGCCACGGCCAGCATCACGTCCTGCGTTTCGGTGACGGGCCGCAAGGCAGTGGCAATGGCTGCGCGCGCCTCGCCGACGCTGAATTGGTGGTCGCCAGCGGCCAGGGGTGACTCTGCGAGTTCAGACATGCAATCGATCCTGCTGCACCCGGGCTGGATGCCGACGTTGATTCTGCAATGCCGCTGCAACCGGGCACGGCCGTGCCCATCGCGGGCGCACCCGGCAACCCGCAAAATACCGGGCGGCGCATGGCTCGCCGGGCGCCGTTGTGCAACCCTTCTTTCGCCCCTCGCATCCCCCTCCCCCATCTTCATCCTCAACCACGATGACCGACAGCTTCGGCCTGGCCTTCGACCTCGTCCGGCACTTCGACGCCGCCCTGTGGCAAGTGGTGGCCCTGTCGCTGCGCGTCAGCGGCCTGGCCTGCCTGATCGGGGCCCTCGCCGGCCTGTGGCTGGGCACCTGGCTGGCCGTGGCGCGCTTCCCCGGCCACGCGGTGGCGGTGTGGATGCTGAACACCTTGCTGGCATTGCCCTCGGTGGTGGTCGGCCTGCTGGTTTACCTGCTTCTTTCGCGTGCCGGGCCTTTGGGCAGCCTGGGGATCTTGTTCACGCCGACAGCCATGGTCATCGCGCAAAGCGTGCTGGTGGTGCCGCTGATGGCCGCGCTGACCCGGCGGCTGGTGATGGACGCGCTGGAAGACGGCGGCGACCAGCTGCGCTCACTCGGCGCCAGTCCGATGCAGACCGGCGCGCTGCTGTTGCTGCATGAACGGCTGGGCGTGCTGACCATTGTGCTGACCGCGTTCGGCCGGGCCATCGCCGAGGTTGGCGCGGTGATGGTCGTTGGCGGCAACATCGACGGCGTGACCCGCGTGTTGACCACCAGCATCGCGCTGGAAACCAGCAAGGGCGACCTGCCGCAGGCGTTGGCGCTGGGTTTCCTGCTGCTGGCCGTGGTGGCGCTGGTCAACCTGTTGATTGCCGCCATGCAGGGCCGAACGGCGCTGCGCGGCGCGGCCTGGGCCTGAACGTGCAAGCCGAAGGGTCCCTCCATCTCGACCGTGCCGTGCTGGTGACGCTGCGCCACGCCGGCGTGCGCTTCGGCAGCGTGCATGCGCTGCGTGGTGTCAGCCTGACGCTGCACCGCGGCGAACGGCTGGCGCTGGTCGGTGCCAACGGCTCGGGCAAGACCAGCCTGCTGCGACTGCTGCACGGCTTGCTGGTCTGTTCGAGCGGTACAGCCGAGTACGGCGCACGGGCCAGCGGCGGGCCCCCGGCGCCGGTCGCAGCGATGGTTTTCCAGCACCCTTTTTTGCTGCACTTGTCGGTGCGACGGAATGTGCTGCTCGGTCTGTGGTTGCGCGGCGTGCCGAAGGCGGTACGGGCTGCACGCTGCGACGAGGCGCTGCGGCGTGTGGGCCTGCTGGGTCTGGCGAACCGCCCGGCCAACGCGCTGTCGGGCGGCCAGCAGCAGCGGCTGTCGCTGGCGCGCGCCTGGGCGCTGCGGCCCGATGTGCTGTACCTGGACGAGCCCACTGCCAGCCTGGACCCCAGCGCCAAGCGCGAGGTCGAGGCCTTGATCGAAACCATCGCCGCCGAGGGCGTGACGGTGGTGATGAGCACGCACAACCTGGGTCAGGCCAAGCGTCTGGCGACGCGGGTGCTGTACCTCGAAGGCGGCCGGCTGGTCGTCGACCTGCCGGTGAGCCGTTTCTTCCATGACGCGCTGCCTCCCGAGGCCGCGCAATTTCTCAAAGGTGAATTGCCATGGCGATGATGTTGCAAGTTGGTCTGACAGTGAGACGGATGCTGCTGTTCGCAGCGGTGTTGGCGGGTCTGGGCGCGGCGTCTGCCGGCCACGCGCAGGACAAGTTCATCACGCTGGCCTCGACCACCTCCACCGAGCAATCGGGCCTGTTCGCGCACCTGCTGCCTGCTTTCAAGGCGGCTTCAGGCATCGACGTGCGCGTAGTCGCGGTGGGCACCGGGCAGGCGCTGGACACGGCCCGCCGGGGCGACGCCGATGCGGTGTTCGTGCACGACACGGTGGCTGAAGAGAAGTTCGTCGCCGAGGGCTGGTCGAAACAGCGGCGGCCGGTGATGTACAACGATTTCGTGCTCGTCGGCCCGGTTGGCGACCCGGCGAATACGCAGGGCAAGGACATCGCGGCGGCGCTGAAGAAGATCGGCCGCGAGGGTGCTGCTTTCATCTCGCGCGGCGACAAGAGCGGCACGCATGCCGCTGAATTGCGCCTATGGAAGCTGGCCGGCATCGACCCGGCGGCGGCCAAGCCAGCGGGATACCAGGCCTGCGGTTGCGGCATGGGGCCGGCGCTGAATATCGCATCGGCCAGCAACGCTTATGTGCTGAGCGACCGCGGCACCTGGTTGAACTTCAAGAACCGGGGTGGGCTGAAGGTGCTGGTGGAAGGCGACCGTACGCTTTCTAACCCCTACGGCGTAATGGTGGTCGACCCCGCGCGCCATCCGCATGTCAAGGCCGCGCTGGCGCAGGCCTTTGCGGACTGGGTGACGTCGCCGGGCGGGCAGGGCGTCATTGCCAGCTACAGGGTTGGTGGCGAGCAGGCTTTCTTTCCCGACGCCAAACCCTGACTCGACATTCGAGACGTAAGTTGGGTGGGCAGGTGCGTGAGCAGGTGCGTGGGCAGGTGGGCGCGCCGTTCACCGCCACCCGCCGCCGTCATCAACGCGTGGCCGGATGCGCCAGGTCGCGCAGGTGTGTCGGGCCGGCGTGGCGCTCCACATCGGCCATCAAACTCTTGAACAGCCCCAGTGGCGCCAGCGCTTCCAGCACCACGAACATCGGGCCCACCAGCAGCCCGACCAGGTCATCGGCGAAGGCGGGCTTCCGGCCTTCGTAGTAATGGCCGATGAACTGGATGATCCAGCCCACCACGAAGCAGCCCAGCCACCAGGCCATCCACTGCCCGAACGGTCCCTGGCTGGCGCGGTGCGCCAGAACCATCAGCAGACCTACCCCCAGGGAAGTCGCCAGGCCGATACCCAGGTGGCCGCGGCTCAGGTACCACAGCGCCACGGCAGCGAAGACCAGCCAGGCGGCGGTCACTTCGAAACCGCCCACGACAACGTGCAACGCAGCCAGCAGCACGCCGACGGCGAACACAATCATTGGCACGCCGAAGAAGTGGGTGACGATGTTGCGCCTGTCGCGGTGGTATTCGGCGTACTGGCCGAGCAGCGTGAGCGCAGAGCGGAACGGTGTGGCCATGACGGGTCTCCTTCGCGTTTCATCCTAGCGCAGACCGGCCACCAGGTGGGTGCGGGCTGCCTCCTAGAATCTGCGGTAAACCGGGAGTGCAGCACGTGACGATCAAGAGCGACAAGTGGATACGCCGGATGGCTGAACAGCACGGCATGATCGAACCCTTCGAACCCGGCCAGGTGCGGCTGAACGCGGCCGGCGAAAAAATCGTCAGCTACGGCACCAGCAGCTACGGCTACGACATCCGCTGTGCGCCAGAGTTCAAAGTCTTCACCAACATCCACAGCACCGTGGTGGACCCGAAGAATTTTGACCAGAACAGCTTCGTCGACATCAACAAGGATGTGTGCGTCATCCCACCGAACAGCTTCGCGTTGGCGCGCACGCTGGAGTATTTCCGCATCCCGCGCAATGTGCTGACCATCTGCCTGGGCAAGAGCACGTACGCGCGGTGCGGAATCATCGTCAACGTCACGCCCTTCGAACCCGAATGGGAAGGCTACGTGACGCTGGAGTTCAGCAACACAACTCCACTGCCGGCCAAGATTTACGCTGGGGAAGGCTGCGCTCAGGTGCTGTTCTTCGAGAGCGACGAGGTCTGCGAGACCAGCTACAAGGATCGGGGCGGCAAATACCAGGGCCAGCGCGGCGTGACCTTGCCGCGAGCTTGATGCCTGGATTGCAGCCCGGGCCGTAAACCTGACTAGACGTTCGACCGGAGACGCGCATGAAGTGGGAAGGCCAGGAACAAAGCGACAACGTCGAAGACCGCCGTGACCAGGGTGGCGGTGGCGGTGGCGGTGGCGGCGGCATCGGCGGACTGCTGGGCGGGCGCAACATCGGCCTGGGCAGCATCGCCGTCGCGTTGGTGGCAGGCTGGGTGTTCGGCATCAACCCGCTGACCGTGCTGGGCTTGCTCAGCGGCAACGGCGGCGGTGCCTCGGTGACGCAGCAGCAAGCACCGCCCGCTGCCCACCGGCCGCCAGCCGCCGACAAGTCGGCGCAGTTCGCCAGCGTGGTGCTGCGCGACACCGAGAAGGTCTGGGGCCAGGTTTTCCAGGCCGCCGGCGGCACTTACCGCGTGCCCAAGCTGGTGATCTTTCGTGGGGCCACGCGCACCGCCTGCGGCACCGGGCAGACGGCGATGGGGCCGTTTTACTGCCCGGGTGACAGCGACGTCTACATCGACCTGGCCTTCTTTGACACGCTGAGCCAGCGGCTGGGCGCACCCGGTGACTTCGCCAAGGCCTATGTCATCGCGCACGAGGTCGGCCACCATGTGCAGAACCTGATGGGCATCACCGGTAAGGTCGATGCGCAGCGTTCCAGGCAGAGCGAAGCCCAGGGCAACGCGATGTCGGTGCGCGTCGAACTGCAGGCCGACTGCCTGGCCGGCGTCTGGGCCTTCCACTCGCAGCAGGGCAAGGGCTGGCTTGAGCAGGGCGATGTCGAGCAGGCGCTGAACGCAGCCTCGCAGATCGGCGACGACACGCTGCAACGCAAGGCCCGGGGCAGCGTGGTGCCCGAGAGCTTCACGCACGGCAGCAGCCAGCAGCGTGTCAGCTGGTTCAAGCGTGGTCTGGACAGTGGCAGCGTGAAGCAGTGCAACACCTTCGAGGGGCGCTGAAAAGACCGCTGGTTGCAGGTTGTGGCCTAATCCAAGGCTTTGTTTGAACCGGAGCCACAGATGGGCAACAAGATCGTCACCGAAGCCGACCGCAAGGCCACCCCGCGTCCCGCCGCCCCGATCGGCGTGACCCACACGGCGCCCAAAGGCCAGAAGATCAGCCTGGAGCGTGGCTCGCACACGCGTTCGAAGAAGAACCCGGGCAAGCGTCCCAAGAAAGGCGGCTGAACGCAGGCCCCCAAGCTCGCCACCGCCTGCTACTTCCTGCTACCCCCCCCCCGCTACTCCTCGCTACCCCCCCGAGCCCTGTCGAGGGCCCCTGCAGATCCCTGGGCCCCTCCGCTGACGGCCCAGCAGAGCCGGTTGCGCGGCGGGGTTTGGTCGGAATACAGCATGCTGCGGATTACTGAGCTTCGGCTGCCCCTGGACCACGATGAGGCCGCGTTGCGGCTCGCTGTCGTAGACCGCCTGGGTATCGCGGACGCCGCGCTGACCGCCTACACAGTTTTCCGCCGTGCTTACGACGCGCGCAAGAAGACGGCGGTGCAGCTCGTCTACACCATCGACTGCGAGCTTGGCGACGAGCGCGCGCTGTTGGCGGTGTTGGCGCTTGTGGCCGGTGACCCGCACATCCGGCCGTCGCCCGACACGCGCTACAGGTTCGTCGGCCACGCGCCCACTGATTTCCGCGCTGCGCAGCGCGGCCGTCCGGTGGTGGTGGGGTTCGGCCCGTGCGGCCTGTTCGCGGCGCTGGTGCTGGCCCAGATGGGTCTGGCGCCCATCGTGCTGGAACGCGGCAAGGAAGTGCGCATGCGGACCAAGGACACCTGGGGCCTGTGGCGGCAGGGCGTGCTCGACCCGACGTCGAACGTGCAGTTTGGCGAAGGCGGCGCCGGCACCTTCAGCGACGGCAAGCTGTGGAGCCAGATCAGTGACCCGCGCCACCTGACGCGCAAGGTGCTGACGGAATTCGTCAAGGCCGGCGCGCCGGAGGAAATCCTCGTCGTCAGCAAGCCGCATATCGGCACCTTTCGGCTGGTCAGCGTGATCGAGAAGATGCGCGCCGACATCGTGGCGCTGGGCGGCGAGATCCGGTTCCAGCAGCAGGTCGTGGACGTGCGCATCGAAGCGAGACCCGCGGGCGCCGACGGCGTCCGCACCCTTGCGATCCGCGGTTTGACACTGGCCAGCGGCGAGGAAATCGAGGCCGAGCATGTGGTGCTGGCGCTGGGCCATAGCGCTCGCGACACCTTCACGATGCTGCATGCGCGCGGCGTGCAGATGGAAGCCAAGCCATTTTCGGTGGGCTTTCGCGTCGAACACCCGCAAAGCCTGATCGACGCCGCGCGCTTCGGCCCGGCGGCCGGCAACCCCATCCTCGGCGCGGCCGACTACAAGCTGGTGCACCACGCGAAGAACGGCCGCAGCGTCTACAGCTTTTGTATGTGCCCCGGTGGCACGGTCGTCGCAGCAACCTCAGAGCCGGAACGCGTGGTCACCAATGGCATGAGCCAGTACAGCCGCAACGAGCGCAACGCCAACGCCGGCATCGTCGTGGGCATCAGTCCGCAGGACTACCGCCAGACCGCCGGCGACGGCCCCGTCAGCCCGCTGGACGGCATGGCCTTCCAGCGTGTCTGGGAGTCCCGGGCCTTCGAACTGGGAGGCGGTGGCTACCGGGCGCCCGGGCAACTGGTCGGCGACTTCATCAAGGGCCGGCCTTCAGTCGTGCTGGGCAGCGTGCAGCCGTCTTACCGACCGGGCGTGACGCTGACCGATCTGAACGACGCGAAGCGCCCCAGTCTGCCCGGCTACGCGCTGGCGGCGATCCGCGAAGCACTGCCCGCTTTCGAGCGCCAGATCAAGGGCTTCGCGATGCCTGATGCCGTGCTGACGGGCGTGGAGACACGCACCTCATCGCCGCTGCGCATTAATCGTGGCAGGGACTTTCAAAGCCTCAACGTGGCCGGCCTGTACCCCGCCGGCGAGGGTGCCGGATATGCCGGCGGCATCATGTCGGCCGGTGTCGACGGCATCGAAGTCGCCGAAGCGCTGGGTGCCCGGATGTTGGCCGCGATGGCCGCAGTGCGCGGCTGAATGCGAATTGAATCGAGCATCATGGAACCGACCCTTTTCGCGCTACGCGGTGACCACATCACGTTGGATGCACTGCTCAAAGCCACCGGCCTGGCGCACAGCGGCGGCGGCGCCAAGGTGTTGATTGCCGACGGCCAGGTGCAGGTGAACGGCGAGGTGGAAACCCGCCGCGGCCGCAAGCTGCGGGCCGGCGACACGGTGGTGCTGGACGGCCAACGCGTGCAGCTTGAGCCGCAATAGCCGCTGCCCTGATCCATCCAGCGACTGGCCTGCCGAGCGGGCTCGCCGCAGGCCGCGCGTTCAGCGGCTCAGCGCGCCGTAAACCAGGTCCTGCACCTGTTCGCGGTAGTACTTGCGCAACTCGCCCGGCGCCGCCGTGCCGAAGGCCACCACCAGTTGCTCTTGCGGGTCGGCGAAGAAGCCGGTGCCGTTGGCGCCGTTCCAGCTGAATTCGCCCGGGCTGCCCGGCACCGCGGCCAGGCCCGGCTGCAGGCGCACTGCCACGCCCAGGCCGAAACCGTAGCCGTCGCGGTGCGGCTCGACAGCAGCGACGCGGTTCTGGATGCCGGCACCTAGGTGGTTGCTGGTCATCAGTCGCACGGTGGCCGGGCTGAGCACCTGCGCGCCGTCCAGGTTGCCGCCGTTGAGCAGCATCTGGCCGAAGCGGATGTAGTCACCCATCGTGCCGAAGGCACAGGCGCCTGCGCAGTCGAAGGTGGGTGCCTTGTCGATGGCGGCGATGGCCTGTGGCTTGCCGTCCAGCGGGTTGGTGGGGAAGGGCCGTGCCACGCGGGCCTTCTGCGCATCCGTCAGGCGAAAGGTGGTGTCGTTCATCTTCAGCGGCTTCCACACCGTGTCGGACAAATGGCCGCCCAGCGTCTTGCCGGTGACCTTTTCGACCACCGCACCCAGCACGTCGAAGGACAGGCTGTATTCGAAAACTGTGCCGGGCTGGTACACCAGCGGCAGCTTGGCGATGGCGTTGGCGAAGTCGCTGGACGTGCCCATGTTCTGCGCCGCGCCGCCGCTGGGCCAAAGCGCGGCGATCGGGCTGCTGCCGTCGGGCCGGCCGCCATAGGTCAGGCCCGAGGTGTGGCGGAACAGGTCGTGGATCAGGATCGGCCGCTTCTGCGGCTCGGTGGTGAATTTGCCGTCGGCCGTGGGCACGCCGACCTGCATCGTGCCGAAGGCCGGGAAGTAGTCGGCCAACTTGCTCTGCAGTGGCAGCCTGCCTTGTTCGGTCAACGCCAGCGCGCCCACCGCGGCCTGAATCTTGGTCATTGAGGCCAACTGGAAGATCGTGTCGGTCGACATCGCTGTGCCTTTGGCCTTGTCGGCCGAACCAAAGGCCTTGAAGTAGACGAGTTTGCCGTTGCGCGCGATGGCCACCACCGCGCCGGGCACGCGGTTCAGTTCGATCTCGCGGGCGAAGAAGGTGTCGATGTTGCGCAGGCGTTCGGCCGACATCCCCACGCTGTCTGGCGCGGCGGTGGGCAGCGGTTGGGCCTGTGCGGCGACGGCCACGGTGACGGTGGCCATGGCGGCCAGGGTGGTGCGGTGTCTCATGTTGTTGTCCTTCTTTTGCATCGTTGGAGTTGTGGTGTCAGCCGTCGATCAAGGCCGGGTCCCAGGCGTGAACCGTTTGCTGCTGTTCGCCCAGTTTCTCGATGGCCAGCCGCATCACATCGCCCGGCTTCAGGTAGACCGGATGCGGCTTCACGCCCAGCCCCACGCCCGGTGGCGTGCCGGTGGTGATCAGATCGCCGGCGCGCAGGGTCATGAACTGGCTGAGGTGGCTGACGATGGCCGCCGGCCCGAAGATCATCGTCTTTGTGCTGCCGTTCTGGTAACGGTGGCCGTTGACGTCCAGCCACATCGTCAGGTTCATCGGGTCGCCGACTTCGTCGCTCGTCACCAACCAGGGGCCGACCGGACCGAAGGTGTCGCAGCCCTTGCCCTTGTCCCACTGGCTACCGCGCTCCAGTTGGTATTCGCGTTCCGACACGTCGTTGACCACGCAGTAGCCGGCGATGTGCTGTGGCGCGTCGACCTCCGACACATAGCGGGCGGTGCTGCCGATGACGATGCCGAGTTCGACTTCCCAGTCGGTCTTCACCGAGCCCTTGGGCAACACGACGGGATGGTTGGCACCGACCGCGCATTCCGTCGTCTTGCAGAAGACGATGGGTTCCTTCGGGATCGGCATGCCCGATTCGGCGGCGTGGTCGGCGTAGTTCAAGCCGATGGCGATGAACTTGCCCATGCCGCGCCAGGGCACTGCCAGACGGCCCTGCGGCACGACGGGCAGCGCGTTGAGTTCCAGCGCGCGCAGGGCGGCAAGACCTGGCGGCGACAGCGTGGTGGGCGTGATGTCGGCGATCAGTGCGCTCAAGTCGCGCACCTGACCCTGGGCGTCGAGGATGCCGGGCTTCTCTTGGCCCTTCGGGCCATGTCGCAGCAGTTTCATGTCAGTGATTTTCGAAAGTTAGGCGCTCGCGCCGTCAGTTGGACCAGCCGCCGTCGATGACCTGGGCGGTGCCGGTGGTGAATGCAGATTCGTCGGCTGCAAGGTAGACGGCCAGCGCGGCAATTTCATCGACATGGCCCAGGCGACCCAGCGGTTGACGGGCCACGAAGGCGGCCTCGACCTGGGCCAGCGTCTGCCCGCTGGCCGCGGCCTGCGCGGCAATGCGTTCGCGCAGCGACGGCGATTCCACGGTGCCTGGGCAGATGGCGTTGCAGCGCACGCCTTGCGCAATGAAGTCGGCCGCCACCGCCTTGGTCAAGCCGATGACGGCCGCCTTGGTCGTGCCGTAGACGAAGCGGTTCGGCGCGCCCTTGATGCTGCCGGCCACCGAGGCCATGTTGATGATGGAGCCGCCGCCGGCCTGCAGCATGCCGGGGAGGAAGGCCTGGATCAGGCGGAACTGCGAGCGCACGTTCAGCGTGAAGGCGAAGTCCCAGTCGGCTTCGCTGCAGTCCAGCACGGTGCCGGCGTGGACATAGCCGGCACCGTTGAACAGCACGTCCACCGGGCCGTGCGCGGCGGCGTCCTTCACCGCGGCGGCATCGGTCACGTCCAGCATCTGCGTCACGCAGCCCGTCTCGGCGGCCAGCGTGGCCAGCGCCTCGGCGTTGATGTCGGTGGCGATGACGCGCGCGCCTTCGCGCACGAAAGCCAGTGCCACGGCGCGGCCGATGCCCTGGCCGGCGGCCGTGACGAAGGTGGTCTTGCCCGCCAGTCGTTTGCTCATCGCTGCCTCCTCAGCCCCGGCCCACGAAAGGCATCTTGGTGGCCATCACGGTGGTGAAAAGCACGTTGGCCGATAGCGGCAGGCGGGCCATCGCCATGAAGGTGTCGCTGACCGCCGACAGGTCCATGCGCGGTTCGGCCTTGATGCTGCCGTCAGCCTGCGGCACACCGTTGACCATGCGTGCCGTCATCTCGCTGGCGGCGTTGCCGATGTCGATCTGACCGACGGCGATGTCGTAGGGCCGGCCGTCCAGCGCGGCCGTGCGCGTTAGGCCGCTGACCGCGTGCTTGGTGGCCGTGTACGCGATGCTGCCCGGCCGCGGCGCGTAGGCCGAGATGCTGCCGTTGTTGATGATGCGCCCGCCCATCGGCGTCTGGTGGCGCATCAGCCGGAAAGCGGCCGACAGGCAGTAGAAGGCGCCGTTCAGGTTGACGTCGACGATGCGCCGCCATTCGGCCGGCGTCACCTCGTCGGGCGTCTTCATCCCCAGGCCACCACCGGCGTTGTTGAACAGCAGGTCGAGGCGGCCGTAGCGGGCCTTCACCGCGTCGAAGGTGGCAGTCACTTGGGTGTCGTCACCGACATCGCAGACCAGCGGGAGCGCGTTGCCGGCGTGGGTGTGGGTGTGGGTGTGGGTGTGGGCCAGCGTGGCGGTCTCCTGCAGCGCTTCAACGCGGCGGCCGACCAGGGCCACGGTCCAGCCTTCGGCCAACAGGGCCAGTGCACAAGCGCGGCCGATGCCGCTGCCGGCGCCGGTGACGAGAGCGATCTTCATCAGTGGTTGTCCTTCGGAACAAAGGCCCCGCGCTGGCCGCGCAGGAAGTCGAGGTCGCAGCCTTCGTCGGCCTGCGTGACGTGGTCGATGTAGAGCTTCCAGTAGCCGCTGGATAACGCCGGCGCCGGCGGTTTCCACAGCGCCAGCCGACGCGCCAGTTCTGCATCGTCCACATGCAGATGCAGGCTGCGCCCTGCCACGTCCAGCGTGATCAGGTCGCCGTTCTGCACCACCGCCAACGGCCCGCCCGCGGCGGCTTCGGGTGCCGTGTGCAGCACCACGGTGCCGTAGGCGGTGCCGCTCATGCGGGCATCGCTGATGCGGACCATGTCGGTGACGCCGCGCTTCAGCACCTTGGGCGGCAGCGGCATGTTGCCGACTTCGGCCATGCCGGGATAGCCTTTGGGACCGCAGTTCTTCAACACCAGGATGCAGCTCTCGTCGACGTCCAGCGCGTCGTCGTCGATGCGGGCGTGGAAGTCGTCGCTGTCTTCGAAGACGACGGCGCGGCCGGTGTGCTGCATCAGCGCGGGTGTCGCAGCGCTGGGCTTGATGACGGCGCCGCGCGGCGCCAGGTTGCCGCGAAGCACGGCGATGCCGGCCTTGTCCTTGAACGGCTCGGCCATCGTTTTGATGACCGACGGATTGAAGTTCTCGGCGCTGGCCACGTTCTCGCCGACGGTGCAGCCGTTGGCGGTGACCGCGTCCAGGTGCAGCACCGTCGAAATCGCCTGCATCACCGCTGGCAAGCCGCCGGCGTAGCAGAAGTCTTCCATCAGGAACTGGCCGCTGGGCTGCAGGTTCACCAGGCAGGGCAGGGCGCTGCCCAGGCGGTCGAAGTCGTCGATGGACAGCGGCACGCCCAGGCGGCCCGCGATGGCGATCAGGTGGATCACCGCGTTCGTGCTGCCGCCGATGGCCGCCAGCGTCCGAACAGCATTCTCGAAGGCCTCGCGGGTCAGGATGGAGGACAGCTTCTGGTCCACGTGAACCATTTCGACAATGCGGCGCCCGGCCTGCCGCGCCAGCACATTGCGCCGGCCGTCGACAGCGGGGTAGGCCGCGTTGCCGGGCAGGCCGACACCCAGCGCTTCGACCATGCACGCCATGGTGCTGGCCGTACCCATCGTCATGCAGTGGCCGTGGCTGCGGTGCATGCAGCTTTCGGCCTCGAAGAAGTCTTGTAGCTTCATCGTGCCGGCGCGCACCTGTTCGCTCATGCTCCACAGGCCAGTGCCGCTGCCGAGTTCCTGCCCGCGCCACTTGCCGTTCAGCATCGGCCCGCCGCTGACGCCGATGGTCGGCAAGTCGGCGCTGGCCGCGCCCATCAGCAGCGCGGGCGTGGTCTTGTCGCAGCCCATCAGCAGCACCACGCCGTCGATGGGGTTGCCGCGGATGCTTTCTTCCACGTCCATGCTGGCGAGATTGCGGTAGAGCATGGCCGTGGGCCGCAGCAGCGTTTCGCCCAGGCTCATCACCGGAAATTCAAGCGGGAAGCCACCGGCTTCGTAGACGCCGATCTTGACCTGCTCGGCCAGCGTGCGGAAGTGCGAATTGCAGGGCGTCAATTCGCTGAAGGTGTTGCAAATGCCGATGACCGGCCGGCCGTCGAACTGGTCGTGCGGCACGCCCTTGCCCTTGACCCAACTGCGGTAAGCGAAGCCGTCGCGGTCCTGCCGGCCGAACCACTGTTGGCTGCGCAGGTCTTCGGGCCGTTTGCGGGCTGGCGGGCGGGATTTGCTGTCGGATTTGCTGTCGGATTTGCTGTGGGACATAGCGGCGCTCGGGTTGGGCTTGGGGTTGGCAGTCAGCGGGCTGCTGGCTTTCCCGGTGCCAAGGCCTCGGCCGCCGGGAATACTATGGTGTGATGATTGCAACGGCAGCCGTAAAACCCCCTACAGGCCAGCCGACGATCGACGCATTGACCTTTCGCCTTGACGGCCGAGTGGCCTTGGTCACGGGCTCATCCACCGGCATCGGCCTCGCGCTGGCCCGCGGGCTGGCGCAGGTCGGTGCCACGGTGGTGCTCAACGGCCGCGACGCAGCCCGCCTTCAGGTCGCGCACCAGACCTTGGCGGACGAAGGCCTGCAGGTCCACCAACGCGTGTTCGATGTCTGCGACAGTGCCGCCGTGGGCGCGGCCGTGGCCGACATCGAATCCAGCGTCGGCCCCATCCACGTCCTTGTCAACAACGCCGGCATCGCGCGGCGCGGCCTTTTCCAGGACGCCAGCGCTGCCGACTGGCGCGCCGTGCTGTCCACCAACCTCGACAGCGCCTACACCGTCGGGCAGGTCGTGGCACGTTGCATGCTGGTGCGCCGGGCCGGCCGCATCATCAACGTGTGCTCGGTGATGAGCGAGATCACGCGCCCGGGCGCCACCGCCTACGCCGCCAGCAAGGGCGGCCTGAAGATGTTGACCAAGGGCATGGCGGTGGATCTGGCGCCGCACGGCATCACGGTCAACGGCCTCGCGCCGGGCTACTTCAAGACCGAGTTGACCGCGCCGCTGGCCAACGACGAGATGGCCACCGCCTGGATCACCGGCCACACGCCGGTGGGCCGATGGGGTGAACTGAAAGATCTCGCCCCGGCCGTCGTATTCCTGGCCAGCGACGCGGCCTGCTACGTCAACGGCCATGTGCTGGTGGTGGACGGGGGGATGACGGCCACCCTGTAACCATCACACCATGGTCTTCACCCAAATCATCATGATCACCGCAGCCGACGGCCGCGCATGCTTCCGTGAATCACTGATCGAACTGTGCGAGGGCAAACCGCAGGCGCGGCTGTCGCCGCTGATGCCCAGCGGTGGCTTGCAACTGCGCATAAGCCCGGTCGGTTTTTGCAGCGATTTCCATTGCACCGGCGAGCCGCAATGGGTCTTCATCCTGCAAGGGCAGATGGAGATCGGTCTGCAGGACGGCACGCACCGTGTCTTCGGCCCCGGGCAGCATTTCTATTCGGCCGACGTGCTGCCGACTGGCGCCACCTTCGACCCGCAATGGCACGGGCACTGCAGTCGGCAACTGGGCGACCAGCCGCTGGTCACCGCCTTCGTTCGTTCCTGAGCCGCGCCGTACCGACAACCCCCGAATCAGCTGCCACTGCTGCGCCAAAAAGCGCGGAGGCAACCGCCACCCGCAAAGCCCACGGGTGCACGAACGCTAGTGCGCGAAGCCATCAAGTCGCTGGCGGCCAAAGGCCTGCTCAGCACCTGGCCCAGGGTCGGCACGCGAGTGCTCCCGGCTGCACAGTGGAACCTGTTCGATGCCGAGGTGAACGCGCCACGCCCGCTGATGCAGCGGCCTGACGGCCGCTTACGCCGGCATGCAGGACGCCGTGGCACACGGTGGCGACGATGTCGTAAGCGACCTTGCCTTCCACCACGGCCTGCTGCGTGCCAGCGGCAACCGCCTGCTGATGCAGATGGGGCAGGCACTGAGCGCGCCGTTGCGTACCAGCTTCGATTTGTCCAGCGCGCGGGTTGATGGGCCGGCGCTTTCGCTGCCGCGCCACAAGGCCGTGCTGGAAGCCGTTCTGGTGAAGTCGCCGTTGAAGGCCGAGCGTGCCGTGCTCAAGTTGATTGAATCGGCGCAGGTCGACATCGAACAGGTGCTGGCCAGTCGGCGCAAGTTGCCGTCGTTGAGGCAGCCGGCGTCGAAATTGAAAGCGCCGCCGCAACGTTGAGCGGGCTGCGCTATTCCTTCACCGAGCCGGTCAGCCCCGACACGTAGTGGTCGACGAAAAAGGAATACACGAAGGCCACCGGCAATGAGCCGAACAGTGCGCCGGCCATCAGCGGGCCCCAGTGGTAGACGTCGCCCTCGACCAATTCCGTCACCACGCCCACCGGCACCGTCTTGTTCTCTGAGCTGCTGATGAAGGTCAGTGCGTAGATGAACTCGTTCCAGCTCAGCGTGAAGGCGAAGATGCCGGCGGAAATCAAGCCCGGCACGGCCAGCGGCAACACAATCTTGATGAGGATCTGCCAACGCGTCGCACCGTCGATCAGCGCGCACTCTTCCAGCTCGAACGGGATGCTGCGGAAGTAGCCCATCAACAGCCAGGTGCTGAAAGGGATCAGGAAGGTCGGGTAGGTCAGGATCAGCGCCCATCTCGTGTCGGCAAGACCCAGATTGGTGATGATGGCGGCTAGCGGGATGAACAGGATGGAGGGCGGAACCAGGTAGGCCAGGAAGATCGCCAGCCCGGTCTGCTTGGCGCCGCGAAAACGCAAACGCTCGATGGCATAAGCCGCCAGCACCGAGGCGAACAGCGAGAAGCCGGTGGCCACCACCGACACCAGCACGGTGTTCCACAACCATTCCGGGTAGGCCGTGTCGAACAGCAACTTCTTGAAGTGCGCCAGCGTCGGCGCCACCACCCAAAATGGGTTGCCGTCGCGACTGAGCAGTTCTTGGTCGGGTTTCACCGAGGTGATGACCATCCAGTAGAACGGGAACAGCAGCACGAACAGGAAGATGGCCAGCGGCAGGTAGGTGATCAGCAGCTTGCGCTGGACGGTGTCGAGGTAGCCCATGCCCCCCATGTCGGCATCAGGTTTGACGCTCATTGGTCCTTTCCGCCTTGTTGCCAGGCCCGGCGCTGCAACCCGAAGAAGCTGAACATGATGGCCGCCAGCAGGAAGGGCACCATGGCAATCGCGATGGCCGCGCCCTCGCCGAGCGCGCCACCGTTGATGGCGCGCTGGAACGAAAGCGTGGCCATCAGGTGGGTGGCGTTCAGCGGGCCGCCGCGCGTCAAGACGTAAATCAATTGGAAGTCGGTGAAGGTGAACAGCACCGAGAAAGTCATCACCACCGCAATGATGGGCGTCAGCAGCGGCAGCGTGACGTAGCGAAACTGCTGCCACGGTGTTGCACCGTCGATGGCGCTGGCTTCGTAGAACGACGGCGAAATCGTCTGCAGGCCGGCCAGCAGTGTGATGGCCACGAAGGGCACGCCGCGCCACACGTTGGCGAACACCGTTGCCAGGCGGGCGTTCCATGGGTCACCCAGGAAGTCGATGTAGTGGTCGATCAGGCCCAGCTTCATCAGCGACCACGACACGATGGAGAACTGTGAGTCGTAGATCCACCAGAAGGCAATCGCCGACAGCGCCGTGGGCACGATGTAGGGCAGCAGGATGACGGCGCGGAAGAAGGTCTTCAGCCGCAGGTCCTTGTTCAGCAAAACGGCCAACCACAGGCCCAGCACGAACTTCAATACGCTGGCCAGCGTGGTGTAGAAAAGGGTGTTGAACAACGCCAGCTGCGTGACGCTGTCGCCCCACAGGAACTCGTAATTCTCCAAGCCCACCCAGCTGCCCGGCCGACCGAGCCGGGCGTCGGTGAAGCCCAGCCAGGTGCCCAGGCCCAGCGGGTAGGTCAGGAACAGCAGCAGGAAGGCGGCGGCGGGCAGCATGAACAGCAGCCCGAGCGCGTTCTTGTTGTTCTGGAGGCGCTCAAGCATTTGCATTCCCCAAGCTTCCCGCCGCGGAACTGGCTTTGCCGGGCCGTTGACGGACGGCCCCCTTGGGGGGGTGCGAGCGCCAGCGAGCTCGGGGGGTCATGTTGTTCAGACCTTGTAGTACCGCTCGGCGCGCTTTTGCGCGCGCTCGGCGGCTTCCTTTGGCGTCTTGGAACCGCTGACCGCCTCGGCCACCATGTTGACGACGATGAAGTCGGCCGCAGCCCCTGCCGAGGCGTAGCCCAGCTTGCCGGCGTAACCCGCAGGCCGCATGCTTTTCACGCCGTCGCGGTAGGGCGTGTGCTTGGCATCGACGGTCCAGATCGACGCCTTTTCGTAGGCCCGCAGTGGTTGTGCGATGTAGCCGCCGGCACCCGTCAGCCAGGGTTCGAACTGTTCTTGCTCCATCATGAAGCGCAAGAACTCTTTCGCTGCCTGCGGGTACTTGGTGTGCTTCATCACCATCTGGTTGAAGAACAGGTGCGACTCGGTGGGCACACCCACGGGGCCAATGGGGAAAGCGGCATGCTGAATGTCGGCCGCAATTTCCTTGACCTTGTCGTCTTTGGAATTCTTGGCCGCGTAGTAGATTGAGATGCCGTTGTTGGTGATGCTGATCTGGCCGTCGAGGAAGGCCTTGTTGTTGTTCGGGTCCAGCCAGCTCAGCGTGCCCGGAATGAAGGTGGCGTACAGCTCTTTGCCGTACTCCAGCGCCTTGATGGTCTCGGGGCTGTCGAGGACGACCTTGTTGTTCTTGTCGACCAGCATGCCGCCGTGTGACCACATCAGCCAGTTGCACCACAGACCATCGCCGGTGGCATTGCCCAGCGCCATGCCGCCGGGGGTGCCTTTTTCCTTCAGCGCCTTGTACAAAGCCAGGAAGCCGGCGGTATCTTTTGGAATGGCGTCAAAGCCGGCGGCCTTGACCATGCTTTGGCGGTAGACCACATACGAGCCGGCAGCACCTAGGCCCAGCCCCAGCCACTTCTTGCCGTCGGGACGCAGATAGGCTTCCACCGCTGGGTACCAGCCGCCGTATTTCTTGCCCAGGTATTCGGCCAGGTCCGTCACGTCGAGCAGCTTCTCGGGGTAGAGGTTGGCGTCGTCATTCGTGGACAAGATGATGTCCGGACCCGCGCCGGTGTTGGCTGCGACGGCGGCCTTGGGGCGCACGTCTTCCCAGCCTTCGTTGTCCACCCGGACTTCGATGCCGGTCTTCTCGGTGAACTTCTTGACGTTGACCATGTAGGCGTCGATGTCGCCCTGCACGAAACGGCTCCAGCGCAACACGCGCAACTTGGCCCCCTTTTCGGGCTTGAAGGCGATGGTCTGGGCTTGGACAACAGTGGGTGCGAACACGGCACCGGTGCCGATCAGCCCGGTGGTGGCTGCGGTGGTTGCAACGCCTGCGGTGCCTTCCAGAAAGCGGCGGCGGTTGAAGTCGTTCATCGGAGTCTCCTGCTTTGGGGGTGGTGGGCGGCCGGGGTCGGAAGTTCAAGCCGCAAGACGACGACCGGAGGCCGCGTCGAACAAGTGCGCCCGGGTGATGTCGGGCTGCAAATGGATGGTGCTGCCGGGCGCGAACGCATGGCGGTCGCGGAAGACCACCGACAGCTCGCGGGTGCCGTGGCGACAGGCCACGAAGGTGTCGGCGCCGGTGGGCTCCACCACTTTCACTTGTGTGGCGATACTGGTGCCGGCCGCGCCGCCGTCGCCCAAGGTCAGGTGTTCGGGCCGCGTGCCGAATATCACCGGCTGACCGTCGCCGCCTTCGCTGCCCTGGCTGATCGACGACGGTGCGGGCAGGCGCGTGCCGTCGCTGAACTCCACCGTGGCAGGACCGCCATTGCGGCGCAGCGTGGCCGGCAGGAAGTTCATCGCCGGGCTGCCGATGAAGCCGGCCACGAACAGGTTGGCCGGGCGGTCGTACAGCTCCAGCGGGCTGCCGGTTTGTTCGATGCGGCCGTCCTTCATCACCACGATCTGGTCGCCCATCGTCATCGCCTCGATCTGGTCGTGGGTGACGTAGATGCTGGTGGTCTTCAAGCGCTGGTGCAGTTCCTTGATTTCGGTACGCATCGCCACGCGCAGCTTGGCGTCGAGGTTGCTCAGCGGTTCGTCAAACAAGAAGACCTGCGGGTCGCGCACGATGGCGCGGCCCATGGCCACGCGCTGGCGCTGGCCGCCCGACAACTGACGCGGGTAGCGCTGCAGCAGATCGTTCAGGCCCAGTATTTCGGCGGCGCGGGCCACCTTGCTGGCGATGGTGGCCGCGTCGAGCTTGGCCAGCATCAGCGAAAACGCCATGTTGTCGCGCACGGTCATGTGCGGGTAAAGCGCGTAGTTCTGGAAGACCATCGCGATGTCGCGTTGCTTGGGCGGCAAATCGTTGACGCGCCGCTCACCGATGGACACGTTGCCACTGCTGATCTGTTCCAGCCCCGCAATCATGCGCAGCAAGGTGCTCTTGCCGCAGCCGCTGGGGCCGACCAGCACGGTGAAGGAGCCGTCAGGGATGGCGATGTCGACACCGTGCAGGATATCGACTGTGCCGAAGCGCTTCTTCACCTGAGCGATCGTCACGCTGGCCATGCGGAATCCTTGCCTCTTCGGCTGTGAGCACACTTTCACGATAGCCGGTGCGCCCAACGTCGCACCATCGGGCTTTCCCCCGGGCAATCTCCGCCCCTGGTCAATAAAATTTGTCTGATAACTTGAGAACTATGGTGGTTGCGAAGTCCATTCCCGCAAGCCGTCTGGGCCGTGAAACGCTGGCCGACCAGCTGGCTGCGCGCTTGTCGGCGAAAATGCAAAGCGGCGCTTGGCAGAACGGCGACCGCCTGCTTACCGAAGCCGCGCTGGCCGCTGAGCACGGTGTGTCGCGCAGTGTGGTGCGCGAGGCCGTGCACCGCATCAAGGCGCGCGGTCTGCTGGTGTCCCGCCAGGGTTCTGGCGTCTTCGTGGCGCCGCCTCAGGAACACCAGCCACTGGCCTTCGACCCGGCTGTGTTGGCATCCGTTGAAGCTGTCGTGCAGGTGGTGGAACTTCGCCGCGTGCTGGAAGGCGAGATGGCTGCACTGGCCGCGCAGCGCGCCACACGCAGGCAACTGGCCGCTGTGCGGCGTGCGCTGGCGGCTATCGACACGGCCGTGGCTGCCGGCCGCGACGGCGTGGCTGAAGATCTGGCTTTTCACTGCGCCATCGGTGAAGCCACGGGCAATCCGCAGTTCAGTTTGGTGCTGGGCTTTCTTGGGCAGTACTTGCGCGAAGGCATGCGCATCACGCGCGGCAATGAAGCGCGGCGCAGCGATTTCATGGAGGCCGTGCGCAAGGAACACCGCGCCCTCGTCGACGCGCTGGTGGCCGGTGACGCAGCTGCCGCGCGACGCGCCGCCACCCACCACCTGGTGCACAGCGAACGGCGGCTGGAGCGCGGTGGCGTGATTGCACCCGCACCCGCACCCGCACCCCCGGATGTGCCGTGGACGCAAGCCGATGGACGCGCACTGTGGCTGGCGCTGAAGTCGGGCAACTTCGGCAGCGCCGACTTCTTCGCTGAAGCCCTGACTGCAGAAAATGCCCGGTAGGGCTGGAGCCGGGCCGCGCGCGGGTCGGGCCCATCGATTGCTGTTCTAGAAAAAGGGTTCCAAGCATGAAAATCCTGATCACTGGCGGGGCCGGTTTCGTCGGTGCCCGGCTGGCGCAAACGTTGCTGGCGCGGGGCGAACTGGCCGGCCGCCGCATCACGCAACTGGTGCTTGCTGACCAGGCGCCTGGCCGCCCCGAGTTGTTGGCCGATGCCCGCGTGCAGGCCCGTGTCGGCCCGCTGCTGGCGCAATGCGCAGTGCTGGAAGACGAAGCCTTCGATGGCGTCTTCCATCTCGCGTCGGCCGTGTCGGGCGAATGCGAGGCCCACTTCGAACTCGGCCTGCGCAGCAACCTGGACAGCACGCGCGCCTTGCTCGACGCGCTGCGGGCGCGTGCCGAAGCCGGTGCCCTGCCGACGCGCCTGGTCTTCTCCAGTTCGGTGGCGGTCTACGGCCCCGACCCGGCCGTGCCGCTGCCCGATGTGGTTGCCGACGACACCCTGCCCGCGCCGCAGACCAGTTACGGCACGCACAAGCTGATCTGCGAACACCTGGTGGCCGACTACACCCGCAAGGGCTATATCGACGGCCGCGCGGCGCGGCTGATGACGGTCGCCGTGCGTCCGGGCAAGCCCAACGGCGCGGCGAGTTCCTTCTTCAGCAGCATCATCCGCGAGCCGCTGGCGGGGCTGCCGGCGGGGCTGCCGGTGGACCTGGGCGTATCGCACCCGGTGTCGTCGCCGCAGCGCACGGTGGACGGCCTGATCGCCGTGTACGAGGCCAGCCGTGAGGCTTTCCAGGGCCGCACCGCGCTCAACCTGCCAGGCCTGAACGTGACCGTGCGGCAGATGCTGGACGCGCTGGAGGCGGTGGCCGGCGCGAAGGTGAGGGCGCTGGTGCAGCCGCAGCGTGACGAGCGCATCGCAGCCATCGTCGCCAATTGGCCTCGCGGCGCCAGTGCCGCCCGTGCGGCGCGTCTGGGCCTGCTGCCCGAGTCGAACTTCGAAGACATCATCCGGCAATACATCGCCGACCAAGTCGAACAAGGCCACACAGCGACCGCGCTGAAAGGAATGCAGCGATGAACCAGATCGACCTGAAAGACCGCGTCGCGGTCGTCACCGGCGGCGCGCAAGGCATCGGCCACGCCACCACGGCGCGGTTGTTGAAGTCGGGCGCGCGGGTGGTGATCTGGGATATCGACGCTGCGCGCACGGCCGCAGCCTGCGCGGCGCTGGCACCACTGGGCATGGTCAGCGGTGAGCGGGTCGAGTTGACCGACGATGCAGCTGTGGCCGCTGCCACGGCCCGCACCGTGGCCAGCGCGGGGCGCATCGACATCCTGGTCAACAACGCCGGCATCACCGGCGGCAATGGCACCACCTGGGAGTTGGACCCTGCGGTGTGGCGCCAGGTCATCGAGGTCAATCTGATCGCGCCTTACCTGACCTGCCGCCATGTCGTGCCGCGCATGTTGGCGCAAGGCTACGGCCGCATCGTCAACATCGCCAGCGTGGCCGGCAAGGAAGGCAACCCGAACGCCAGCCATTACAGCGCCAGCAAGGCGGGCTTGATGGCGCTGACCAAATCGCTGGCCAAGGAAGTGGCAACGAAAGGCGTGCTGGTGAACGTGATCACGCCGGCTGTCGCGAAGACGGCGATGTTCGAGCAAATGGCGCAAAGCCACATCGACTACATGCTGGGCAAGATCCCGATGGGGCGCTTTGTCGAGGTGGACGAAATCGCTGCAATGGTGACCTGGCTGTCCAGCGAAGAATGTTCGTTCAGCACCGGCGCGGTGTTCGACATCACCGGCGGGCGATCAACGTATTGAAGCGCTGGTGGCGCTGCACCAGCGCAACCTGCCAGCTCAGCCAGCTCAGCCGATGCGCCCGAGCAGCAGGTATTCCATCAACGCCTTCTGCACGTGCAGCCGGTTCTCGGCCTCGTCCCAGACCACGCTCTGCGGGCCGTCGATGACGCCCGCTGTCACCTCTTCACCACGGTGCGCCGGCAGGCAGTGCATGAACAGCGCGTCGGGCTGGGCCATGGCCATCATTTCTTCGTCCACGCACCAATCGACGAAGGCCTTGCGGCGCTCTTCGTTTTCGGCCTCGTAGCCCATGCTGGTCCACACGTCGGTGGTCACCAGGTGGGCGCCTTCGCAGGCTTGCATCGGGTGGTTGAAGACCTTGAAGCAGTCGCTGCAGCGGATGCCTGCCACCTTGGCGTCCACCTCGTAGCCGCTGGGGGTGCTGACGTGCACGGTGAAGCCCAGGATCTCGGCCGCCTGCAGCCAGGTGTTGGCCATGTTGTTGCCATCACCGACCCAGGCCACGACCCTGCCCCGGATGTCGCCGCGCTGCTCAATGTAGGTGTACACATCAGCCAGGATCTGGCAAGGATGGTATTCGTTGGTCAGCCCGTTGATGACCGGCACGCGCGAATGCGCGGCGAAGCGCTCGATCATGGTTTGCTCGTAGGTGCGGATCATCACGATGTCGGTCATGCGGCTGATCACCCGGGCGCTGTCTTCCACGGGTTCGGCACGGCCCAACTGGCTGTCGCCGGTGGTCAGGTGCACCACGCTGCCGCCCATCTGGTACATGCCGGCCTCGAAGCTGACGCGCGTGCGCGTACTGGCTTTCTCGAAGATCATGGCCAGCGTGCGGTCGACCAGCGGCTGGTAGCGCTCGTAGTTCTTGAAGCGCGTCTTGATGATGCGTGTGCGCTCGAAGAGGTAGGCGTACTCCTCGGCGCGCAGGTCCTTGAACTGCAGGTAATGCTTCATCAGCGACGCGCCTGGCTTCATGCCGGTTCGGCAAGGAAGGCCTTTACCAGCGGGCACAGGATGGCCGCGATCTGGCGCGCTTCTTCAGCGTTCAGGATCAGCGGCGGCAGCAGACGAATGACACGGTCGGCGGTCACGCTGATCATCAAGCCGGCTTCCGCCGCGCGGCCCAGCAAGGCGCCGCAGGGCCGATCGAGTTCGATGCCGATCATCAGCCCCGCGCCACGGAAGTCCAGCACGCCGGGCAGGCCTTGCAGTTCAGCCCTCAGCGCGTTCATCAGCACGCCGCCAATCGTGGCGGCATTCGCCAGCAGCCCGTCTTCTTCCATGATGCGTATGGTTTCGACCCCTGCCCGCATGGCCAGCGGGTTGCCGCCGAAAGTGGTGCCGTGGTTGCCCGGGCCCAGCACGTTTGCAGCCTTGGGCCCGACAACGATAGCGCCGATCGGCACGCCCGAACCCAGGCCCTTGGCCAGCGGCATCACATCGGGCAGGATGCCGGCCCATTGGTGCGCGAACCATTTGCCGGTGCGGCCGAGGCCGCACTGCACCTCGTCCAGCATCAGCAGCCAGTCGCTGGCGTCGCAGATTTGGCGCAGACCCTGCAGGTAGCTGCTGCTGCTGGCGTTGATGCCGCCTTCGCCCTGGATGACTTCCAGGAAAACCGCCACCACATTTGGGTTGGTGCGGGCTTGGTGCTCGACGGCTGCCAGATCGTTCAGCGGCACGCGTACGAAACCCTCCACCAGCGGCCCGAAACCGGCCTGCACCTTGGGGTTGCCGGTGGCCGACAGCGTGGCGATGCTGCGGCCGTGGAAGGCCTTTTCGTAGACGATGATTTCGGGCCGTTCGATGCCTTTGTCGTGGCCGAATTTGCGCGCGATCTTCAGCGCACCCTCGTTGGCTTCCAGCCCTGAGTTGCAGAAAAAAGCCAGCGACAAATTCGACAGTTCGCACAGCTTTGCGGCCAGGGCTTCCTGCAGCGGTACTTCGTAGTAATTGCTGCAATGGATCATCGTGGCCAGCTGCTCTTGCAGCGCCGGCACCAGCTTCGGATGGTTGTGCCCCAGCGTGTTTACTGCAATCCCGCCCAGGCCGTCGAGATAACGTCGCCCTTGACTGTCCCATACCCAGGCGCCTTGGCCACGCACCAGGGCGATGGGCAGACGGCCGTAGGTGTTCATCACATGCGGCATCGGCCGGGCGACAGCGGCACATATCGCGCGTTCGGGTGCGTTCATCTGGCGTTTCCTCTCAATGACCCAGAACAAAAAGCCGGTTTGCGACGCTTCGATTCAGTCAGCTTCATCACGGTCCGGCGAGCGCTGATTCTAAAGGGGGGGTGGCCGGAGGTCGATGCAACGGGGATCCCGTCCACCTTGAGCTCTACCATGCATGCTGCGGCGCAGCAAACACGAGGCACAATCAACGCTCTGCGCGGCTCGCAGATAAGGCCGCTGTTCCTGCTTCCAACGGCGGACCACGGGGCCGTACCGTCACCGATGATTCATCAGAAGCCCCGTCAATTCACCATCCGCGGCGTGACCGCCGAGGGCCGTACCTTCCGACCCAGCGACTGGTCCGAGCGCTTGGCCGGTGCAATGTCCAGTTTCCGCCCGGCCGGCGGAGCCGGGGGCATCGGGGCCTACATTGGCTATTCGCCGTATTGCATGCCGCAGGTGGTCGATGGCGTGAAGTGCGTGTTGGTCAGCGAAGCGCTGAAGGGCATCGAGCCCATGGCCTGGGACTTTGTCATGAACTTTGCGCGGGATAACCAGTTGACGGTGCTGGAAGTGCAGCTGCCATAAAAAAAGCCCGCTGCTGCGGGCTCTTCATCTTCAGCGAGAGACAGCTGCTTCAGGCGGCGAGTGCCAGGGCCTTCACCTTGGCGGACAAACGGCTCTTCAGGCGAGCGGCTTTGTTTTTGTGGAAGATGCCCTTGTCGGCAACCGAGTCGATCACGCTTTGCGCGGACTTGAAGGTTTCAGCAGCCTTCGCTTTGTCACCGCCAGTGACGGCCTTGACGACGTTCTTCACCACAGTGCGGAAGTGCGAGCGCAGCGACGTATTTGCAGCGTTCAGTGCAATGTCCTGACGGGCGCGCTTCAAACCCGAAGCGAGACGAACAGTTTTCTTCTTAGCTTTAGACGAGGTGGCCATGCTTGTACAGAGGTTTTTTCATAAGGTGCAAAGTTTTTCAAGTGTAGCACGGTGAAGTGGGGTGTCCAGATCAGGTGAGCGCTGCTTTCTATAATGTGGTGTGAATTTGTTGAAAGCCGCTTCCATCGTTTCGCTGCTGACCCTGCTGTCCCGGGTAACGGGGTTGGTCCGTGAACAGCTGGTGGCAGCGGCGTTTGGTGCCAGCGGCATAACCGACGCATTCAACGTTGCCTTCCGCATACCGAACTTGTTTCGCCGCTTGTTTGCCGAGGGTGCGTTTTCGCAGGCCTTCGTGCCATTGTTGGCAGCCACCCGCGAGCGCGATGGCGACGAAGCGACGCGCAGCTTGATTGACGCCGTGGCCACGGTGCTGAGCTGGGCGCTGCTGTTGATTTGCGCGGCGGGCGTCGCGGGCGCACCCATCCTGGTCTGGATGATGGGTTCGGGACTGGAACGCTTTGACGCTGCCGTGGTCATGACGCGCTGGATGTTCCCTTACATCGGCTTCATGTCACTGGTAGCTTTATCGGCCGGGGTGCTGAACACGTGGCGGCAATTCGCCGTCCCTGCCATCACCCCGGTGCTGCTGAATCTGTCCGTGATCGCCGCCGCCTGGTGGGGCGTGCCGCGCATGGCGGCATTCGGAGTGGAGCCGGTTTACGCGCTGGCGGGCGGCGTGATGCTGGGTGGTCTGCTGCAGGCCGCCGTGCAGTTGCCGGCGTTGGCCGCCATCGGTTGTGCGCCGCGCATCGGCTGGCTGCCAAGCGCCATCGCAGCTGCCTGGCATCACCCTGGCGTCGGCCAAATCCTGCGCCAGATGGCACCCGCGTTGTTGGGTGTTTCTGTGGCGCAGATTTCGCTCCTGATCAACACCCAGATTGCCACCCACGTGGCGGTCGGCGCGGTGTCTTGGCTGACTTACGCCGACCGGTTGATGGAATTTCCCACGGCCCTGCTGGGCGTGGCGATGGGTTCGGTGCTGTTGCCGCAGTTGGCGGCAGCGCGAGCGCGCGACGACGCGGCCGGCTATTCGGACATGCTGGACTGGGGTTTGCGTCTGGTGCTTCTGCTGGCCTTGCCGTGTGCGTTGGCCTTACTGATCTTCGCCACAGGTTTGACGGCCGTGCTTTTCCACTATGGCAAGTTCTCTGCAGCAGATGTGGCCATGACCGCCCGCGCTCTGCAGGGCTACGGCGTGGGCCTGCTGGGCATCGTCGCGATCAAGGTGTTGGCGCCGGCGTTTTACGCGCGGCAAGACGTGCGAACGCCGGTGCGCATCGCGATTGGCGTGCTCATTGCCACGCAGCTGATGAACATTGCTTTGGTGCCTGTGCTGGGTCATACCGGCCTGGCCTTGTCGATCAGCCTGGGCGCCTTGGCGAACGCTGGCATCCTGCTGTGGAGCCTGTTGCGGCAGGGTACCTACCGGCCGTGTCCCGGCTGGGGTGCGTTCGCTTGGCGGGTACTGGTCGCCAACGCCGTGCTGGGTGCAGCGCTGGCGTGGGCTGCCTGGCGTATCGACTGGATCGCCCTGCAAAGCCACGCTGGCCAGCGCGCAGGTGCGCTGGCACTGGTGCTGCTCGGCGTGGCCGCTTGCTACGTCGCCGTGCTGGCAGCCTGTGGCCTGCGGCCGCGCGATTTGATGCGCCGGGCCTGACCTACACTGCCGCAGATGGTCAGCCCGATGCAATTTGAATCCCCCAGCGCGCTCGATTACTTCGCTGCGTTGGTGTCAGAAGACGCCAGCTTTCCCGTCCTGGAAGCGGTTGTGGCTGTGGATCAGGACGACGAGCCCGGGCTGGATGTGCAAGGTGTGCTGGCGCAGGTTGATGCGCTGGCTGAACGCCTGTGCCGCCGGGTGCCTGGCGACGCCGCACCGCTACAGCGCCTGCGTTTGCTGAACCAGTATTTTTTCCAGGAGCTCGGCTTCGGCGGCAATGTCAACGATTACTACGACCGCGCCAACAGTTCGCTGCCTGCGGTGCTGCGCACGCGGCGCGGCATCCCGCTGACGTTGGCCCTGGTCTACATCGAGATTGCTACCCAGCTGGGCCTGCAGGCTCAGGGTGTTTCTTTCCCGGGGCATTTCTTGGTGAAGCTGCGTATGCCGATGGGCGAGGTGGTGATCGATCCTTTTACCGGCCGCTCTTTGGACCGTGAAGAACTCGAAGAGCGTCTGCTTCCCTTCCGCCAGCAGCGCGGGCTGATGGGCGACGAAGCGGTGCCACTGGGACTGTTTCTGCAGCCCGCGCCAGGGCGCGAAATGGCGGCTCGACTGCTGCGTAACTTGAAGGAAATCCACCGCAGCATGCGCGACTGGCCGCGGCTGGTGGCCGTCGCGCGGCGTTTGGTCATCCTGCTGCCGGATGATTGGGAGGAAAGGCGCGACCTGGGCCTGGCGCTGGCGCAACTGGGGCAGTCGGCCGACGCTGCCGACGCTTTGGCGCTGTATTTGGAACACCGCCCGCGAGCCGCTGATGCCGCGTCGATCCGCCGCAAGCTCAGCGCCTGGCGGCGCGCTCACTGAGGTCGCCCGGCGCGCCCTGCCTGTCATGATGAAACAGATCCCTCTTCCCATAGGCCCGCAGCCGCAGCCGCGCTTCGACAACTTCGTGCCCGGCGACAGTGCCGTCGCGCTGGCCCATCTGCGAGAATGGGTGTTGCCCGGCGCACCGGTGTATTTGTGGGGCCCCGCCGGCAGCGGCAAAAGCCACCTGCTGCGTGCGCTGGCCGGCCGTTGCCTGGCGGCAGGCCAGCAGATCGGCTGGTTCGATGCTGCCGACAACGTGCCGTGGACGCTGCAGCCCGACTGGTCGCTGGTCGTCATCGACCGCTGCGAAGCCCTGTCACCCGAAGGCCAGCATGCCGCCTTCGCGCTTTTCGTCGAAGCTGCCACGCACGGCGTGCAGGTGGCCGCGGCAGGGCGCTTGCCGCCGGTGGATTTGGCGCTGCGTGAAGACCTGCGCACGCGCCTGGGTTGGGGGCACGTCTTTGCGCTGCGCCCGCTGCCCGAAGCCGATACGCGCGCCGCGCTGCGCCGCGAGGCCGACCACCGTGGCATCTTTCTGTCTGACGAGGTGATGAACCACGTGCTGACGCACTTCCCGCGCGACCTGTCGCACCTGATGCGCTTGCTCGACCGCCTGGACGACTACGCGCTGGCTCAAGGCCGCCGCGTGACCGTGCCCCTGCTGCGCCAGATGCTGCAGGAAGCGCCGCTTGTTCCCACCGAGCCCGCGTCGAAAGCGTCGCTTTTCGCCGAAACTTCGCCTGAATGAGACTGGCCCTGTTCGACCTGGATGGCACCTTGATCCCGCAGGATTCCGACCACGCTTTTGGCGAGTTCACCATCGGCCTGGGCTGGGTTGATGCAGGCGAATTCCGCTGCCGCAACGACGGATTTTTTCAGGACTACCAAGAAGGCCGGCTCGACATCCACGCCTACGTCGAATTCGCCACCGCAGCATGGCGCGACCGCACGCCTGAGGAGTTGGACCGGGCAACCGCTACTTTTCTTGAAACCGTGATCGAGCCGATGCTCAAGCCCGTCGCGCGTGAGCTGATCCTCGGTCACCAGCAGGCTGGCGATCTGGTGGCCATCATCACGGCAACCAACGATTTCGTGACCCGGCCCATCGCGCGCCTGCTGGGCGTGGACGAGCTGATCGCCACCGACCTGGCGCGCGACATCGCAGGCCGGGTCACGGGTCGGATTGCCGGCGTGCCATGCTTTCGTGACGGCAAGGTCAGGCGGCTGCAGAGCTGGCTCGCGGCGCGCGATCTGTTGTTGGACGACTTCGAGCACAGCACTTTCTACAGCGATTCCACCAACGACCTGCCGCTGCTGGAACGCGTCAGCCACCCCGTTGCCACCAACCCCGGCCCCGCCCTCGAGCGCATAGCGCAAGACCGCGGCTGGCCCGTACTGAAACTGTTCGCATGATCAAGAAATTCATCAGCCGTCTGCTGGGCAAGGGCACTTCCGCCGGTGCCGCCGACACGCCTGTTGGAACGCCCGCCGTGCCCGATATCCCGCTGGGGCAGCGGGTCGAGATTCCGGCTGCTGAACACCGTATCGACCCCAGCTTGCTGGACGTCAATGCGGTGCGCGTGGTGAAAACCTTGCAGGAGGCAGGCTTCGAGGCCTACATCGTGGGCGGTGCCGTGCGCGACCTCCTGGTCGGCATGCGTCCGAAGGATTTCGACGTGGCCACAGATGCCTCGCCTGAAGAGGTCAAGGCCCAGTTCCGCCGTGCTTTCATCATCGGCCGGCGCTTCCGCCTGGTGCACGTGGTCTTCGGTCGCGGCCGCGAGCACGAGACCATTGAAGTCAGTACCTTCCGCGCGTACCTTGACGCGGCGGCAGCCGACACCCCTTCAGCCGCTGTCAAGGACCTGCACAAGCCGGAGCGCAGTGGCAAGGGCAACAGTGCGGACAAGAAGCACGTCGTCGACGCCAGCGGCCGTGTGTTGCGCGACAACGTGTGGGGTCCGCAGGTCGAGGATGCGGCGCGGCGCGACTTCACCATCAACGCCATGTACTACGACCCGACGACGCAGATCGTCGTTGACTACCACGGTGGTCTGGCCGATTCACGGGCCCGCCTGCTGCGCATGATCGGTGACCCGCCCACACGCTACCGCGAAGACCCGGTGCGCATCATCCGCGTCGTACGCTTCGCAGCCAAGCTGGGTTTCGCGCTGGAGCCGGCCACGTTCAAGCCCATCGCGAAGGCGGCACCGCTGCTGGCCAATGTGCCGATCTCGCGCCTTTTCGACGAGATGGTGAAGCTGATGCAGACCGGCCACGCCATCGCCAGCATCGAGCAAATGCGCAAGTTCGGTCTGATTGGCGGCAGCTTGGGTATCTTTCCGGTGCTGGACGCCGCGCTGGCCCCGGCGACGCCCAACCCGGCGCGCGAAAAGTTCGTGCGCATGGCCCTGGAGGACACTGATCGCCGCGTCGATGAAGGCCGTGCCGTGGCGCCCAGCTTCATGCTCGCCTGCATGCTTTGGCATGACGTGCAAGAGCGCTGGACGGCGCTGAAGGCCGAGAGCGAAGCACCTTTCCCGGCGCTGCAACTGGCGGTCGACGCGGTCTTCGACGCGCGCATCGGCGATATCTCGGGCCGCGGCAAACTGGCCGCCGACATGCGCGAAATCTGGCTGATGCAGCCGCGCTTCGAACGCCGCACCGTCAGCTCGGCCACCGCGCTGCTGGCTCAGGCCCGCTTCCGCGCGGGCTACGACTTCCTGCGTCTGCGCGCCGACTGCGGTGACGTGACGGTGGAGTTGGCTGATTGGTGGGAAGACCTGCACCTGGGCAACGACGAAGAGCGTGAAGCGCTGCTGCTGGACTTGCGTCCGCAGCCCGGTGCCAAAAGCAAGCGCACAGTCGCACGGTCCGCGAACCCTGCCGTAGCCGGCCAAGCGGTTGAAGGTGCTGAGGAAAGCGATGACGGTGAGGCCGGCGAAAGCGCAAGCGACGCGGCTGGCGAGGGCGAAGCCAGTGCCCCGCGCAAGCGCCGCCGCCGTCGCCGCAAGCCTGCTGGCTCTGGGGGCGGGGGCGGAGGTGGAGGCGGTGACGGAGGCGCTGACGGAGGCGGTGGAAGTGAGGGCACAGCCCCGGCAGCTTGATGGCACTCGAGCCGGTTTTCGTTGGCCTGGGCGCCAACATCGGTGACGCCGTCCAGACCCTGCGATCGGCTGTCACCCACATCGGCCGATTGCCAACAACATGCGTTGTTGCGCTGTCGCCCTTTTACCTGACCGCCCCGGTCGACGCGGCGGGTCCGGAGTTCACCAATGCGGTGGTCGAAATTACAACTGAACTGCAGCCGGCGACGCTGATGCGAGCCCTGCTCGGCATCGAGGCCGCACACGGCCGGCAGCGCCCTCACCGCCATGCGCCGCGCACACTCGATCTGGACCTGCTGCTCTACGGCCAGCGTCTCAGCGACGACCCGGCCGTGACCTTGCCGCACCCCAGGATGCATCTGCGTGCGTTCGTGCTGCGGCCGTTGCTGGACATTGCACCCGCGCTGGTCCACCCGCTGCTGGGCCCGCTGGCCGGCTATGTCGCAGCGGTGGCTGATCAACCGATACGGAAATGGCAATGCCTCTGAGCCGCGTGACTCTTGCTACCTCAGGCCATGGCCTTTTAGCTCGGCGTTGTTACCGGGGTCAGCGGCTGGCTGCTCTGAGTAGGCTGCGCGGCGACTGACTGGGCTTGCCACTCGAAGAAGCGCTGGCCGCCGAAGGCGATGGTGCTCAACAGCACCGCAGCGCCGACGAACAGGGCGACCAGGGCGGCCATCACCGGTCCCCAGGCCGTGCTGTGACCCGCTTGCGTTGGGTTGTGACTGGCGTCCCATTTCTGGTCGGGCGTCAGTGCGATGACGATGGCTGCCAACATGGCGATCGACAGCGTCACACCCCACAGCGGAACCAGCAACGCCGACACCGCATCTTCAACGCCCAGATTGCGCATTCGCAGCATGCCGGCGAGCCCCACCAGCGTGGGCAGCGGGTACAGCCAAGCGCGACGGTCGCGCAGGCCGTACAGGTAAACCCGGTGCGCGCCCAGACTGCCCAGCAGCAGCGCCAGCCAGGCGGCGATGGTCTTGGATCGGTAACGCGGGTGGATGTCTAGCGGGGGAAGCTGCATCGAAAAGTCCATCTCAGGCGGTTGCGCTGGCGATAAGCCTGACGAACGCTAAACCGATGTCGCCTTCAGTTTATAATGACGGGTTTTCGCGCTGGTCTGGAATGGCAACATCCAGGCGTATCTACGGCGTCCAATGCGGCTGGCGGACAGGTACTGCCAGCCAACCCGAAAGCCCGTCCGGTGTGTCTCCCGCGGCGAGGTCTCGAATACTCAGGTCCAAGGTCATCACATGGTTGTCATCCGTCTCGCCCGTGGCGGCGCCAAGAAGCGCCCCTTCTACAACATCGTCGTTGCCGATTCCCGTGAGCGCCGCGACGGCCGCTTCATTGAGCGTGTGGGTTTTTACAACCCGGTCGCATCGGGCTCCGCCGAAGGCCTGCGCGTCGCGCTGGACCGCGTGACCCACTGGTCGAGCGTGGGCGCCCAGTTGTCGCC
>JAYSYH010000120.1:0-6045 GCA_043716645.1 Betaproteobacteria bacterium | reverse complement strand
AAGGGCACGGTAGCTCCCACATCGTCACGCCCTTGATGCGGCTGCAGGACGCCGCGTACACGAAGATCATTCTGGTCACGCTGCCGGAAGTGACGCCTATATCGCAGGCAACTGCGTTGCAGGAGGACCTTCGCCGCGCCAGCATCGAGCCCTATGCCTGGGTGCTCAACAAGAGCGTGCTGGCAGCAGGCACGCGGGACCCTTTGCTGACAGCGCGGCTGGCCGGCGAGCGCAAGCAGATGCAACGCATGGCCGCCGGATTGGCCAAACGCATCTTCACGCTTCCTTGGCTGACCGTGCCGCCGATCGGATTCGCGGAGTTGTCCAAATTGGTCGTCAAGCCTTCGCTCGCTGAGGCGACCCACGCCTGAGCCTTCTCACATCACTGCATCGAGGTTCCCCATGTACGGATTCACCACCACCCTCAGCGGCAGCACGTTCGAGCAGGCCCTCAACAAGACACTGGCTGCGCTGAAAGCCGAAGGCTTCGGCGTGCTCAGCGACATCGACGTGCAGCACGCCATGAAAGAGAAGCTGGGCGTCGACATGCCGCCCTATCGCATCCTCGGCGCTTGCAGCCCACCACTGGCGCACCAGGCCCTGCAAGCCGTGCCTGACATCGGACTGCTGCTGCCCTGCAACGTGATCGTTCGCGAAGAAGCATCGGGCCGCGTGGTCGTCGGCTTCCTCGATCCGCAGATCATGGTGAAGCTGGTCGGCAAGCCCGAGGTCAAGACCGTGGCCGATGCGGCTGAACAGCGATTGCGCCGTGCTTGCGAAAGCCTTGGGGGTAGTGCGACGCATTCCGTCTGATAGCTGCGAGGGGAGGACAACAGCGGCGACAGAGCGTGGTTGGGTGCTCGGAATCCGGCGAACCGCTGTACGACAGGGCCACTGCGCACGATCAGACCGCCGCGGATGCCTGGCTGCGCTACCCTTGGCGGCCGTTCATTCAACACACAGAAGAGGCAAAGATGGGACTGACGATCACTTTCCAACGCCCCGACGGGCGGACCGTGTCGGGCTATCTCGCCGAGCCTGCGAAACCGTCCGGAGCACCCGGCGTCGTCGTGATTCAGGAGTGGTGGGGCCTGAACGACCAGATCCGTGGCGTCGCCGACCGTCTGGCCTTGGCTGGCTACCGCGCCTTGGTTCCCGACCTCTACCGTGGCAAGTCGACCGTCGAGGCCGAAGAGGCGCACCACCTGATGACGGGCCTGAACTTTGCCGATGCAGCTTCACAGGACATCGCCGGCGCGGTGCAGTGGCTGAAGACCGGCGGCGGCAAAGTCGGCGTCACCGGCTTCTGCATGGGCGGCGCACTGACCTTGCTGGCGGCCTGCTTCGTTCCCGAAGTCGATGCCGCGGTGACCTGGTATGGTTTTCCGCCGCTGGAATACATCGACGCCAGCAAGATCAAGGCCCCGCTGCTCGGCCATTGGGCCACGCAGGACCAAGCCTTCGCCATCGCCAGCGTCGATGCGCTGCAAGCCAAGCTGGCCGAGGCCGGCGTGAACTTCGAGTTCCACCGCTACCTGGCGCAGCACGGCTTCGCCAATGAAACGGCCGTTGGTCCTGGCCGCATTTCCATCACCCAGTACGACCCCGTGTGGGCGCAGCAGGCCTGGGACCGCAGCCTGCGCTTCTTCGGGCGTGTGCTGGGCTGACCACTGGCGCGAAGGCCGCGCCGTGGCTCGCTGCTAGGGTCACGCACATGACCTCACACGCGCCCACGACCGAAATCGCTTCAAGCGCGCCTGCAGAAGTTCCGCCCAGCGCACCGATCGTGGCCGTTGGGGCCAGCTTGTCGGGCTGCTGGCGGCGCACCTGCTGGAAGATGCTGGCCTTGAAGTCACGTTGTTCAAGGCCCGCAACCGTGTAGGCGGGCGGGTTCTCGGTCGGGAATTCGCACCAGACTTTCCCGGCTACCTCGAAGGCGCCGTTCTCGCCGCCGAGCGGGCCGTCCAAGTCTTGCTGGCTGGCAGGACCGCAACGGTGCGAAGGCCGGTCTGAATACTTCGCACTCACTGCAGATTGGCGGCCCCTACCGGGTGGACGCCGACGGGTCCACTGTTTTGGCGTGCTCAGAGCGGTGCCCTGGCAAGAGCTGGTTGTGGCCAGTTCGGCCTCGCCCAAGTGCGGCGGGCTGCATGAGGCCCTGCGAGCGAGAGTGCAGCAGCAGAAGTCTGTTCGTCGGCGGACAGACGAGAAGAACATCCGCTCGATCCGTGACGACTGTGTTCGGTGTCCCACCGACGATCCATGAGGTGGATCGCACCATTCACCCCATCGCGCAATGGCTGTATGGGCTTGGCCCGGCCTGCCGCACTCCACGCCTTTAAAGGGTCTGCATGAAGATCACCGTTTTCACCGTCGTCGCGGCGCCGATCAAGGCCGTCTGGCGTGCGTACAACTCGCCGGAAGACATCAAGATCTGGAACACCGCATCGCCGGACTGGCATACAACGGCCGCTGCAGTCGATCTTCGAGTTGGCGGAAAGTTTGCGTCTCGGATGGAAGCGAAGGACGGTCCATCCGGTTTCGACTTTGGCGGCGAGTATTCCATCATCGTCCCGCAGAAACTTCTGGAGTACACGTTTGGCAATCGAGTCGGTAAGGTCGAATTCTCCGAAGGTCCCTCCGCGGTGACGGCAAGGGTCACATTCGATGGCGAGTCCTCGAACTCCGAGGGGCAGCAGCGCGTTGGCGCCCAACATCCATGATCGGAATCCAAGTGAACATTTTGATGGTCCTGACATCGCATGACACGCTGGGCGACACCGGCAAGAAAACCGGCTTCTGGCTCGAGGAATTCGCCGCGCCGTACTACGTCTTCAAGGATGCCGGCGCGACGCTGACGCTGGCCTCCCCGCGAGGCGGTCAGCCCCCGCTGGACCCGAGCAGCGATGCCCCCGAGGCCCAAACCGCCGACACCGCGCGCTTCAAGAGCGACCCCGCCGCACAGGCCGCGCTGGCCAGCACCGTCCTGCTGTCCACGGTCAAGGCGCGCGACTTCGATGCCGTCTTCTATCCGGGCGGCCATGGCCCGCTGTGGGACTTGGCCGAAGACAAGGCCTCGATCGCCCTGATCCAAGCCCTGCACGCCGACGGCCGACCGGTGGTCGCGGTCTGCCATGCGCCGGCCGTGCTGCGCCATGCCAAGTCGGCAGACGGCTCGCCGCTGGTCGAGGGCAAGTCGGTGACGGGCTTCAGCAACAGCGAAGAGCGTGCCGCGGGGCTGACCGAGGTCGTGCCCTTCTTGGTGCAGGACATGCTGGTCGAACTCGGCGGTCGCTACAGCTGCGTCCCGGACTGGCAGCCGCATGTGCTGACCGACGGTCCGCTGATCACGGGCCAGAACCCGGCTTCCTCGGCCCCGGCTGCGCGCGCGCTACTGGCCAGTATCCAGAGCCGCTGAGCGGCTGCATCCCTCACATTCCTCGGAGATCACGACATGGCCTACGCCAGCACCAACCCCTACACCGGCAAGCTCCTGCAGGGCTTCGACGAGATCGACGACGCGGCACTCGATGCCCTGCTGCAGGCGGCCCACACCTGCTTCAGCACGCAGTGGCGAGACACCGGGTACGCGCAGCGCCGGGCGGTGCTGGCGCGTGCTGCGGCACTCATGCGCGAACGCGCGCCACAGTTGGCCGCGCTGATCACGCTGGAAATGGGCAAGCTGCTCGCGCAAAGCCAGGGCGAAGTGGCGCTGAGCGCGGCCATCCTGGACTATTACGCCGAGCACGCGGAGGCCTTCCTGGCCCCCGAGACCCTGGTCACGCCCAAGGGCCGCGCCGTCGTCGAAAGCAGCCCGCTAGGCGTGTTGCTGGGTGTCGAGCCCTGGAACTACCCTTACTACCAGATCGCGCGCTTTGCCGCACCCAACCTGATGGCCGGCAATGTGGTGATGGTCAAGCATGCGTCCAACGTGCCCCAGTGCGCGCTGGCCTTCGCGCAGCTGATGCACGACGCGGGCCTGCCCGATGGGGCCTACACCAACCTGTTCGTCACCACCGACCAGGTGGGACGGCTCATCGACGACCCGCGTGTGCGCGGCGTGGCCCTGACCGGCAGTGAAGCCGCCGGCGCCGCCGTCGCTGCGCGCGCAGGCAAGAACCTGAAGAAATCGACCCTGGAACTCGGTGGCAGCGACGCCTTTATCGTGCTCGAAGACGCCGACATGGCGCTCGCGCTGAAGCATGCCGTGGCCGGCCGCATGGGCAACTCGGGTCAGGCCTGTACGGCGTCCAAGCGCTTTATCGTCGTCGACGCCGTGGCCGACGCCTTCCTGGACAGATTTCAGACCGCACTCTCCGCTTTCGTGCCCGGCGACCCGATGGACAAGGCCACGACGCTGGCGCCGCTGTCCAGCCGCGCTGCGTTGGACGGGCTGCTCGAACAGGTCAAAGTGGCCGTGGCCCATGGCGCACGCCTGCTGATGGGTGGCCAGCGCATCGCCGGGCACGCAGGCGCCTTCATGCAGCCGACCGTGTTGACCGACATCGATGCGGCCAACCCTGCGTACCGGCAGGAATTCTTCGGTCCGGTAGCGCTGTTCTTCCGTGTCGCCGACGAGACGGCGGCGGTGGCACTGGCCAACGATTCGCCGTTTGGCCTGGGCGGATCGGTCTTCACGCAGGACATTGAGCGCGGCCAGCGGGTGGCCCGCGCCATCGACACTGGCATGGTGTTCGTCAACAGCGCCGCGGTGTCGTCGCCCGAATTGCCCTTCGGCGGCGTCAAGAACTCGGGCCACGGCCGCGAACTGTCTGCAGCGGGCATCCTGGAATTCGTCAATCGCAAGCTCATCCGCGTGGCCTGAGCGGGATCGTTCCGAACGGGTGGTGGCTGCTGGTTGGCAACCAAGGCCGACAGCAGCCGTTCGACGAGGCGCGCTCGACATCCCGACTCTGAGGCGACATCCGCTGTCCTTCTCTCATCGCCCCAAAAGCAGGCTTGGCCTGCACCTTTTCACCTGAAGGAGGCTTCGCGGCGCAGGTCACGCATGGGTGGGGTGGCACTCAAGGCCATTGAGGTAAAGCGTGGGGACCAACACCGCGCGGGCTCACGGCCCAGGAAGCCTAAAGCGAAAGCCATCGGCCAGCAGCCGCGCAGGCGTCGGATGGCTCGGGGTCCACCCTGAGGTCGAGGCCTGTAGCGCCCCTTGTTAACGGACATGGACCGGCCAAAGCAGCGCAGCGCAAGGGCCAAGGCCTTAAGCCTGGGCACGACAGGCCAGCCTGCAGGCCCGTCTCGCGGTGCCTTGGCCGGCTCAGCGCCGCACGCCGCGCCAACCCGCGTAGGTCGCGACCCACGACAGCACCGCGCAGCCCAGGATCACCGCCGCGTAGCTGCCCTGCGCATCGAACACCCGGCCGGCCACCCACGGCCCGGCCACGTTGCCGATTGCCGCGCCGGTGTACAGCAGGCCGATGGTCGAGGACACGGCGCGCGCGCCGTACAGGTCCATGCACATCGCCGGCATCAGCGAGACGATGCCGCCGTAGCTCAGACCCATCCACACCGCGAACACGGCCAGCGCGGGGTAGCCGGCCGCACCCCACCAGAGCAGCATCGACACGCCGAGCGAGGCCTGCATCAGCACCATCGTCAGCGGCCGGCCGACGCGGTCGGCCACCGCGCCGATCGCAAACCGCCCGGTCAGGCTGCCGATGCCGATGAGGCCGACCAGCCCGACGGCCTGCGCGGCCGAGACACCGAGATCGCGCGCCGCGGCCGACAGGTGTGCGAAGGGGATGAACATTGCCGGTGCGGCGCACAGACACATCAGGTACAGCCAGCGGAACGAGCGGGTGCGCACGGCCTCGCCCAGCGACAGTCCCGGCACGGTGCCATCGGCCCGGCGCGCTGCGGCGGGTGCGGGCCGCAGCAGCAGCGTGGCGCTCAAGCCCAACAGCAGCACGGCCGCGGCCAGGGCCACCATCGCGCCGCGCCACTGCCACTGCCGAATCGCCGCCGCGGCCATCAGCGGCACCAAGAAGGTGCCAGCGCCGATGCCGGCACTGGCAACGCCCGCGGCCA
>JAYSYH010000119.1:0-6049 GCA_043716645.1 Betaproteobacteria bacterium | reverse complement strand
AGGACGTGGCGTTCGATGAATCCGAGAACCTCTCTGCCTTCGGCCACGACAGCAGCTGGCAGGTCTTGCAGCAATTCCAGTATCGACGAGCGATCACGCAAACTTCCGCAAGCAATTTCGCCAATCACAAACGGATGCATGACGACGTTCGCTCGTTCCAGCAGGTTGGCGAGTAGCGCATCACCGTTGCGAAGGTGATCGACCCACACCGAGGTGTCGACCAGAATCAATCTGGCAGCCCCTTGCGTCTGCGCGGTGCCGCCTGCAAGTTGGGCTGCGTGCCGCCCAGCCTCGCAAGACGGCGGGCGCTCTCGCGTTCAATGAGCGCCTTCAATCCCTCGCTCACCATGGCTGTGCGATCCATGGGGCCTGTGAGCTTGATGGCCTTTGCGAGCAAGTCATCGTCGATGTTGACCGTTGTGCGCATTTCTACTTTCCCGAATGTTGACACCAAATGTAGCATCATGTGATGCGGCTATGGATGTCTTGGTGACTGAGGCGCCGAGGCCAATCTGAGGGGGCGGGGGCCACACGGTATCCGCAGAGAATTCCTTCACGGACCTGCGGACCGTGCCGAAAATACTTCGCAGCGAGTCTTCGTGCGTGTCACACATCCGACTGAGGTGGGAGTCATACGCGGCGACGTCATCGCTGCCTTCCCGCCGGCACGCGTGCATCTTTGGAGACGGCGTTCCGGTGACACTGCGCTTCGCCGATGCGGTCGGTGAAATCTTGACGGCTGCGCCTCGCAAGAACGAGCTGCCTCCGCTCCCATTTCGCTACTACATTTGACGCGATACCCTAAGGGAGGAACACGGCTTGGCTTCAGATGGTCACTGACAGCAATCTCTGCACAGCCGAAGTTCGATGCTCGACAGGCGCCTTCAGACTGTCTGCAGCCGGTCACGATGCGCCGGCGAATGTCAGCGGACACCGATACCTGACCTTGGCCGACCTCCCGGGCGGCTGTCAGGTGTACCTCGGAACCTGACCTTAGTTGGCGGCAGGGCCCGCGGGAGGTTCAGCCACTCCGCGACGATGCCCGGCCAACAACTGCTCCCGCTGGCGGCGAACTGGTCCTTTCGACCCATTGCAGTCGGCGGCGGATTTGTCACCGAACGACAGGTCTACCTTGGAACTTGACCTTCGGCGGCGCCACCAAGTGAAGCCGAGATGGCGACAGCGGTCGTTCGCGGAGGCCGGCCGACGGTCTTTACAGTTTCGGCATATGGGCGACGGCATCCCGCCCCCCGGCGCTTGTTCGCGGGATGGCGCGGGTAATTGCGGGTGATGGCGGCGTACGCGTCGCCTATAAAGCGACGACCCTATCGCGGTGCCCCATATCTACAGGAGACAGACCTTGATCAATTTCATCCCCACTCGAACCCTGGTGGCCGTCGCCGCGCTGACCCTGGTGGCTCCCTGGGCGCTGGCCGACGGCGTGCGCGTGCGCGACGAAGCCGGCAACCCCGACGGCGCAGCATTTCCTACCAACCGTTACACCGTGTTTGACGGCACGCAGAACACACTGCGTCGCGTCAGGCTGCCCAAGCCGAACTGCGCTGTGCGCGTCAGCGATTGCCAGGACATCGACATCCTCAACGGCCTGGACGGCTTTTCTACCCAGCCGCGCATCAGCGTGCCCTTCACCGGCGCCATCGATCTGGCTACCGTTACCAGCAGTACCGTCTACCTGCGGAACCTGGGCGACACGCTCAGCGGGCAGGGCTTGGGCCAGCGCGTGGGCATCAACCAGGTCTCGTGGGACAGCGCCAACCTGACGCTGGTGGTGCAGAGTGACGAGCTGCTGCAACAGCACAGCCGCTACCTGCTGGTGGTGACCGACGGCGTGCGCGACCTGCAGGGCAAGAAGGTCAAGCGCGCCAACGAATCCGACGACGATGGCGAGGCCTCAAGCATCGCCAACAACAACGGCGACACCACCGAGTACCGACGCGACCTGCGCGACGCCTTGCAGGCCCTGCACGGCACGCAGCACAAGATCGTGACGGCCAGCGTCTTCAGCACGCAGAGCATCAGCGCCGACCTGGTCAAGATCAACCGCCAGATCAAGCAGTCCAGCCCTTCACCGGTGAACTTCATCATCGGCCAGACCGCCAGTGGCCCAGTGCGCGCGCTGTTCCCGCTGGCCACGCTGGCGGGCATCCAATTTAACCGCCAGACCGGCACGGCGCCGGTCTTCGCTGCCAGCGCCGTGCCCGCCTCGGCCTTGGGCTTGGTGCCGGGTGCGCTGGCGGCCGTGGCTTTCGGCCAGTTCAGCTCGCCCGACTACGCTACCAGCGACAAGGTCATTCCGGCCACGGGCACGCTGACCGGGCTGCCCGCCGTGCAAGGCCAGAACAACTTGTTGGTCGAGGTGTTCCTGCCGGCTGGCGCCAAGCCCGCCGGGGGCTGGCCGGTGGCCTTGTTCGGCCATGGCTTCACCGACAGCATGTTCGGCGCGCCGTGGACGGTGGCCGCCACGCTGGCACAACAGGGCATCGCCACCTTGGCCATCAACGTCGTCGGTCACGGCGGCGGGCCGCTGGGCACCCTGACCGTGCAGCGCAGCATCGGCACCCCGGTGGTGCTGACCGCTGGCGGGCGCGGCATCGACCAGGACGGCAACGGCAGCATCGATTCAACCGAGGGCAGCAGCGCGGTCGGCGCCAACAACATCATCGGCAGCCGCGACGGCCTGCGCCAGACAGTGGTCGACCTGATGCAGCTGGTGCGCCAGATCGAAGCCGGTGTAGATGTCGACGGTGACGGCAGCGTCGATCTCGACGCACGGCGCATCTACTACGCCGGCCAGTCCTTCGGCGGCATCTACGGCACCATCTTCGTGGGTTCCGAGCCCTCGCTGAAGGCCGGCGTGCCCAACGTGCCGGGCGGCTCCATCGCCGAGGTGGCGCGGCTGGGGGGCTTCCGTTTCCTCACGGCGCTGGGCTTGGCCACCCGGCAGCCGTCGCTGCTGAACCTGCCGTCCACGCCCGGCGTGCCCTTCCCGTTCAACCTGAATTTCAACGAGAACCTGCCGCTGCGCGACCTGCCGCCGCTGGTCAACACGGTGCCGGGAGCGCAGGCCATCGACGTGGTGCTTGACCACACGCAGTGGGTCACGCAGGCGGGCAACCCGGTCAGCTACGCGCCCTTCATCCGCAAGCAGCCGTTGGCCGGGCATGCGCCCAAGCCGGTGATCATCCAGTTCGCCAAGGGTGACAAGACCGTGCCCAACCCGACCACCAGCGCCATCCTGCGCGCAGGTGGGCTGGCCGACCGCGCCACCTACTTCCGCAACGATCTGGCCTACCAGGCCAACCCTGCAGTGGGCAAAAATCCGCACGTTTTCCTGACCAACATCGGCAGTGCGGCCACTGTGGGCTACGCGCTGGCGGCGCAGCGACAAATCGCGGCTTTCTTCGCCAGCCGCGGGCTGAGCACCATCGACCCCGATGGCGCGGGGCTCTTCTTCGAAACACCGATTCAAGGCCCGCTACCAGAGTCGCTGAACTTCATCCCCTGAGCCGCTGGCCCGGCGCCGCACCGTGCCACGGGGCACGGTGCGGGCTTGTCATGCGGCAGCTTTGCGGCAGCGGTGGACAGTGATCGGTATGGGGATCAATAGCAGCGTCGCTGTAGCGTTGGCAGTGGCTTGTCCGACCCTGTCCCACCCCGCTGTGCCACGACACGCCCCTTTGACTGCAGCAATGTCTGCGGAAGGGAAACTCAAATGCCCTGTCGCGCTGTGGCGCTATGACGCCAGGGCGACTTCAGCTTGCGCACAACCTGTGCGGCAGCTTTACTTGTACCCGTGTCTGGCGAGCCCTGGCAAGGTGTGACCTGAGCGCCGCTATCCCTGGGTGCCAACGGTGCTAGCGCCTGCAGCGCCCGCAACTCCACACGAGATGGACGGCCTCGGTGCGCTTCGTCGGCGGCGGGCGCATTGAGGCCGAGATCAATGCCGCCGACCCGAGGCGCATCAACCAGTGTGCACCGCCACGCTGCATTGCGACGGTCAGACATGGCGCGTCGGGTTCGGCTTGCTGAAGTCTCTCGTCGACATCTGAACCGAGCGGCCATCACTGATAGTGTAGGTCGGACTATTACTGTTCAGCCGCCAGGTGGCGGGCTGGAGCGGGGCAACAGCGGGGCAATGCGCTCACGGATAGCCTGTGGGCAGCCTGAAGGCAGGCCACCTGTACGACAAGGAGTTCGCCGCTCACCACAACGCGATGGACGAGGTCATCGACTGCTTGGCGTCTTACAACCATCGGCGGCTGCAAGCCGCGCTGGGCGAGGTCAGCCCCATGGAGTTCGAAGAAAACTGGCACCCGGACCAGCCCAAGAAAGCCGCGTAACCGAGTCGCTATGGATCGCGTCAGAGAGGGGCAAGGTCACGCCTTCCGCCTGGGGCTGGCAACACTCGACGCAGCGGGCCGCGCCATCGGTTGGCAAAAGAGCGGGCGCCAAGCGCTCACGGCTAATTCGCGATCAGGAGATTGATCGTTGCCACCTGTGCGGAATCGTAGGTGGACGTGGCCACCAACGTGATGGGGATCGATGCCGGCAGCCGGTAGGCCGCATAGGTGTCCACTGCGACACTGGACCGGCTTAAGGTGGTGGCCGTGATGTTGGCGCCCGCGTAATACAGCTGGACACCGCCGCTGACGGCGGCCCCCCCCCCGACGTACATGGTCCAGAGTGCGGGCTCGCCCGCATCCAAGGTCACGGACTGGCCTGCATAGATGGTCAAATTCAATGAGCCGCCGGGTGCGACAGGCGTGTCGCTGACGAATTGGCCGGCAACGGTGACGCCGATGTTGAAATTACCCGAAGAGTCGGCGTAAGCGCCACCTCCGCAGGCACTCAGAGTCCAAGCCGCCGCGCAGGCCGCGACCAGTGCGATCCATCGCCATCCGCGCGAGGGAGCGATCGAAATCAAGGAGCGAGCTTCAGTCGTCGTCGTTCGAGTGTTGGTCATGGCAAGTCTTATCGATTGAACTGAGAACCAAACATGTGAAGTCACGCCGGCTTACCACCTAAAAGCGGATGACCAGCCATCGAAGTCCCTGAGGCCCTGCACGCAGGTTGACACAGCCACAGGCCCAGTGGCTTTCGCCCTGCCGCCTTGTCTGTGCCATCGGCCCAGGCCGCCTTCTCTTGTCATCCATCAACGCCATCCAGGCGGTCCGATGACGAAGGCGGACCGGCTCTTACATCGCCTTACTGGACGCACCGGCCGATGGCCCTGCCGCTGCGGCGCACGCGCAGCTTCAGCGCATCGCGCTTGAGGACCGGGAAGCAAGGCCGGGCTTCTGCCAGCATGGATTCCAGCAGGCCGCTGTGATCGGCAGCATCGCTGCGACCCTCAGAACGCCGCGCCTGCAGGTGGGCTGAATCTGCGCTTCGCCGGGTCAGGCCAGCGGCTGCAACTGCTGCAGCAGCGTCGGCAACAGTTCCGACACCGTGGGGTGGATGGGCACAGACCGCGAGATGACGGTGTAGGGCTGCTTCGCTGCCATCACGTCCAGCAAGCCGTGCACCACTTCGTCGCCGTTCAATCCGAGGATCGCGGCCCCCAACAGCAGCTGGCTTTCGGCGTCCACCAGCACCTTCATGAAGCCCTGGGTCTCGCCGGCTTCGCGTGCTCGCCCCACCCGCTGCATGGGCATCTTGGCGCGCAGCACCTTGCGGCCGGTCTGGCGCGCCTCGCTCTCGGTCATGCCGATGCGTCCGAGCGCAGGGTCGATGAAGAGCGCATAGCAAGGGATGCGGTCCGTGATGCGGCGCGGATCGTTGTCGAACAGGTTGGCGACGACGATCTCATGGTCGTTCCATGACGTGTGCGTGAAGGCGCCGCGGCCGTTGCAGTCCCCGACGGCCCAGACGCCATCGGCGCTGGTTCGACATTGATCGTCCACGGTGATGTAGCCGCGAGCGTCCGTCTGGACGCCGGCGTTGTCCAGCCCAAGGCCGTCGGTGTTCGGCCGCCGTCCTACGGCCAGCAGCACATGGCTGCCGACAATCGCTGGTTGTTCGGTAGCGC
>JAYSYH010000118.1:0-18331 GCA_043716645.1 Betaproteobacteria bacterium | reverse complement strand
CGATTATAGAGACGCCGGATGACACTTCAAGGGGTCAGACCACAGGGAATCTGCGGGTCTGTCCGGCCTGCAGCGCGCGACCTCAGCTTTCCGAGGGTCGGCTTTCGTCTTCGGTTGGCGCTTGCGCCGGCACCCGGAACTGCTCGTTGGCCCAGGCGCCCAGGTCGGCACTGCGGCAGCGCTGGCTGCAGAACGGCCGCCAGGGGTTGCCGGGGCTGAACAGCGCCGGGCCTTTGCAGCTGGGGCAGGGCACCTTGCGCACCGGGGATGCGGCGTCGGTCATGCGCACAGCGCCAGATCAAAGGCCGTGTCAACAGCGGCGCTGCGCAGGCGGCCTTCGGGGTCGGGGCGCATGAAGCGCACCGAGATCATCAGCCGGTGGCCGCTGATTTCCGGCACTAGGCCGCTGTCGGCAGCAATGCGAACGCGCATCAGCTGATAGACCTTGCCGGCTGCCAGGCTCTGCTGATACTGGCCGCCTGTGGCCACCAGCCGTTGTGGGGCGCCGCTGTCGCGCAACAGACCCAGCAGAACTTGCAGGGCTTCGGCCAACGGCGTCAGCGTGACCATCCAGCCTTCCAAGTCGCTGCGCCGCTTTTCGGGCGCGTGCTGCTGCCAGGCGTAGTAGGCCGGCAGGTCGAATTCGCAAGTGCCACCGGGGATGTTGATGCGGCTGCGGATGCTCATCAGCCAGTCGTTGTTGGCCAGCACTTGCCCAGCCTTGCCGGGCAGTTGATTTAGGCCGCTGAAGGCGTGGTCGATGCGGGCAATCGTCGCTTCCAGCGCGACCTCGGAAATGCTGGGGTGGCCGCGGTAGGCGTGCAGATGGCCGCGGTGGCGTTCCAGCTCTTTCAGCAGGTCGCTCTTGAGGTCGGCGCGCGAGGCCACATCCATGATCTCGAAGATGCTGGCCAGCGCGAAATGATGGTCCACAGGGGCGTCGCGGGCGACCAGTTGGCCCAGGCGGTCGAACAAATGTTCGAGCCGTAGCATGGTGCGTATGCCTTCGTTGAACGGGTACTCGTAAAGGACCAAGGCGGGCTCGTGGTGCTGACGGCGGACGGAAAAAAGGCGGTTTTGTGGATTGTTTCACAGCCCCTGCGCTACACCGCCTTGCGCACGGCTGAGAACAGACCGGCCGGTCCGGTCCACAAACCCCACAGCGCGCGCACTTCAGCTTCAAGCTGCAGCAGCGTCAGGCCTTCGTTGGTGATCACGGCATCGGCCACGCGGCGGCGAACCTCGCGCGTGGCCTGCTGCGCGATGACGCGCTGTGCAGCCACTTCCGTCCAGCCTGCCCGCGCGGCCACACGCGCGGCCTGTGTCTCGACGCTGCAGTCCACCACCAGCACGCGGTGCACTCTGGCGCGCCACGGCCGCAGACCCTGCGACTCTGCCAGCAGGGGCACATCGAAGACCACGGCGCGCGGTGGGTTTAACGCCGCCTGGCGCAACGCTTCACTGCCGATCAGCGGGTGCAGGATGGCTTGAAGTTGTTGCTTGACAGCGGCGTCGCTGAAGACCATCTCGCGCATGAGGTCACGCTCCAGTGCGCCGTCGGCGGCCACCACTTGCGGACCGAAGTGCGCAAACAGTGCTGGCATCGCTGCACCGCCGGGCATCGTCAAAGCCCGGGCAATGGCGTCCGTGTCCACCAGATGGGCGCCGCAGGCCGCCAGCATGCGGGCAACCGTGCTTTTGCCGCTGCCGATGCCGCCCGTCAGGCCGATCTGCAGCCGACTTGGCGCACTCACGCCCAGCCCATCCACCCCAGCACGGTCGGCAGGCCGGCCAGCATCACCACCAAACCGCCACCTGCCAGGAAGGGTCCGAAAGGCACAAAGCGACCGTCGCGCAGCGAGCCGGTGGCCTTCATCCCGAGGCCGACGATGGCGCCGATCATCGAGGCCATCAGCACGATCGGCAAGACGGCCTGCCAGCCGAGCCAGGCGCCCAGGGCGGCGAGCAGCTTGAAGTCGCCATAGCCCATGCCGTCCTTGCCGGTAGCCAATTTGAACAACCAGAACACCGACCACAGCGACAAGTAGCCTGCCGCAGCGCCGCCGACCGATTGCGCCAGCGCCAAGTCGGGCAGCCAGCCCAGTGCTGCAGCCGCCAGGCCGGCCCACAGCAGCGGTAGTGTCATGTTGTCGGGCAGCACGGTGGTGTCCCAGTCGATCAGCGCCAGCGCCAGCAGAGTCGCAACCATCGCGCACCATAGCAGGACCACCGGCTGCGGGCCGATGCGCCAGGCCAGCGCAGCGAACAGCACGGCGGTGCCCAGTTCAACCAGCGGGTAGCGCATCCCGATGGCCGCGCCGCAGGCCGAACAGCGGCCCTTCAGCATCAGCCAGCTGACCAGCGGGATGTTCTCGGACCAGCGGATCCGGTGGCCGCAGGCCGGGCAGCGCGACGCCGGCCGCGCCAGGCCCAGCGCGGGCAGGGCGGACAGCAACGGGCTGATGGATGCAGCGGTGTGCGCCAGCTGCGCAGGCGCCTTGTGACCGAATACGCGGACGTAGGAATCGCTGTCGGTCAGTTGTGCCGCCACATCGCTCCACCACTGGCGTTCCAGCATCAGCGGCAGGCGGTGCACCACGACATTGAGGAAGCTGCCGACCATCAGGCCCAGCAGGGCCAGCAGCGCGGGCGACAGCAGCAGGTCGACGGGCAGGCCGGAAAGCCACGAACCCGGCCAACTGTAGGAATTCAACGAACCGTGCATTGAACATCTCGAAGTATCTGTATGGACAAGCCGCATCAAGGCGTCGTGCAGCAAATCGGCTGATGCCCTCGCGAACTCCAATGTAGCGGGTTGACGCACAAACAGGATGGGAGTCAGGTCCTGCATTGCCTGTCATTTCGATCGAATCGGCGTGCAGCCATGACGCGTTCCTGACTGGCCGGTTGGCAGGCTTTACGCCTGTTCACATGAAGCCGGTGAACCGCGCCTGGCGGCGCTCCGTTGTGCACAGGCGGGCCGATGGACAGCCCTCCCGACCCCAAGGAGACCGACCCATGCTCACACGCAAGTTCGCCCTGACGCTGACCCTGCTCGCCGGCGCGCTGGCCGCTGGTGCCGCGCAGGCTGGCGGCCCCGAGTTGCAATGGTCGTTGACCCTGTTCACACCGACGATCCGATTGCCCGGCCACGTGGTGCTGCCGTTGCCGCCGATTCCGGTGCCAAGTGTCGCGGTGGTTCAGCCCAGCCCGTACACCGTTTACGTCGACCCGCGGTACGACGGTGGCGATCAACGGGGCTATGGCCGCGGCGATGCCGACCTTGACGGCATCCCCGACCGCCGTGACCCCGGCTACAACCCGCGCTGGGATCGCGATGGCGACGGCGTACCCAACCGCTACGAGGCACGCCCCGACGACCCCCGATACAGCCGCCACTGGCATGGTGCACGGTACGACTGGCGCGAGATGCGCTGGCACAGACGTGACGACAGGCGCAGCGAGAGGCGCGATGACAGGCGCCTTGAAAGGCGTGAAGCCGGGCCCGACTAGGATGGCCATCAAACAGGCACTCGTCCATCAGGGCTTCGACAAGCAGGCTTTTGCCGAGGCTGGCTACACCCGGCGCGCCAAAGTCACGGCTGCCTTGGAGCCCGCGCCCACGGCAGCGCACCAAGCGCTGAGAAGCCGTCCCGTCGTGCCACCGCACTGCGCGCGAGCTTCGTCGCGGTGCGCGCATTCATCGGCCTGACAAGCTGCCAGCAGGGCGCGCAAGGCCGTGGCGTCGTCGCGTTCCGCCGCCGGCAGTGCGTCAATGTGGTCGACCTGCTGCTGGTAATGCTGATCGACAAAGGTTTCGACGGCTTCGATGGTGGCGTAAACCGCGCGGGGGCCGGCCAATGCAGGCAACGCACCCGTCATGAAACCTGCCACGCGCCAGGCCAGCAACAAACGGCTGCGTTGCGGCCAGGGCAGCAGCGGCGTGATGAGGCGCAGGTGTTCGCGCTCCGTCGCGAGATGCCGTCTCGCAAAAACGCGCACCCCGGGGTCACGTGACACGGCGAGAACGCCGAGATAGATCCACACCGCGCCGGTCTCGCCAGCATGGTCGCTGCGCAAATCGCGGCGCAGTCCTGCTGGCAGATGGACAGTCGCGGGTTCGAAGGCGCCAGCCCATCGCTGCATGGCCGGTCGCACCAAGAGGAACGCTCGATAAGCCAACTCCATCAGCCCGGTGAGGCCCGGCAACGCCGCCAGCCGGGACAGCCAGCGCCAACCCGGCAAGGCGGCCCATAGCGCAATGAAGCCACGCGCGCCATCGACCACGCTGCCGTCAGCGCGCAACACGTGAAACCGGGCCAGCAAGCGGTCGCGGGCCGTGCCTGGCGGCAGGTCGGCGGACGCGTCGCTCACGTCGACAAAGGCCAAGGGTTGGTCGGCCTTCAGGCCCTGGTACAGCGCGATCTCACGCCTGCACAAGGGGCAGGAACCGTCGTAGAGCACGGTCAGCGTGCCGGCAGGTTGCGCTGCGGGCCGCGGCCGCTGGTTGGAAATTTGCATGCTGCCAATGCTGCCAGCGCCGCGCAATCCGCGTGCCTGTCGGGTCTTGGCCTGCGCTTGAGCAGCAGCCTGCAAGCCTGGCTATACCACTGCGCCCAGCTTGAAGATCGGCAGGTACATCGACACCACGATGCCGCCGATCAGCACGCCCAGGATCACGATAATGAATGGCTCCATCAGGCTGGACAGGCCCTTGACCATTTCGTCGACTTCGTCCTCGTAAAACTCGGCCGCCTTGCCCAGCATGTGGTCGAGCGAACCCGACTCTTCGCCAATGGCCGACATTTGCAGCACCATCGTCGGGAATACGCCCGTGGTGGTCATCGAGGTCGTCAGGGCCGAACCGGTGGACACGTCGCGCTGGATCTGTTCGGTGGCCAGCGCGTAGACCATGTTGCCCGAAGCGCCACCGACCGAGTCGAGCGCCTCCACCAGCGGCACGCCGGCCGCGAACATGGTCGACAGCGTGCGCGTCCAGCGGGCGATCACCGATTTGTTGATCAGGTCGCCGAAGACCGGAATCTTGAGCAGTATGCGGTCCATCGCCATCTGCATCTTCTCGGACCGCTTCCAGCTTTCCAAGAAGAAATAGATGCCGCCACCAAGGATGCCAAAGATGGCCCACCACCACTTGACGAAGAACTTCGACATCGCGATGACGATGAGCGTGGGCGTCGGCAGTTCGCCGCCGAAGGACTTGAAGACGTCCTCGAAGGCCGGAATGACGAAGATCATGATCACGGTCAGCACGACGAAGGCCACCACCAACACCGCCACCGGGTACATCAGCGCCGACTTGATCTTGCTCTTGATGGCCATGGTCTTCTCCTGGTAGATGGCCAGGCGGTCGAGCAGGGCCTCCAGGATGCCGCCGGCTTCACCGGCCTCGACGAGGTTGCAGTACAGCGCGTCGAAATGCAGTGGGTGCTTTCGGAACGCCGAAGACAGGCTGGTGCCGGTTTCCACATCGCCACGGATGTCATTCAACAGCTTGGTCATGCGCGGGTTGGTGCTGCCGCGCGCTACGATGTCAAAGGACTGCAGCAGGGGCACACCGGCCTTCATCATCGTGGCGAGTTGGCGCGTAAAGATGGCGATGTCTTTTTGCTTGATCGAGCGGCCGCCGCTGGAGCGACGCTTCTTGACCCGGCTGACCAGGATGCCCTGACGGCGCAGGCTGGCATTGACCACCGATTCGCCGCCGGCGCGCATCTCGCCGCGCACGATCTTGCCGTTACGGTCCTTGCCTTCCCACTCGAAGATGATTTCCTTGGATGGTTTGGCGAGTGCTGCAGTGGCCATGGGTGTGAGGTTTATTCGTTTGTGACGGTGATGATCTCTTCGAGCGTCGTGACACCGGCCCGAACCTTGATCAGGCCCGACTGCCGCAGGTCACGCACGCCTTCGATCTCGGCCTGCTTGGCAATGTCCAGTGCCGAGCCTTCGGTAAGGATGATGCGTTGGATTGCCTCGGTGATGGGCATCACTTGGTAAACGCCCACCCGGCCTTTATAGCCGTTGTTGCATGCCGAGCAACCGACTGCCCGGTACGGCTTCCAGTTCCCGTCCAGATCTTCGGGCTTGAAGCCGGCCTTGAGCAGCGAATCACGGGGGTATTCCGCAGGCTTCTTGCAGTTCTCGCACAGCTTGCGCGCCAGGCGCTGGGCCGTGATCAGCAAGACGCTGGACGCAATGTTGAAGGGCGCCACGCCCATGTTCAGCAGGCGCGTCAGTGTGGTCGGTGCGTCGTTGGTGTGCAGCGTGCTCATCACCATGTGGCCGGTCTGAGCGGCCTTGATGGCAATGTCGGCGGTTTCCAGATCGCGAATTTCGCCGACCATGATGATGTCCGGGTCCTGCCGCAGGAAAGACTTCAGCGCCGCGGCGAAGGTTAGCCCGGCGCGGTCGTTGACGTTGACCTGGTTGATACCGGGCAGGTTGATTTCAGCCGGGTCTTCGACAGTGGCGATGTTGACGCCCGGCTGATTCAGGATGTTCAGGCAGGTGTACAGCGTCACCGTCTTGCCGCTACCGGTGGGGCCAGTGACCAGGATCATTCCGTAGGGACGGCCGATGCAATGCATCAGGCGATCTTTCTCGATCTTCTCGTAGCCCAGGGCCTCGATGCCCAGCTTGGCGCTGGAGGGGTCGAGGATACGGATCACGACCTTTTCGCCAAACAGCGTGGGCAGCGTGCTGACGCGGAAGTCGATGGCCTTGCTGCCGAACTTCAGTTTCATGCGGCCGTCTTGCGGGACTCGCTTCTCTGCGATATCCATGCGCGAAATGACCTTGATGCGCGAAGCCAGCTTATCCTTGATGGCCACTGGCGGCTGCGTGATTTCACGCAGTTCGCCGTCGATGCGAAAACGCACCCGGTAGCTGTACTCGTAGGGCTCGAAGTGCAGATCCGACGCGCGCATGTTGATCGCATCGATCAGCATCTTTTGCAGGAAACGGACAACCGGCGCATCTTCGACTTCGGTCGTGACTTCGGCCGCGTCGGCGGCGGCCGATTCTTCGTCGGTCACGTCGAAATCGAAATCGGCACTGGCCAGCGTCTCGATCACTTCGTTGGCCGTGCTGCCCTGGCTCTCGAGCTGGCGCATCAGCTTGTCGTACTCGACGATCACCCATTCGGGCGTCAATTGCGTGGCGAACTTGATGCGCTCAACGGCTTCTTGATCGGTGGGGTCGGCCGCGCCGATGAACAGGCGATTGCCACGCTTGCCCAGCACGATCAACTGGTACTGACTGGCGATTTTCTGGTCGACGATGTTGCGCGGCAATTTCTGCGCATCGATGGCGTTCAGGTCGATCAGTGGCAGTGCCAATGCAGCTGAGAGGGTGTGGGCGAGGTCGTCGGGCTTGACGGCGCCTGCGCTGATCACGGCAGAAACAAAGCTGCCCTTGCGTTCGCGCGCGATCTTGGTCAGCTCTTCGGCCGACTTTGCACTGAGCTTGCCCGCGCTGACAAGCACGCGGGCCACGCCCGATAGAAAGGATTGCGGAGGTTCGACCAACGTCTCTATGGCCATCAGCTCGAATTCAGCGTTTGCTTTTCGCGAAGATCATCACCGGTCTCCGTCAGGATGTGAACGACCGCTCCCAGCGGTAGATGTCGGGGCGACACATGCAGCCTCAGGAAATACTGCAAATATGGTCGGGGTGAGAGGATTCGAACCTCCGGCCTCTACGTCCCGAACGTAGCGCTCTACCAGGCTAAGCTACACCCCGATGAATGGATGGCCGCCTGTTCACCAGCCGGTTTCGTCAGCCGGTTCTACCAGCCAGTTTCGCCATCCACTTCCGCATCAAATCGTGGCCCGCCTTCAAGACGAGCGATGTATTGAACGGACGCATAAGTCTAGCAGAGCGGTACGCGCCCTCGACGGGGGGAGCGCAAGCAGAACAGCGCGCGCTTGGTCGGCCTCGCGCTGGGCCGCTTCGCGGGTGGCATCCAGCGCACCGGTGCTGCGAACGATGGCCAGGATCTCCGGCAGCTTCTGCAGCTCGCCCTGTTCGATAGCCTGTCGAATCAGTGCGCGTTCGGGCGCGGTCGCGCGTTCCATCGCAACCAGCAGGGGCAGGGTCGGCTTGCCCTCGCGCAGGTCATCCCCGACGTTCTTGCCCAACTCGTCGCTGTTGCCCTCGTAGTCCAACAAGTCATCGACCAGTTGGAAGGCGGTGCCGAGTGAGCGCCCGAAGTCGGCGCAGGCTTCTTCCAGCTCACGATCGGCACCGGCCAGCACAGCGCCAAGGCGTGAGCTGGCCTCGAACAACTTGGCGGTCTTGAAGCGGATCACGCGCAGGTATTCTTCGACCGCCAGGTCGGGGTCGTGCATGTTCATCAGCTGCAGAACTTCGCCCTCTGCGATGACGTTGGTCGCGTCGGCCAGAACTTCCAGAACCCGCATGCGGTTCACCGACACCATCATCTGGAAAGCGCGTGAATACAAGAAGTCGCCGACCAAGACGCTCGCCGCATTGCCGAAAGTGGCGTTGGCGGTGGCGCGGCCCCGTCTCAGCGCCGACTCGTCGACCACATCATCGTGCAGCAACGTGGCAGTGTGGATGAACTCAACGATGGCCGCTAGCTCGTAACGCTCAGGACCTTCGAAGCCCAGTGCTTCAGCAAACAACAGCACCAGCCGTGGCCGTATGCGCTTGCCCCCGGCATTGACGATGTATGAGGAGATCTGGTCGATCAGTGCAACCTGTGAACTGAGGCGGACGCGAATGACCGCGTCCACCTCGCGCATGGCTGCACCCGTCGGATCCTCTATGGTGGTCGGTGTAGCGGGGATGTCGAGCACGGGGCACGCGAAAGGAGATAACAACTGATTATAGGAAGCGTCGGCGGCAGGCATCGGACGTGTCGCCGTCGGCTTTGGCCTGTGTTATTCTTGATAGTTCTGCGCTGTTTGCATATTTCGTTGCGGCAGGACTTTCTTTCTGGAAGTCAACGGACCCCCTCTGTAGCTCTCGGCGTCGACGCAGGTCCCGCTCGAGGGTTCGTTAAGGTCCGGCGTAGAGACACTTTGAAAGGTCTCACACATGTACGCGGTCATAAAAACCGGTGGCAAGCAATACAAAGTTGTAGCCGGCGAAAAGATCAAGGTAGAACAGATAGCTGCGGACGTGGGTCAGGAAGTCGTGATCGATCAGATTTTGGCCGTTGGCAGCGGTGCGGATCTGAAGGTCGGGGCTCCCTGGGTCGCGGGTGCAACCGTGACAGCCACCGTGCTGTCGCAAGGTAAGCACGACAAAGTGCGCATTTTCAAGATGCGCCGTCGTAAGCATTACCAGAAGCATGGCGGACACCGTCAGTGCTACACCGAGTTGCAAATCGGCTCGATCAACGGCTAAGGGGCTAAGACCATGGCACAGAAAAAGGGTGGCGGCTCAACCCGCAATGGCCGCGATTCGCAGCCAAAGATGCTTGGCGTCAAGGCTTTTGGCGGCGAGCGAATTACAGCCGGTTCGATCATCGTTCGCCAGCGGGGTACGAAGTTTCATGCTGGCGTTGGTGTTGGCATGGGCAAGGACCACACCTTGTTCGCGCTGGTCGATGGCGCAGTGTCGTTCAAGATCAAGGGGTCGTTGAACCGCCAGACCGTGTTCGTGACGCCGGCCTGATCGGTTCTTCGCTCCCGCGCAGAGCCCCGGCATGCCGGGGCTTTTTCATTCCTGCCCCGCACGGCCGGCACGGCCCCCACGGACTGAACCCCGCTAGCATTCACCGTTAGCTACCCCACACCATGAAATTTGTCGACGAAGCCACCATCGACATCTCAGCCGGAGATGGCGGCGCCGGTTGCGTGAGCTTCAGGCGCGAAAAGTTCATTCCCTTCGGTGGTCCGAATGGCGGCAACGGCGGCCGCGGCGGCAGCGTTTTTGCGGTGGCCGACCGCAACATCAACACGTTAATCGACTATCGCTACGCGCGCAGACACGAGGCCCGCAATGGCGAACAAGGGCGGGGCTCGGATCAATTTGGCGCCGCGTCCGACGACATCGTCCTGCGCATGCCGGTGGGCACCATCATTTCAGATTTCGAAACGGGGGACGTGCTGGTTGAACTGTTGGAACACGGCGAGCGCGTGATGCTGGCGCAGGGTGGCGACGGTGGTTTCGGCAACTTGCACTACAAGACGGCGACCAACCGTTCGCCGCGCCAGAAGACGCCGGGTTGGCCTGGCGAGGCGAAGAAATTGAGGCTCGAATTGCGCGTGCTGGCCGACGTCGGCTTGCTGGGCATGCCCAATGCGGGCAAGTCGACGTTGATCACTGCCATTTCGAACGCGCGCCCAAAGATTGCCGACTACCCTTTCACCACCCTGGCACCGAACCTCGGTGTGGTGCGCGTCGGACCCGAGCGCAGTTTCGTGGTCGCCGACATCCCTGGCCTGATCGAGGGTGCTTCCGAAGGTGCAGGCCTGGGTCACCAGTTCCTGCGCCACCTGCAGCGCACGCGACTGCTGCTGCACATCGTGGACGCGGCGCCGTTTGACGAGGCGGTGGATCCTGTCCAGCAAGCCAAGGCCATCGTGGCCGAGTTAAAGAAGTACGACCCCAAATTGCATGCCAAGCCTCGCTGGCTGGTCTTCAACAAGCTGGACATGGTGCCCGAGGCCGAACGCGAACAGCGCGTCAAGGACTACGTGAAACGCTTGCGCTACAAGGGCCCGGTGTTCTCGATCTCGGCGCTGGCGCGCGATGGTTTGCAGCCGCTGATCGAGGCGATCTACACCGATGTGGCGAAGCACCAGCGCGTTGATGTGCTGCCCGATCAACGTTTTGAGGCGCCTGACTCCACCGATGAATAGCGAGCTCCAAGGGGCCCGCCGCATCGTCGTAAAGGTCGGCTCCAGCTTGGTCACCAACGATGGCCGCGGCGTCGACGCCCAGGCCATCGGCAACTGGTCCCGCCAGTTGGCCCAATTGGCGGGCCAGGGACGCGAGGTGATGATGGTGTCCAGCGGCGCCATTGCCGAAGGTATGAAGCGCCTAGGCTGGTCACAGCGGCCGAAAGAGCTGCATGAATTGCAGGCGGCTGCAGCCGTGGGTCAGATGGGTCTGGTGCAGATGTACGAATCGCGCCTTGCCGAGTACGGCATGGCCAGCGCGCAGGTGTTGCTGACGCACGCCGATTTGGCCGATCGCGAGCGCTACCTCAATGCGCGCTCAACGCTGCTGACGCTGTTGTCGCTGAAGGTCATTCCGGTGATCAACGAAAACGACACTGTCGTGAATGACGAAATCAAGTTTGGCGACAACGACACCCTGGGTGCGCTGGTGGCCAATCTGGTGGACGCCGATGCCTACGTCATCCTCACCGATCAACGCGGCTTGTATTCAGCCGACCCGCGCAAAGACCCGGCTGCCCGCTTCATAGCCGAAGCGGTCGCTGGGGACCCGAGGTTGGAAGCGATGGCCGGCGGCGCCGGTTCGAACATCGGGCGTGGCGGCATGTTTAGCAAGATCATGGCCGCCAAGCGGGCCGCTGGCAGCGGCACCAGCACCGTCATCGCCTGGGGCCGCGAGCCCGACGTGCTGCTGCGCCTAGCAGCCGGCGAAGCCATTGGTACGGCCTTGCTGGCAGGGACGCCCAAGCTGGCCGCCCGCAAGCAGTGGATGGTGGACCACCTGCAGTTGCGCGGCTCCGTGGCGGTGGATGACGGTGCTGTGTCCAAACTGCGCGACGAAGGCAAGAGTCTGCTGCCGATCGGCGTGCAAGACGTGCAGGGTGAATTCGCCAGAGGCGACGTGATAGCCGTGCGTACGACGGCCGGCGTGGAGGTGGCGCGCGGCTTGGCTAACTATTCTTCGGCCGAGGCGCGGCTCATCGCCCGCAAGACCTCGTCACAGATCGAAGCCTTGCTGGGCTACGCAAACGAGCCCGAGCTCATCCACCGGACCAATCTGGTTCTGATGTAGCGCCCGGCGTGGCGCTCACGGGGCTGTCGGATAGTGCATTGTGGTTGTCGGGCATGCCGTTCAAGGTCGGTGCCTCGCTGTCGTAACGGTTCATGCGCAAGCCCGACCGCAGGTAGCGGTTGTGCGGGTTCGTGCGCGGCAGGAAACGCGCCAGTTCGATCAGCGCCGTCTCGTAAACGTTGCGCTTGAATTCGATCACCAGTTCCAATGGAACCCAGTACTCGTTCCAGCGCCAGGCATCGAATTCAGGGTGATCGGTGGCGCGCAGATTCATGTCGCTGTCGCGACCGACCAAGCGCAGTAAAAACCAGATCTGCTTCTGCCCACGGTAGTGGCCGCGCGCGTCCTTGCGTATGAAATGATCGGGCACTTCATAGCGCAACCAATCGCGCGTGCGGGCCACGATCTGAACGTGATCGGGCTGCAGCCCCACTTCTTCGTGGAGTTCTCGGAACATCGCCTGCTCTGGCGACTCGCCGTGGTTGATGCCGCCCTGCGGAAACTGCCACGAGTGCGTGCGCAGCCGCTTGCCCCAGAAAACCTGATTGCGCGAGTTGAGCAGGACGATGCCGACGTTGGGCCTGAAGCCTTCCCGGTCGAGCATAATCAAACCCCAAATTTGTGACTGATTTCATTATTGCACCGGCACTGTGCAGCGCGCGAACTCTCGCTAACCCGCAGGCATGCTGCGGGTTCTTGGCGGATGCCCTCATACGCTGGCCAAGTCTTCACACAGGCCCTAACCGGCACTGGCGCCGTGTGCTCATCGGACCCCATGAAAGCCTCCGCCACATTCATCTCGACGCTCAAAGAAGCGCCCGCCGAAGCCGAAGTCGCCAGCCATCAGTTGATGGTGCGCGCGGGCTTCATCAAGCGCCTGAGCGCTGGCATTTACAGCTACATGCCGCTGGGCCTGCGGGTCATTCGCAAAGTCGAGGCCATCATTCGCGAAGAAATGAATCGCGCCGGCGCCGTCGAACTGCTGATGCCCGTGGTGCAACCTGCCGAGCTATGGCAAGAGACCGGCCGCTTTCAGGCCTACGGCCCCGAAATGCTGCGCATCAGAGACCGCCACGACCGCGATTTCATCATCCAGCCGACCAGCGAAGAGGTCATCACCGACATCGCCCGGCAAGAGCTGCGCAGCTACAAGCAGCTGCCGAAAAATTTTTATCATATCCAGACCAAATTTCGCGATGAGCGTCGGCCGCGTTTCGGCCTGATGCGCGGGCGCGAATTCACGATGAAGGACGCCTATTCCTTCGACCGTGACAAGCCTTCGGCCCTGAAAAGCTACCAGACGATGTTCGACACCTACAAGCGTATCTTCGACCGCTTCGGGCTCGAGTACCGTGCCGTGGCAGCCGACACCGGCGCCATCGGCGGCGACGCTTCGCACGAATTCCAGGTCATCGCCGACACCGGTGAAGATGCTATCGTTTTCTGCCCGACCAGCGACTACGCGGCGAACATCGAACTGGCCGAGGCCGTGTCGTTGATCGCTCAGCGCGAGGCGCCTGCGCAAGCGATTGCCAAGACCGCAACGCCCGGCAAGTCGACTTGCGAAGCGGTGGCGATGCTGCTGGGTTTGCCGCTGGCACAGACCGTGAAATCGCTGGTGCTGGCCACCGACGGCAGGAACGATGCCGGCGACATCATCAAGACCACGGTGTGGCTGCTGCTGGTTCGCGGCGACCACAGCCTGAACGAAATTAAGGCCGGCAAGATCGATGGCCTGAAAGATGCCTTCCGCTTTGCAACGGCTGCCGAGATTGACGAGCACTTCGGCTGCAAGCCTGGCTACCTGGGTCCGATCGGGTTGAACAAGCCCCTCAAAGTCGTAGCCGATCGCACTGTGGCTGCGATGGCCGATTTCGTCTGCGGCGCCAACGAGGCCGACTTCCACTTCACCGGCGTCAACTGGGGCCGCGACCTGCCCGAGCCCGATGTGGTGGCCGATATCCGCAACGCCGTGGCAGGGGACCCGTCACCTGACGGCCTGGGCGTGCTGGCGGTCCAGCGTGGCATTGAAGTTGGCCATGTCTTCTACCTCGGCACACAAAAATACAGCGTGCCGATGAAGGCCAATTTCCTCGATGAAAGCGGCAAGCCCAAGCCCTTCGAGATGGGCTGTTACGGCATTGGCGTAACGCGCCTGCTGGGTGCGGCCATCGAACAGAACCACGACGCGCGCGGCATGATCTGGCCGGCCGCGATGGCGCCGTTCAGCGTGGTGGTCTGTCCCATCGGCTACGACCGCAGCGCCGAAGTTCAGGCTGCTGCTGACCAACTGCACGACGGGTTGGCCGCACTCGGAATCGACGTGGTACTGGACGACCGGGGCGAGCGCCCGGGTGCGATGTTTGCCGACTGGGAATTGATCGGCGTGCCGCAGCGGGTGGTGCTGTCGGACCGTGGCCTGAAGGCCGGCACCGTCGAGTTGCAGGGTCGGCGCGAGTTGGCGGCAACGGTGCTGCCGCTGGCCGATGTCGTGGCCACGTTGAAGGCCCGTCTGGCGGCATGACGCTGGCGCGTCGGGCGCTCTTGTTTGGCCCGGTCGCCTCGTTCGGCCTGCTGGCCCTGGGCTCAGTCGACGTCTGGGCCGGCTCGCAGGTCGAAGAGCCACTGGCCGACGCCGTGCGTTCGGCTCTGGTCGCTGCCGTGGCCGAGGCTGCGCCGCCGCGGCCCCGCTTCAACAACATGGACGATCGGCTGGCTTACTTGCGTTGGCTGGGTTCAGCCAGCGAACGGCTGAAGAAGCGCCAGACCGAGAACCACACGCGGGTGGAATTCCTGGAAGCCGTCTGGTACGAAAGCCGTCGCGCCGGGCTGGAAACGGCGCTGGTGCTGGGCCTAATCCAGGTCGAGAGTGGTTTCCGCAAGTACGCCATTAGCAGTGCCGGTGCGCGTGGCTACATGCAAGTCATGCCGTTCTGGGCACGGCTGATCGGCAACAGTGACGAGCGTCGGCTTTTCCATCTGCAAACCAATCTGCGTTTCGGCTGCACCATCCTGCGCCACTACCTCGACCGCGAGCGCGGCGATGTGTTCATGGCGCTGGGCCGTTACAACGGCAGCCGGGGCAAGCCCGAATACCCGAGTGCTGTGTTTGGCGCGCGGCGCGTCTGGGACGTGCCGACCGCGTGATTCAGCCGCAAATCAGCAACTGAAGCCGGCTCAGTTCGGCGGGCTCAGCAGCTGTCGCAGTTCGCCCGACTCGTACATCTCCGTCATGATGTCCGAGCCGCCGACGAATTCGCCGTTGATGTAAAGCTGGGGAATAGTGGGCCACTGCGCGTAGTCCTTGATGCCCTGTCGCACGGCTTCGTCGTCAAAGACGTTGAAAGTCTTCAAGTCATCGACGCCGCAGGCCTTCATCAGCTGAATGGCACGGCCGGAGAATCCGCACTGCGGAAACTGGGCCGTGCCCTTCATGAAGAGCACCACGCGGTGGCCCTTGACCAGTTCATCGATGCGTTGTTGCACGTCGCTCATGGAACTTGTCCTTTTCAAATTTAGCAGGGTGGAAGTATGCGGCAGCGCGCGGGTTGGGCTGTCGCACAGGGTCTAGGCATGACGCCACACGGCCCCGGTACAGCGGGGCAGGCCGGCCAGGTCGGGGCGGGTTTGCGCGTGGAAAAAGCCACGGCTGGACAGTAGCGCCTGTACCGCGTCGGCCTGGTCGTGGCCGTGTTCCAGCAGCAGCCAGGCGCCGGGCAGCAGGTGGTCGGGTGCGCCTTCGACGATGCGCCGCAGCGCAGCCAGCCCGTCCCCCTCGGGCGTCAGTGCGCTGCGCGGCTCGTGGGTCAGGGTGTTCAGATGAGGGTCGTCGCCGGCTACGTACGGCGGATTGGACACGCCCAGCCCGACGCGACGGCCCTGCAGCGGCGCCCACCAATCACCATGCAGCCATTCGACTGACAGGCTGTGGCGCGTGCCGTTGGCCTGCGCCACCCGCAGCGCGGCGGCACTGGCGTCGCTGGCGATGACCGTGGCGGCAGGGCGGCGCTGCTTGACGGCCAGCGCAATCGCGCCGCTGCCCGTACCCAGGTCGACCAAGCTGTCCGCGGGCGCTGTGACCAGGCTCTGCAGCGCCCACTCGACCAACAATTCGGTCTCGGGCCGTGGCACCAGCACGTCGGGGGTGATCTGCAACGCCAGGCCGCAGAACTCGCACTCGCCCACCAGGTAGGCCAGTGGTTCGCCCGCTGCGCGACGCTGAAGTTGTTGTCGCAGCGTTGCCGTCTGCAGGTCGGTGAGCCTGTGGTCGTCATGCGCCAGCAACCAGGCGCGCGGCCGGCTCAGCAGATGGCCCAGCAAAAGCTGTGCATCCAGCCTGTCGACTCCGGCCTGGCGCGCGAAGGTCAGCCATTGCGCGATGTGCATGGTCTGTTCAGCGGCTGCCGGCTTCCAGCTGTTCCAACTGCTCGCCGGCCCGCGCGGCCTGCAGCGCCGACACCACGTCGCCGAGGTCGCCGTCCATGATCTGCGCCAGTTTGTACAGCGTCAGATTGATGCGGTGGTCGGTCAGCCTGCCTTGCGGGAAGTTGTAGGTTCGGATGCGGTCGCTGCTGTCGCCGCTGCCGATCAGGCCCTTGCGCGTGGCAGCCTCTTTCGCGGCGCGTTCGCTGCGCTCTTGCTCGCGCAGCCGGGCCACCAGCACTGCCATCGCCTTGGCCTTGTTGCGATGCTGGCTGCGATCATCCTGGCACTCGGCCACCAGGCCCGTCGGCAGGTGCGTGATGCGGATGGCGCTGTCGGTCTTGTTGATGTGCTGGCCGCCCGCACCGCTGGCGCGGAAGGTGTCGATGCGCAGGTCGGCAGGGTTCAGCGTCACCTCTTCGGCTGCGTCGGGCTCGGGCATCACGGCCACCGTGCACGCGCTGCTGTGGATGCGACCCTGACTTTCGGTGCTGGGCACGCGCTGAACGCGGTGGCCGCCACTCTCAAAACGCAGGTCGCCGTAAACGTTCGAGTTCGCGCCTTCGCCTTCGATGCGCAGCACCAGTTCCTTGTAGCCGCCCAGCGCGCTGTCACTCTGGCTCATCACTTCAGTACGCCAGCCCTGACGTTCGCAGAACCGCAAGTACATGCGGGCCAGATCGCCGGCAAACAGCGCCGATTCGTCGCCACCACTTCCAGCGCGGATCTCGAGAAAGGCCGGCCGCTCATCGTCCGGGTCTTTCGGGATCAGCGCGGTCTGCAACTCGGCTTGCAACTGCGTCATGTCGGCGCGGGCGCTGGCGATTTCTTCCTGCGCCATTGCCGCCATCTCGGGGTCGGTATCGGTGCCGGCGATTTCTTGCGCAGCGGCCAGATCGTGCTCGCGCTGGCGGTAGCGGGCGTAGCGCGTGACGACGGCGCTGACTTCGGCTTGCTCGCGTGACAGCGCCCGCCAGCGCTTGATGTCGGCTGCCACTTGCGGGTCAGACAGCGTGGCGTCCAGTTCCGCCAGGCGCAGGGCCAGACGGTCAAAACGGTTGCGCAGGGTGGGGTTCATGGAGTGGTCGAATGCGGGGCGCCACCGCGCAGGGCGCGCGGCACAGGGCGGTGCTTCAGCTAACGGTTTTCGCCGCCGGGGTGGCGCGAGGCCGAGCGCAGGAAGAGGCGCGCCACCGTGTCGGCCAGTTGCAGGCGCTCGTCGCCTTCGGCCGCGTGCAATTCGGCCAGCGTGCCGTGCAGCATCTTGTGCGTGATGCCGCGCGCCATCGCTTCGAGCACCTTCTCGGCCGGCTCGCCGCGGGCCAGCGCCTTGCGGGCGCGGGCCAGTTCCACCGCGCCCCAGTCGTCGGCCTGGCGGTTCAGCGCCTGGATCAGCGGCACGGCGGCGCGCTGGTCCATCCAGTGCGCGAAGCTCTGCACACCGGCGTCGATGATGACTTCGGCCTGCTGCACAGCAGCCTGGCGCTTCTCACCGGCCGACTGCACCAGCGCCGACAGGTCGTCGACGGTGTAGAGGTAGACGTCAGAGACCTGCGCCACTTCGGGTTCGATGTCGCGCGGCACGGCCAGGTCGACCATGAACATCGGCCGGTGGCGGCGCGCCTTCAGGGCCCGTTCGACAGCGCCCAGACCGATGATGGGCAGGGTGCTGGCGGTGCAGGAAATCACCGCGTCGAATTCGTGCAGGCGGTTCGGGATGTCGGACAGCCGCATCGCCTCGCCGCCGAAGCGGGCGGCCAGCCGTTCGCCGCGTTCGAGCGTGCGGTTGGCCAGCGCGATGGCCTTGGGCGCGCGCGCCTCGAAGTGCGTGGCCACCAGTTCGATCATCTCGCCAGCGCCGACGAACAGCACCTTGATCTGGTGCAAGTCTTCGAACAACTGCGCGGCCAGGCGCACGGCGGCTGCGGCCATGCTGATGGAATGCGAG
>JAYSYH010000117.1:0-1945 GCA_043716645.1 Betaproteobacteria bacterium | reverse complement strand
TGCGGATGTAGCGCGAATCAGCAATCGCCGTCCGGGTTTCGTCCACCGTGGTGAACACCAGCTGGATCTCGCCCCCCTTGACCATGTCGGCGATGTGCGGCCGGCCATCTTTGACCTTGTTGACCACGCGCACCGGGATGCCGGCCGCCGCGATGGCCGCGCCTGTGCCCTTGGTCGCCAGCACCGTGAAGCCCAGCGCCACCAGATCGCGCGCCACGCCCACGGCACGCTCTTTGTCGCCGGTCTTGACCGAGATCACCACCGTGCCCTGCGTCGGCAAGCGCGAACCGGCGCCGAGCTGGCTTTTCAGCATCGCCTCGCCGAAGGTCTTGCCCACGCCCATCGCCTCGCCGGTGGAGCGCATCTCTGGCCCGAGAATCGGGTCGACGCCGGGAAACTTGTTGAACGGAAACACCGCTTCCTTGATGCTGAAGTACGGCGGGATCACCTCGCGCGGGGGCTCACCGTTACGGCTTTTCTGATCGGCCAGCTTCTGCCCGGCCATGCAGCGTGCGGCGATCTTGGCCAGTTGCTGGCCGGTCGCCTTCGACACATAGGGCACGGTGCGTGAGGCACGCGGGTTCACTTCCAGCACGTAGACCACCGCGTTTTCGCCGTTGCCGGCCACACTGCCCTGGATCGCGAACTGCACGTTCATCAGGCCGACGACCTTCAGCGCCAGCGCCATCACCGTGGTCTGCCGGCGCAATTCATCTTGCAGCGCCTTGGGCAGCGTGTAGGGCGGCAGCGAACAGGCCGAGTCGCCCGAGTGCACACCGGCCTGCTCGATGTGCTCCATGATGCCGCCGATCATCACCGCCGTGCCATCGCTGATGCAGTCGACATCGACCTCGATCGCGTCGTCGAGAAAGCGGTCTAGCAGCACCGGGGACTTCTCGCTGACTCGCACCGCCTCGCGCATGTAGCGCTCAAGGTCCTTGTCGCCATGCACGATCTCCATCGCGCGGCCGCCCAGCACGTAGCTGGGACGCACGACCAGCGGGTAGCCGATTTCGTGGGCCAGCGCGATGGCCGAATCTTCGGTGCGGGCGATCCGGTTGGGCGGCTGCTTGAGGCCCAGCGTGTGCAGCAGTTGCTGAAAACGCTCGCGATCCTCGGCGATGTCGATCGAGTCAGGCGAGGTGCCGATGATGGGCACGCCGTTGGCTTCCAGGTCGAGCGCCAGCTTCAGCGGCGTCTGGCCGCCGTACTGCACGATCACGCCGATCGGCTTTTCCTTGTCGACGATCTCCAGCACGTCTTCCAGCGTCACCGGCTCGAAGTAGAGCCGGTCGCTGGTGTCGTAGTCGGTCGACACGGTCTCGGGGTTGCAGTTGACCATGATGGTCTCGTAACCATCCTCGCGCAGGGCCAGCGCGGCGTGTACGCAGCAGTAGTCGAACTCGATGCCCTGGCCGATGCGGTTGGGGCCACCGCCCAGCACCATGATCTTCTTCTTGTCGGTGGGCTCGGCCTCGCACTCGCCGTCCACCGTTTCGTAGCAGCTGTAAAGGTAGGCCGTCTGGGTCGCAAATTCGGCCGCGCAGGTGTCCACCCGCTTGTAGACCGGGCGCACGCCCAACGCATGGCGGGCGCGGCGCACATCGTGCTGGTTGCTGCCCAGCAGCTTGCCCAGGCGCTTGTCGGAGAAGCCCTTCTGCTTGACGAAGCGCAACTCGGCAGCGCTCAGGCTGGCCAGCTGGCGGGACTTCAGCTTGGTCTCGGTCTCGATGATGTCTTCGATCTGCGCCAGAAACCACGGGTCGATCGCGGTCTCGTCGAAGATCTCTTCCAGCGTCATGCCGATGCGGAAAGCATCGCCAACGTACAGGATGCGTTCGGGACCGGCCTCGCCGATCTCCTCGATGATCTCGTCGCGGTCGGCTTCGGTGCAGGCCGTGCGCTCCGTCATGCCGTCGATGCCGGTTTCCAGCCCGCGCAGCGC
>JAYSYH010000116.1:0-18523 GCA_043716645.1 Betaproteobacteria bacterium | reverse complement strand
CCCCTACACCGGTGCTCCGGCGCGGCAACGGTTTTCAGGAACCGCCCGGCTCGCACAGGCTCTTGGTACGAGGTGCCCGTGCGCAAGCCGGACAATGCCGTATGAACTCGGACAACTTCTCCAACTCCCAAGTCGTCAGGAAGCAGGTGCTGGCCACCGTTGGCGGCGTCGTTGCCGCGCAGCATCGCCGAGCGGCCGAGGTCGGTGCCGCAGTGCTCGAAGCGGGTGGCGACGCGGTCGATGCCGCGGTGGCCACCTCGTTCGCGATTGGCGTCCTCGAACCCTGGATGAGCGGCCCCGCAGCCGGCGGTTGCATGACCTTGTGGCGCGCCGATACGCAGCGCGCCGAGGTCGTCGACTTTGGCATGCGGTCGCCGATGGCCCTGAACCCAGCCGACTACCCGATGGCCGGCGACGGCCGCACCGCCGATCTCTTTCCCTGGCCCTCGGTGGTGGACGACCGTAACGTCCAAGGTGCCACCGCCGTGGCGGTTCCCGGCGTGGTCTCGGGCATGGGTCTGGCGCACGCACGTCACGGCCGTCTGCCCTGGGCTGACCTCGTGCGGCCCGCTGCGGGTCTGGCGCGGCAGGGTCTGATCGCCGACTGGTACTCCGGCCTGCTGACCGCGTCAACGGCGCGGGCCTTGTCGAAAGACGCGGATGCCGCGGCCTTGTTCCTGGACGACGGCCTGTTCCCGATCGTCGGTGGCTGGACCGCGACGCAGCCGCGCAATCTGAATCAGTCGGCCTTTGCGCAGACCCTCGAGCAGATCGCGGCAGAGGGCGCGCGGTCGTTCTACGTTGGCGACATCGCGCAGGCCCTGGTGCGTGACGTCCAGGCCAAGGGGGGCTGCCTCAGCCTGGCGGATCTCGCGCAGTACCAGGCCCGTTGGGTAGAACCGCTGGTGCTGGCGCACCGCGGGGGCCGCATCTTCGCGCCGCCGGGCCTGACCGGGGGGCCGACGCTCGCCGCTGCCTTGGCGCATCTGTCGCAGCAGCCCCTGCCGCCATCTTCATGCAGCCCGTCACGCTACCTGGCCATCGCCCGTGCACTGCACGCGGCCTTCGACGGCCGCCTGCAGGGCATGGGCGACCACGAGTCGCCGGCAGCCCCGGGCTGCACCACGCACTTCAGCATCGTCGACCGCCATGGCAACTTCTGCTCGGTCACACAGACGCTCTTGTCGATCTTCGGCTCACGCGTCGTGTCGCCTTCCACGGGACTGCTGCTGAACAACGGCATCATGTGGTTCGATCCAGAACCCGGCAAACCCAATTCGCTGGCACCGGGTAAGCGATGCCTGGCCAACTACTGCCCGGTGGTGGCCGAGACCGCCGATGGGCGGCGCCTGGCCGTCGGCGCATCAGGCGGCCGCAAGATCATCGGCGCTGTGCTGCAGCTGGCCACGGGCTTGATGGACCATGGCCTGAGCATGGAAGAGGCTTTCCACCAACCGCGCATCGACATCAGCGGCAACCAGCGCCTGCTGGTGGCGGACGCCAGCCTGCCGGCTGACGTGCAGCAGGCCCTGTGTGCGGAATTCAAGCTGAGCCTGGTGCGCCGGCAGCCGCATCCGTATGCCTTCGCCTGCCCTTCAGGCGTACTGCGTGAAGGCGAACTCAATAGCGGCTGCACGGAAGTCATGTCACCCTGGGGTGACGCCGTCGCGGAACGAACCGGCGCCTGACCGCTCAGCGCGGGTCGGATCTCGGGCCGAATGCCGACTGCAAACCGGCGCGCGTCAAGGGGGTTGTCGCCTCTTTCATGCAGCCAGCGGCTGCCTATCTTCGTGCTTCAGATGCTCGGCAACGACCGAGTCGCGCTCTGGATTGAGGGTGACCGGCCCGATGGGCGACCAGTCGCGTTTTTGGCCTGACCAGCGTAGCGGGTTGCGTTCGCGGGCCTCTTGGTACAGCGCGTGGCGTGCAGCCAGGATGGCCACATCTCGCCCGTCATGGCGTTCGGCCGGGCTGACGTAGCGGATGCCGCTGTGGTGGTGCTCAACGTTGTACCAGCGCACGAATTCAGCCGCCCAGTCGCGTGCTTCGTCCAGCGTGGCGAAGCCCTTGGACGGGAACTCTGGCCGGTACTTGGCGGTGCGGAACAGCGACTCAGCGTAGGCGTTGTCGTCGCTGACCCGGGGGCGCGAGTACGAGGGCTTGATGCCCAGCCAGTACAGCATCGACAGCACCGTGGTGGCTTTCAGCGTGGAGCCGTTGTCGCCATGCAGCACCGGTTTGTCGAGCATGCTGGCGATGCCCTCGGCCAGCGCCGTGCGGCGCACCAGGTGGGCGGCGTGAACGGAGTCGTCACTGGCATGCACCTCCCAGCCCACGATCTTGCGGCTGTACAGGTCCAGGATCAGGTACAGGTGGAACCACTGCCCTATCACCTGGGTGGGCAGGTAGGTCATGTCCCAGAACCAGAACTGGCGCGGCGCGCTGGCGATGTGGGTGGTGGGCGGGCGCACCTTCCTGGGCGCCTTGGCGCGGCTTCGATGCGTGTTCTGGCCATGTTCGCGCAGCACACGGGCGAAGCTGGACTCGCTGGCCAAGTACACGCCTTCGTCGGCGAGTTTGGGCACGATGCTGGCTGGCGGCATGTTGGCGAATCGCGGCTCGTTGGCCACGGTCAGCACCGCAGCGCGCTCGGCCGGGCTCAGCGCGTGGGCCGGCACCGGGCGCACCGCCGTGGGCCTGCCATCGCCCGCTGTGAGGCCGTCGCAGGCCTTCCAGCGCTGCAGGGTGCGCAAGTCGATGCCGGCGGTCGCGCAGGCCAGCTGCAAGCGGGCACCGGCGGCGTGCGCAGTGTGGATGCCAAGGGCAAGGGCTGTGCGATCTTCGAGGCTGATCATTCGGCCTCGCCCAGTTTGAAGATCGCCCCGACTTTTTTTGACAGCACCAGCAACGCCGCCGTCTCGGCCAGCGCGCGGTCCTTGCGCAAGAGCTCGCGTTCGAGCTCCTTGATGCGGCGCCAGCAGGTCTGCGGCGCTCACCTTGCCCTGGCGGATGCGCTCGTCCCAGGCCTGCCGCAGGTACAGGAACATGATCACACCGAACTCGGCCGACACCCCGGCCCGCACGATGAAGCCCACGGCACCGGCGACCGACAGGTTGTAGCTCAGCAGGTAGAGCAGCCAGATGCCGCCAACCAGCGCGAACGGCAGCGTCGCCATGATCAGCAGGGCCTCGTCGAACCGCTTGAAGGTCAGATAGAGCAGCACGAAGATGATCAGCAGCGTGAATGGCACAACAACCTTGAGCTTGGCCGTGGCGCGCTCCAGGAACTCGAACTGGCCCGACCAGGAGATCGAGTATCCCGGCGGCAGAGCCACCTTCTCGGCCACCACACGCTGCATGCCCTGCACCGCAGACTTCAGGTCGCGACCGCGGATGTCCACATAGACCCAACCCGACAGCCGTGCGTTTTCGCTGCGCAGCATCGGCGGTCCGTCGATGATGCGGATGTCGGCCACATCACCCAGCACCAGCCGCGCGCCACGCTCACTGACGATGGGCAATTTGCGCAGCTTCTCCAGCGAGTCGCGTGTTTCCATCGGGTAGCGCATGTTGATCGGGAAACGCTACAAATCTTCAACGGTCTCGCCGATGTTGTCGCCGCCCACCGCCGAGGCTATGACCGATTGCACGTCGGCGATGTTCATGCCGAAGCGCGCTGCGGCATCGCGGTTGATGGTCACGTCCACGTAGCGGCCACCGGTCAGGCGTTCTGCCAACGCGCTGCTGACGCCGGGCACGTCCTTCAGCACCTTCTCGATCTTTCCGGTCACCCTGTCGATGGTGGCCAGGTCGGCCCCCGCCACCTTCACCCCCACGGGGCTCTTGATGCCGGTGGCCAGCATATCGATGCGATTGCGGATGGGCGGTACCCAGATGTTGGCCAGGCCTGGCACCTTGACGATGCGGTCGAGTTCGTCGACGAGCTTGTCCGGTGTCATCCCGGGCCGCCACTCGCTCTTGGGCTTGAACTGGATCGTGGTCTCGAACATCTCCAGCGGCGCGGGGTCGGTGGCCGTCTCGGCGCGACCGGCCTTGCCGTACACGCTCAGCACTTCGGGCACGGTCTTGATCAGGCGGTCGGTCTGTTGCAGCAGTTCTGCCGCCTTGCCAGCGCTCAGGCCTGGCAGGGCTGAAGGCATGTACAGAAGGTCCCCTTCGTCCAGGCGCGGCATGAACTCGCCTCCGATGTGCTGCAAGGGCCACAGGCTCGCCACCAGGGCAACGGCTGCGACCACCAGCGTGAGCTTGGGTACGCGCAGCACAGCGTCCAGCATGGGCCTGTAGACCGCGATCAACAGGCGGTTCAGCGGGTTGGTCTTCTCGTCGGGAATGCGGCCACGGATCAGGTAGCCCATCAACACTGGAATCTCCAGAAGTCCTGGGAGGCTGTCGTCCTCCTCGAAAGGGCTTTCCGAACCATCTACCAACGCGAGCGCACGAGATGAGGCCAACTTGCGCAAGGAGGGACAAGAATTCAGCCGCCAACGATGCCGGTCAAAGACGGCGCTGGGGCCCGTCCGCTGCCAACCCAAGGCGCGCGAGTTGTTGCCTGGCCACCGCGGGATCCGGATTGACCTCCCGAACGTAAGCCTCGAACGTCGCACGCAACGCTGTCGCCTGTTGCATGGCGGCGACGACATTGCCCACGGCCTGATAGGCCTGGACGGCCTCGGCCATCTTGGCATCTGCAGCCGCTTGGAGTCGCGATGTTTCAGCCCTCGTGCGCTCCAACTGCTCACGGTCATGGGCAATGACCGCGGCTCGACGCATCGCTTGAGCCATTGCGCCATCGGCTGCGGCTTCTCGTGCCGCAACTGCATCGATCCGCGCCAACAGGTCCGCCTCTTGCCGAGACTGCCTGTACTCCCAGTCGTTGCGAGCGAGCTTCAGAGAAGCTTCAACCAGTCCAACCTCTTGCGCCATCTGCTTGCGCACGCGCGCCTCTTGGTAGCTGTGACGCGCCTGAGGCTGGGGGCTGAGCCGGTCAAGGCCGCACGGTTGATCGACTGCATCGAAAAACCGATCCTGGAATCGTCGGCAACCCTGCCTGTAAGCCTCGCCAAGCTCGGACGAATCTACGCCCCGTTTGATCGCAGCATCCCGCTCCGCCCAACCGCTTTGCAGACCTCGTACAGGCGAAGCGTCAGGTCGCGCCACCAGAACGTGAATGTGTCCGTACGGTTCGTCCACATGCTCTAGCACGCTGATCAGGTCGTCGCCGTAGTGCTCGCGCGCCCAGGCGGTCACTGCTGTGCGCCATGAGCAGTAGCCGATGTCTTCGTCATCCGCCGGCCCCGGATAGCTCGCGACGGTCGACAGCAGCGAAGGCACCTGAGGCGACTGCTTTCGCATGTACACCTTGCCGTTCAGCCGCTGTGGACTGAGATTCTCCGGGGCCCGCGCACAGTGCCCCTTGAACCAATCCTGAAGCGCTTCTGGAGCCACACCATACATGCAACGCGCTGGCATGGGAGTCAAGCCTTGCGCCGTCAAGTGTCGATAGTGTTGCGGGGCTTCACGAATCACCTCTCCAATCACGTCGGCGGCGGAGGCCTTCGGATCCCGCGTCTGACCCGTCGACCTGTCAGCCGGCCGCTTGACACGATCAATCGCATAAATCTGCTCGCGTGCGAACTGGATTCGCATCGGCGCCGTACCGCCGCTGGCGATAAAAGCATGCATGACTGGCGCAGAGCCCCTGCGCTGGCGACCTGGCTTCGGTCCCGATGTCGCCTTCATTTCGAAACGAGGATGGACCCAGGGTCCATCCCTTCGCCTGCGAGATGGCCTGCGTTGACGAATGGCCCAGAACTCGATCGCGATGAAGGGTTCGAACTCGAAGAATGCTTCGCGCTCGTAGTGTGCGTCGGTGTCGAAGCAGAATCCGTTGACGAAGGTGACTTCGGTGCCGCTGTGCTCATCGGCAACGGTGTCGTGGTGTCGATGCGCTGAGTCAGCCGACCGACGAAAGTGACTTCGGTGTCTTCGGTCCTAGGCCTCACGTACGATTCGATGCCGGCCACCGATTCGTGGCATTCGTCATCGTCGGACTTCGTAGACGAAATGCGCGGATTTGCTATTGCCGGGTGTTGCTCTGTAGATATCAGACTATGGACCAACCTCCAGCGGCGACGTACCTGTCGTGCTCTGATCCGGCGGCGCAATGACCCGAATGCTACGGTTCGGGCGCCAAAGCGCCCGAAACTTGCGCGCTGTCCTGAGCAACAAGGCGATTCTTCTGTCGCCACCACACCGCCCGGGAGCACGTCCAGGGAACAGGCTACTGGGGTGTTGCGGCAATGTGCTGGCGCTGTCTGTGTGATCGATATTTTTCGATTTCGAAAGTTCAACGGACGCGATTTTTTTTCGTTGACGACGCGGTTCATGCTGCCACCTCGCCCGAGGTTGATGAGCCCTTCGGCGACTGGAGCAGAACCTTCTTTTCGATGAAGCTGCTGACGTGCTTCAGCAAAGCCGCTCGTTGCGCATCCGACATTGCCGCATCGACCTTCACCTGAAGCGCCCCGCCGGAGCCGCTGCACCAGGATCCGATCTCCACGCCGCCGCACAGCAGGGGCACTTGTGCACCAGGGTCTGGCAACTTGCACGGTGCAAGTGGGTCTTTTGCGCCCTTGCTGGCCGCGGCGATCCGCCGGACAACTTCCGGCCCATCGACTCGCTCTGGCTCGCTCTGAATGCGGTTGCTCTCGGCTGCAACAGCGTCGGGATTTTTTGCCCACGCGTCTTTCAGTGCCTTGAGGTCCCTGTACCGAATCTCGCGCGCAGAAACGAAGGCCTGCAGGATGACTGACGGCAGACAGGCGAGGTCGTAGGCCCGGCTGATAGTGGCGAGGCTGATGCCCAGCTTCGAAGACAACTCAATTTTCTTCATCTGCGCAGGGCCATCGATCATGTGCTGGACCTGCAGTGCAAATTCCATCGGTGCCAAGTCTGCCCGACCAGAGTTTTCCCGCATCCGGTCGAGATAGTCCACTGCCGGGTCTGTGGCCTCCCTGACCACAGCACGGACCAGCAAGCCTGCCGCGCGACACGCGCGCAATCTTCGCTCGCCAAACACGAGGACATAGATCCATCCTCCGTCTGAATCAAACACTTTGCGAACCCCGATGGGATCGACGTTCGATCCACCAGACAAGATGCCGAGCCTCAGTGCCTCGAAAGCTTCATCCTCAAAAGCGTCTGGCAGGCGGTTCGGCGTATCCGGAATGTGTACCGAGAACGCGTCCAGATAGATCACAACCTCTTGAAATTCGGCCTCATCCTTGGAGACTGTCGAATGCGAAAACGTTTTCGAAGGATGATTTTCGTCTGAAGGAAATGCAGCGGCAGTGGGAGTGAGCTTGAGGGGATCGCGTGAGTTGGCCATGATGGCTCCTGGAAAATGGACTTGACATGTCCATCACCGAATGAAGCCAGAACACAAAAGGATGCCCGTGACTTCCGGTGATGTACCGGATGTCACGGCGGTCAGCTGCCGTGGTAACTCGCTGTCTGACCCCTGGATTTGTTGAAACGGCTACGAGCGAAGGTTGCTCGATGAATGCTGGGACAGCGCAGTCGAGACATTAGCAGGGATTCGAAATGGAACGGTGCGCTGAGGACCGGGTTTGCCGGAAATTTGAGCCACCTTCAAGGCGACAACATCAAGGAGGCCAGACACCAGTAACGGAGGAAGACCAGTTTGATGTCAATCCAAGTGAACTTGGGGTCTCGCTATCGTCGGCGCCCTGGGCCTGCGCGGTTCCATGAAAACCGTCATAGCCACTCTTCGCCCAGCGCCCTCGCCTGCTGCAGCACCAGTTCGACCGCGGCCTCCTGCTGGTCGGGCGGGTACTTGTACTTGCGCAAGATGCGCTTGACCATCAGCCGCAGCTTGGCCTGCACGCTTTCGCGCTGTGACCAATCGACGGTCAGGTTCTGCCGCAGGCTCGCGGCCAGTTCGTGGGCGATCTTCTTCAGCGTCTCGTCGCTCAGTTCGCGCACGGCCGCTTCGTTGGTGGCCAGCGCGTCGTAAAACTTGACTTCGTCTTCAGTCAGCCCGAGTTGCTCGCCACGCGCTGCGGCCTCGCGGAACTTCTTGGCCATCTGCACCAGTTCTTCCATCACCTGCGCGGCTTCGATGGACCGGTTCTGGTAGCGCGCGACCACGTCGGTCAGCAGGTCGGAGAACTTCTTGTGCTGCACGACGTTGCTCGCAAAGCGTGACTTGATCTCGCCTTCCAGCAGGCGTTCCAGCAATTCCACCGCCAGGTTGCGTTCAGGCAGGTTGCGCACCTCGGCCAGAAAGGCGTCGTCCAGGATGCCGATGTCGGGCTTATCCAAGCCCACGGCGTCGAAGATGTCCACCACGCTTTCGGAGACCACGGCCGAATTGATGATCTGACGGATGGCCAGCTCGCGCGCTTCGTTCGTTTTCTTCTGCGCGGCGATGTCGCGCTTGGTCAGGATGACCTTCACGCCCTGCATGAAGGCCACTTCTTCGCGCACCGCCTTGGCCTCGTCCAGGGTGCAGCACAGCGTGAAGGCCTGGCTCATTGCCAGGGCGGTGTCGGCGAAGCGGCGTTTGCCATCTTTCAGGCCCAGCACATCGTTCGCCGCGCCGGCCAGCGTCTTGTGCCCTCCGGTCAGGAAGCCGCTGTAGTCGAACCCGTGCAGCATGCCGCGCAGCGCATCCAGTTTCTCGGCCAGCACGCTGTAGGCCTCGTGGGCATCCACCGTCGGCCGGCCGCGGCCCTGGCTGGCGGTGTATTCCTTCAGGGCCGACCTCAACTCGTTGGCGATGCCGATGTAGTCCACCACCAGCCCGCCCTGCTTGTCCTTGAACACGCGGTTCACGCGGGCGATGGCCTGCATCAGGTTGTGGCCCTTCATGGGCTTGTCCACGTACAGGGTGTGCACGCAGGGGGCATCGAAGCCCGTCAGCCACATGTCACGGACGATCACGATGCGCAGCGGGTCGCCCGGCTTCTTGAAGCGCGCTTCCAGCCGCTTCTTCACCTGGGCGCTGTGGATGTGCGGCCGCAGCAGCGCACGGTCACTGGCTGAACCGGTAATCACGATCTTGATGGCGCCCAGCTCAGGGTCTTCACTGTGCCAGTCGGGTCGCAGCTTTACGATCTCGTCGTACAGGTGCACGCAGATGTCGCGGCTCATCGCCACGACCATCGCCTTGCCGGGTTGCGCGGTGTCGCGTTCCTCGAAGTGTTCGACGATGTCGGCCGCCACGCGGGCCACGCGCGGCTGCGCGCCCACGACCTTTTCCAGCGCTGCCCACCGGCTCTTCAGCTTCTCGCGCTGGCTCTCTTCCTCGTCCTCGGCCAGTTCTTCCACCTCTTCGTCGGCCGCCGCCAGTTCTTCGGCCTTCAGCCCCAGCTTGGCCAGCCGGCTCTCGTAGTAGATGGCCACGGTGGCGCCATCCTCCTTGGCCTGCTGCATGTCGTAGACGCTGATGTAGTCGCCGAAAACAGCCCGCGTGTCGCGGTCCTGGCTGGACACCGGCGTGCCGGTGAAGGCCACGAAGGTGGCGTGCGGCAGCGCGTCGCGCAGGTGCTGGGCGTAGCCGACCTGGTATCGATCGACGCTGGGCGCGAACTCGACCCGCGTGGCGGGCAGCTCACCGCTGCCGGTGCTGAGCACGGTTACGGCCGGCCGCTGCTTCACGGTCTTCAGCTTCGCCTCGAAGCCGTACTGCGTGCGGTGCGCCTCATCGGCGATAACGACGATGTTCCGGCGCTCGGACAGCACCGGGTACGCGTCCTCATCTTCGCCGGGCATGAATTTCTGGATGGTGGCGAACACGATGCCGCCCGAAGGCCGGTTCGATAGCAGCGTGCGCAGTTCCTGGCGCGTGGTGGCCTGCACCGGCTGTTCGCGCAGCAGGTCTTGCGAGAGCGAGAACACGCCGAAGAGCTGGCCGTCCAGGTCGTTGCGGTCCGTGATGACGACGATGGTGGGGTTCTCCATCAGCGGCTCTTGCATCACGCGCGCCGCGAAGCAGGTCATGGTGATGCTCTTGCCGCTGCCCTGGGTGTGCCACACGACCCCGCCTTTGCCCCTGGCGCTGGCTGCCGAGTCGGGCCGCGATGCCGCCACCACCTGTGCGATGGCCGCCCGCACGGCGTGGAACTGGTGGTAGCCGGCGATCTTCTTGACCAGCGTGCCGTCATCCTCGAACAGCACGAAGTAGCGCAGGTAGTCCAGCAGGTAGGCCGGTGCCAGCACGCCGCGCACCAGGGTCTGCAGTTCGTTGAACGCGCCCATTGGGTCCAGCGTGACGCCATCGATGGTGCGCCAGGCCATGAAGCGCTCGGGGTCGGCCGACAGCGAACCCAGCAGCGCGTCGGTGCCGTCCGAGATCACCAGCACTTCGTTAAAGTGGAAGGCGTCGGCGATCTGCTCCTTGTAGGTCTGGATCTGGTCGAAGGCCTTCCACACGTCGGCGTTCACATCGGCCGGGTTCTTCAGCTCCAGCAGCACCAGCGGCAGGCCGTTGACGAACAGGATGACATCGGGCCGGCGCGTGTGCTTGGGGCCTTGAATGCTGAACTGGTTGACAGCCAGCCATTCATTGCGGCCGGGCTGCGCCCAGTCCACCAGGCGCACGAAGTCGCCGCGGGTCTCCTCGCCCTTCTGGTACTGCACCGGCACGCCGCCCACCAGCAGGCGGTGGAAGCGGCGGTTCGCCTGCAGCAGTTGCGGTTCGCCCAGGTTCAGCAACTGCGTGATGGCGTCTTCGCGCGCGGCTTGCGGGATGTCGGGGTTCAGGTTGCGAATGGCGCGGCGCAGTCGGTCGACCAGCAGCACCTGGCGGTAGCTGGCGCGTTCGGGGGCCTTGCCGTCGGGCGCCAGCTCGGGGCCATGGGCCACCGTGTAGCCCACATCGGCCAGCCAGCCCAGCGCTTCCTGCTCCAGTTGGTCTTCGGTCAAGGCGCCTCCCGCTGCGCTGGCGCGGCATGCGCTTCGGGCTGCAACACGGCGCTCAGCGCCAGGTTGACGTAGTAGTTGCTGCGGCCGATCTTCTGCTTGCGGACCAGCCCACCTTCGGCCAACGCGTCCAGGTACTTGGTGGCGGTGACCCGCGTTACGCCCAGGTCGCGTTGTACGAATTCGATCTTCGTGTAGGGGTGCGTGAACAGGTTGTTGATCAAGTCTTGGCTGTAGAACTTGTAGCCACTGCGAATGCGGTGCTTGTAGTCGAACAGTGCGGCCTTGATGGCGTGGATGGTCGTGATGGCCTGGCGGGCCGTTCCTTCCACGGCATCCAGCATGTACAGCACCCAGTCTTCCCACTGGTCTCGTTCGCGGACGGTTTGCAGCAGGCGGTAGTAATCGGGCTTGGTGCGCACGATGTGGCTGCTGAGGTAAAGCACTGGAATGTCCAGCAACCCTTCCTTCACCAGGTACAGCACGTTCACGATGCGACCCGTTCGGCCGTTGCCGTCGTAGAAGGGGTGGATGCTTTCGAACTGGTGGTGGATCAGCGCCATCTTGATCAACGGGTCCACCGGGAAAAGGTCGGGCGTATTGATGAAGCTTTCCAGCCTGCGCATCAACCCGACGATCTCTGTCGGGTCCTGCGGAGGCGTGTAGACGGTGCGCCCGAAGCCGTCTTTCAGCACCGTGCCCGGCAGCTTGCGAAAGCCGGCGTTGTTGCGTTCCAGTTCGCCCTGGATTTGGATGATGTGGTTGGCGGTGAGCAGGCCGGTGTCGCGCACCTGCGCGTAGCCCACCCGCAAAGCCTGGCGATAACGCAGCACTTCCTTGGCGGCTGGGTTGGCGAAGGCGTCGGGCAGCACGTCGTCCTTGAACAGTTCGTCCAGCGTGGTGACGATGTTCTCGATCTCGGAACTGTCCTTGGCCTCTTGCAGCCCCAGGGTGTTGATCAGGATGCCCTGGTTGGGGATGGACGCCGCGATGCCCTTCAACTCGGCCAGCGCACGGCTGCTGCTGGCCAGACGCTTCAGGATGGCCGGGTCGTCAAAGCGACCTGGATGCAGTGCTTGAAGGTCAAGCAACGGGGTTGGCGCAGACATGGGCGAAAAGCAGCGGCGATGGGCGGGTAATCACATGTATAGACATTGCGATTTTCTATGCATATGCGGCAGCGTGTGCAAACAAATTTGAATTTGCTGGTCACGTCCAACAGGGCCTAGGCGGCCAGAGCCTCGGCTTCGGGCAGGCGGAGTTGGCCGGAGATCAGGCGGGGGAGCAGGTTGTCGCGCAAGGCCGCAAGCGTGTCGGCCTGCTCCGCGTTCAGGCGCGCGCGCCGATGCAGCGCCATGGCGATGGTCTCAAAGGCTTCGACGCACGCCCTTGGGGGCAGCACCTGTGGGAGGCCGTGAACATGATTGCGATTGAGCGTCGGCACAGCAGAGCCCGCGTTGAACGAACCCAGGTCAAGCAGACGCAGCAACTCATAGGCATAGCAAGGCGTGGCCGCACGGAATTCCTTGACCCAAAGCGTGGTGTTCAGCGGCCAGTGGTCGTCAAGTTCCAGGAAGACGCGTCCCAGTACGCCAGAACGCCCCGTGACCACACCGGGCCCCTTGACCTTGGCCTCGATGTGCGTGCCACTGGGCCCGCTCGCCGCGATGATCGGGAACGCACCCGCCGTTCGATCCTGCGCCGGAAGATCGAATCCCCTTTGCAGCACGAGCAAATCCTCCAAGGCACCCACCCGCCAGCCTTTAGGCACTGTTCCAACGCGCGACTCGTCGAGCTCGTCCGGAAAAAGCGCCGCCGTCGCCTCATCCATCCCCACCGGCACCAGCCCTTGCTGCTTGGCGCGGACGGGATCGAAATCGACGAACCACGACTTGAACAGCGACTGGGCGATGGCTTCGAGGGTGGCGTTGGTTTCGCGCAGGAGGGCGATGCGGTCGTCGAGCGCTCTCAGAACATCGACCATGGCCCGCTGGGTGGCTACGGGAGGCAAAGGAACCTCAAGTCCAGAAATTGCCTTTCCGGTCAAATGCTTGATTGTTGTGCCAGTGAAATGTGGCTCCAGGTGCCCAGTCTTCGCTGCTTGCCGAAACCAGTACAACAGGTAATGGTTGTCGAGCGTGTCTTTCGACCTAATTCGATGCAGCGCCTTCTGAATCTTCATGCCGGGCGGTCCACCCCAGATCGCGCAGCGGCCCGGCTCACCACCCTCGCACACAACCAAATCACCGGGGAGCAGGCTGTAGCGTTCCTCCTCGCCGAATTCAAACCGCATCTCAGCCAATCCGTCGAGGTCAAACTCGCCCCAGCGAACGTTGCTGTTGCCGAGATACGGTTGAGGCGTGCCTTTGTTCTTCTGGGCGTCGAGCATCTTGCCCAGGCAGGAGTTCACGTGATTACCAAGACGAACCAGTGGCCACTTAGAACTCATATCCGAGTCCGCCCAGTTTCCGCCGAATCAGCGCATCCAACGCCGCCCCCTTCGCCACCTGCTCACCCAACTTCTCCGTCAACCCCCTCATCCTTGAATCAAAGCCTTCGTCGTCATCCTCAACCGCCTCCGCACCCACATACCGCCCCGGCGTCAGCACATGCCCATGCTGCGCAATCTCCGCCAGCGGCACGCTGCGGCAGTAGCCCGGCGCATCGGCATACGCGGCCGCACCCGCATCCCCGCGCCACGACGCCACCGTGCCCGCCACGCGAGCCACCACCTCGTCCGTCAACTCGCTCTGCACGCGGCTGATCATCGTGGCCAGCTTGCGTGCGTCGATGAACAGCACCTCGCCCTTGCGCACCCGCTTGTCCTTGGCCAGGAACCACAGGCAAGCCGGAATCTGCGTGTTGAAGAACAACTGCCCCGGCAGCGCCACCATCACCTCCACCACGTCGGCATCGACCATGGCCGCGCGGATGGCGCCTTCGTTGTTCTGGCTGGAAGACATGCTGCCGTTGGCCAGCACGATGCCGGCGCGGCCGCCCGGTTTCAGGTGGTGCAGCATGTGCTGCAGCCAGGCGTAGTTGGCGTTGCCCGGCGGCGGGTCGCCATACAGCCAGCGCGCGTCGCCCACCAGGCTGGCGTGCCACCAGTCGCTGATGTTGAAGGGCGGGTTGGCCAGGATGAAGTCGGCGCGCAGGTCGGGGAACTGGTTCTGCGTGAACGTATCGCCCGGCGCCTTGCCCAGGTTGAAATCGATGCCGCGGATGGCCAGGTTCATCGCCGCCAGCCGCCAGGTGGTGGGGTTGGCTTCCTGGCCGAAGATGGCCACGTCGCCGATCTTGCCGCCGTGGGCTTCGATGAACTCTTCGCTCTGCACGAACATGCCGCCGCTGCCGCAGCAGGGGTCGTAGACCTTGCCGTGGTGCGGCGCCAGCACAGCCACCAGCGTCTTGACGATGCTGCGCGGTGTGTAGAACTGGCCGCCCCGCTTGCCTTCGGCATTGGCGAACATGCCCAGGAAGTATTCGTAGACCTGGCCCAGCACGTCGCGCGCCTCACGCGCTGAAGCGCCGAAGCCAATGGTGGACACCAAGTCCACCAGTTCACCCAGCTTGCCGTCGGGCAGCTGCGAGCGGGCGAAGCGCTTGTCGAGGATGTTTTTGAGCTTCGGGTTCTCGGTCTCGATCAGTGCCAACGCTTCGTCGATGCGCTTGCCGATGTCGGTCTGCTTGGCGGCGGCGCGCAGCACTTCCCAACGCGCGGGTTCGGGCACCCAGAAGACGTTTGCTTCGCGGTAGTAGTCGCGGTCTTCCAGTTCGACGTCCAGGTCTTCGTCGCTGGCCTTGCCGTAGAAGTAGTCGTCGTTTTCGTCCTGCAGCCGCAGCTTCAACTCGGCCCGGCGGGCAGCGAAGGTGTCGCTGATGTACTTGACGAAGATCAGGCCCAGCACCAGGTGCTTGTATTCGGCCGCGTCCATGTTGGTCCGCAGCTTGTCGGCGGTGGCCCAGAGCGTCTTCTTGATGTTGTCGAGCATGGGGATGACGCCGTGTCAGCGTGAATCTGGCAGCTTGTCCGGCTGTGGGGCGTCAGGCACCCACTCGATGAGATCGCCCACGCCACAGTTGAAGTAGGCGCACAGCAGGTTCAGCGTGTTGCGATCGATGCGCGCCACGTCATCGCGATAAAGGCCCGCCAAGGTGTTCCTGGCCAAGCCCGTGTCGCGCTGCAAATCGGCGATGCGCTTTTTGTGCTCACCCAGCAGCCTCGACAAATGGATCTTGATCACGGTCGTTCATCCAGAAGATGTCGCAAATGAGCAACATGCTGATCATAAAGATCTTGTAGCTGATGCACAAGGAAACATAAAGTATCAACAAGCTGATTATTTCGATCAGTAAGGAGATCCAAATGTATCCCAAGCGCAAGCCCACCCACCTGGCCCATGCCATCCCCCATCGCCAAAGCCTCGTGTGCATCGCGGCGACCTCCGGCGCCCCGACCTTGTCAGATAGGCTGGCGTGGTGCGCCGGGCTCTTCGACGGCGACGGCTCGATCGGCATCAGCCGCCAGCATCTGCCGGGGCGGAAGAACCCGACGTACCGCCTGGTGTTGAGCCTGGTCCAGAACTGCGACGTCACCATCCGGAAGTTCCGGGACTACCTGGCGGTACCGCACTGCCTGGTGGAGGTCAAACGATCGGCGCGACACAACCGACAGATCTATGACCTCCGCTATGACGGCCGCCACGCCATGGCGGTGTTGGCGCTCATTCATCCGCACCTGGTCCGAAAGCGGATCGAGGCCGAGGTTGCCGACGACTTCTGGCACATCTGCGCGATGGGCCTGCTACCCGGGTGCGGCGGATTGACTAAAGAGGTCTGGACTGACCGTGCCTACTTCTACGACAAGATGCAGGCGCTGAAATGAACGGCCAGCTCAACGTGCACAGCGAGCTTCATCCCTGTCGCCGTCGGGGCGCACCTGTCTGCCGCGACACCGCGAACCAGCTCAGCGCGATCCGCCGCATCGTGGCCGAAGTCGCTGCGGCGATGCCGCCGCCAGCCGTCGCGGACATCGATCCCCCCATGGCCTGCGCTGCAGAGTCAGAGCTCCACTACGGTCGGCTGTACGAGCCTGCAGAACTGGCGGACCGCCTTTTGTGGGCCAGCGGCCTTGTCGGCGAGACCAAGCAGGGGGTGATCGCAAACCTCAAGATGGCGCAATCACTTGGACCGATGCGGCGCGTGGCTGCTCCGCCGAGCATCACCGCCATCGACGCTCTGGCGGTCGACTTTCCGCACTGCGGCGAAGTCACGGCGCTGCTCCGTCGGCGCATCGCACTCGCTCATTGCTGCCCGACGCCGACTTTTCGGCTGCCGCCGCTGTTGCTCAGCGGCGCTCCCGGCTGCGGGAAGACTGCGCTGGCGAAACGCATCGCAAAGTTGATGGCGGTGCCCAGCGCGGAAATCGACATGTCCACGCTCCACACCGCGTTCTCGATCGTGGGGTTGGACGTTGGGTACGCCACCGGACGCCCGGGCCGGCTGTGGGAGGTGCTGCAGCACGAATGCATGTCGCCGGTCCTGGTCCTGGATGAGCTCGACAAAGCACGATCAGATGGCAGCGACGACGTCGTCGGCTTCCTGTATTCGCTGCTTGAACCCGTCACGGCAAGGCGGTTTACGGATGCGGCAATCGGGTTGGCAATCGACGCATCGAAGGTCAACTGGATTGCAACGTGCAACGACCTGAGGGCCATCGACGCGGCGATCTTGAGCCGGTTTACCGTCATGGAGGTGCCCCAGCCGAAGGTCCACGAAATGCCCGCCGTCATCGCCAGCATTCACCGGGACCTGTCGTCGGCGGCAGACTGGATTGCATGGTTCCAGCAGCCGTTGTCGACCGAAGTGGTCGCAGCGCTGGCCGCACTGTCGCCTCGCGCTGTTATGCGCGCGATAGAGGACGCGTACGCCAGCGCCGCAGCGGCCGGACGACGCGTCGTCATTCCGGCGGATGTGGGCGACAGCCATTCGCCACACCGCAAACACCAGATGGGTTTCATTCACAGCAACACAGCACCAGGGGAGCGAACATGACCACGCCCGAACCGACGCCGTTTGTGCGGAGCATCCGCTGGCTGGAGACGCGCTGTGAATCAGTGCCTGACGGATGGCAGCTGGCTTACAACGACGCGCTCTGCAGGCTGATGGCTGCTGACTGTCCTGCTCGCGCCGAAGTCGTCGTGCGGGGACCTTACATGGATGACCTGAATCTGAGGGTCACGCAAAGCGCACCCGACCCTGTCGTTGCCGGCATCCTGAAGCGGCTTGAACGCGCCACGGCGCAAACTTGCGAAGTGTGCAGGCGGCCGGGAAAGCTTCGGTGTCTCGACCGTACCGTCAAAGTCCTCTGCGGCCAATGCGCCGGGCCCCGCCTAGCCGCTCTCGCTCTGACCCGCGTCATGCGCGATTTGGACAAGACGGCGAACGGCAGTTCGGACGAGGAGGTCTGGTGGGAGTCTGCGCCTGTGCAGCTCCGGCCGCTGATTCCGGCGTCTGCTTGGCAAGTGCTCGACGTGGCAGGCGTGCACTCACCAGTCCGGTACACGAGCAATCGTCGGCTGGAGGCGCATCGGCCATGGCTTGAAGCGTTGCGGCGAGCGCTGGATGAATCGCAATAGGCCGCTCATGGGACTGTTGGACTTTGGAGCCTATGGCCAGCACCCATTGATCGGGCGCCCGCTTCTGCTGGCGCTAATGAGTAGGTCAAGTCAGCTCAAGGTATCAGATACCTCAGTTGCTGCCTCCGCTCCATCTGCGAATTTGCAGACGGTGATTCACAGTGCCCGCATTCTCGATGGCGGCCTTGACCGCTTTGACTTCGCGTCTCCAAAGCGAGGCGCCGATCTTGGCGTAGGCCTGGTGACTGCCGACGTCGTCCCAATAACTCAAAACAGCATCTCGGGAAGTAAGGGACACCAGCTCGATCTTCTTCTCAACCCATTCAAAGAAAAGACTCTCGCGGCGTGGATCGGCCATGTTCCACGCGTTGCCGCGTATCACCACGCATGACTGCCAATTGCGCAACTCGAAGGTTGCGAAGAAGGGCATCTGGGTACCCGTCCAACCCAGCAAGCCGGCCTTGAGAGCTGAGTCGAAGGATGACGTCGACGTGTTCCTAGCCTGGAACGCCCGCAGCGCGCCTAGCTTGTACTGCACCCGCTGGTTCTGGCCCACCGCGCCTTTTCTAATGATTTTGATCATTTCCGGACCCTCGAATCCCCGTGGGTCGTCGGGATCATTGAGCTTCGAACGCCAGTATTCGAGTGTGCTGACCGAGACCCCGAGAAAGATCGCGGCTTGTTCCTCGCTCAGCGTCGTGTCGTCATGCCACCCCGCGATCTCGCTCGCGATGCGCGCCCGCGCCATTTCGTCTTCGAGCGACGACTTCCGCCTGCCCCCTGTCTTCGGCCGCTTTGCCGTCGCGCCCTGGGGCGGTGTGGGAGCGCCCACGGCGCGCTTGGCACCCGGCTGCTTTCGGCCTCGGCCCTCGGTTCCCGCCATGGATACTGACTCCAGATTGCAGGCTACCGGCCGCCCA
>JAYSYH010000115.1:0-1955 GCA_043716645.1 Betaproteobacteria bacterium | reverse complement strand
TGGATCTGGGCGGTCGCCCGCTCGAGTTGCGCGTCAGTGCGCCGCGCGCTGCCGTGCCCGGCCAGCAGCGTGAAGCCGCCTGGCTGCTGTCGCTGACCGGGCTGACCGCTTCAGCCATGCTGGGCGCGTTGTTGCTGACGGTGACCGGATACAGCCGGCGGACTGAAGTGGCCGTACAGGCCGGTACCGCCAGCCTGCGCCGCGAGATGCAGGACCGCGAGCAGGCCGAGGCGGCCTTGCGCGAAAGCGAGGCTCGCCTGCGCAACATCCTGGACCACGTGCCGCTGGGCGTGATGTTCCTCGACCCCCAGGGCCGCATCATCGACAGCAACCCCGCGCTGCGCGAGATGCTGGGGCGCAGCGCGCGCCGCCTGCGCCGCATGTCGGTGCTGGAGCTGGTGCGGCCCGCTGACGCCGAACGCCTGCTGGCCTGGCGGCGCGAACTGCTGCGCAGTCCGGTGGGCACCCTGGTGCAGCGCCTGCATTTGCGCGACGGCGCGGGCCGCGAGCGCGTCGTCAGCGTCAGCGCCAGCGTGATACGCGGCGCTGATGGCCGCGTGCTGCGCATGGTGTGCGCGCTGCAGGACATCACCGAAACGCTGCGCCTGGAAGCATCGGAGCAAGCCCGCCTGCGGGCCGAGGCGGCCAACCGTGCGAAGACCGAATTCGTCTCGCGGATGAGCCATGAGCTGCGCACGCCGCTGAACGCCATGATCGGCTTCGCGCAGTTGCTCGGCCTGGACCGCGACCCGCCGCTGGCGCCGCGCCAGCACGACTGGTCGCAGCGCATCCAGCGCGCCGGCTGGCATTTGCTGGATTTGATCAACGAAACGCTGGAGCTGGCACGCATCGAGTCCGGCACGATCGAGATCAGCCTGACCCCGGTGGCGCTGGCTCCGCTGCTGGCCGACTGCCTGGAACTGGTCGCGGCCGACGCGGCGGCGCGCGGCATCAAAGTGGCGCATGCCATCGAACCCGACGCGCAGGCCGTCATCGCCGACGCGCTGCGGCTCAAGCAGGTGCTGACCAACCTGCTGTCGAACGCGGTCAAGTACAACCGCGACGGCGGCGCGCTGACCGTCACCGCACGCCGCGTGCCGGCCCGCGGCGACGAACCCGGCGACAGCGTGGAAATGGCGGTCAGCGACACCGGCCTGGGCCTGACACCCGAGCAGCTGACGGTGCTGTTCCAGCCCTACAACCGGTTGGGGCGCGAAAGCAGCGGTATCGAAGGCACGGGCATCGGCCTGGTCATCAGCCGGGGCTTGGCCGGCTTGATGGGCGGCGCGCTGCAGGCCAGCAGCGAAGCCGGCGTCGGTTCGATCTTCACCCTGCGCCTGCCCGCGGCCGACAGCGCCCCGCACCCAAGCGCCCGCTACAGCGACACCGACTCGGCGCCCTACCCCGAACGCCGCGTGCACTACATCGAAGACAACGAGACCAACATCGAAGTCATGCGCGGCATCTTCGTGCAACGCCCGCAGGTGCTGCTGGACGTGTCGATGCGAGGCCTGCAGGGGCTGGCCGCCATCCGCGCAGCGCCCCCCGATCTGCTGCTGCTGGACATGCATCTGCCCGACATCAGCGGCCTGGACGTGCTGCGTCAGATGAAGCAGGACCCCGTGCTGGCTGTCGTTCCGGTGGTGGTGGTTTCAGCCGACGCCACCAGCCTGCATGTGCAGGAAGCGCTGCAGGCCGGCGCCCTGCACTACGTCACCAAGCCGCTGGACGTGGCGCAGTTCCTGGTGCTGGTGGACGGCGTGCTGGATGACCCGCCTGGGGCTTGACGGCCGGGCTCGGAGCACCGTGCACCTCATTCCGGCGTGATGTTGTGCTGCCGGATGAAAGCGGCCCAATCGGCCTGTTCGGCTTTCAGCGAGGCGGCAAACTGCTCCGGCGTATCGATCACCGGCAACAGCGCCACCTGCTCCAGCCGCTGCGCCGTGACCGGGTTC
>JAYSYH010000114.1:0-1955 GCA_043716645.1 Betaproteobacteria bacterium | reverse complement strand
AGGCTGGGCTTGACGCCGAAGAAGGCCGGGCGCCACAGCACCAGGTCGGCCCACTTGCCGACTTCGATGCTGCCCACGTCGTGGGAGATTCCATTCGCCACAGCAGGGTTGATCGTGTACTTGGCGATGTAGCGCTTCACCCGGTGATTGTCGTTGCGCTCGCTGTCACCCACCAGCGCACCTTGCTGCGCCTTCATCTTGTGCGCCGTCCCCTGCGTGCCGGTGGCCGGGCCGGTGCCCGCGGCCTCGGCGGTGTGATCCATGCGGCAAGACGGCGCGGTCACGCGCTACCATGACCTCACCGTGAAAGACGCCGACACCACGCTGATCGCAAGCACGTTAGAACGACACACCGGCCTTGAACTTGCCATTGTGTTTGGGTCGGTGGTGCGCGGCACAGCCCGCGATGACAGCGACCTGGACATTGCCGTGCAGGCTGCGCAAGTCATGAGTGCCAGCCAGAAGATGGTGCTGATTGGCGACCTGGCCGAAGCCCTGGGCCGGCCAGTCGACCTGATTGATCTGCGCAGCGTGGGCGAGCCCCTGTTGGGCCAGATCCTGACGCACGGCCTTCGTGTGTGGGGCAGCGCAGACGCTCAAGGCCGCCTGCTGAGTCGGCATCTGCTCGACGCGGCCGACTTCCTGCCGTACGCGCAACGCATCGTGGATGAACGGAGGCGCGCTTGGATCGGGAAGTGACACAACGCAAGCTGGAAGCCCTGCGTCATAGCCTGCGGCGTGTTCGTGAGCGCAGGCCGGCGAACGCCGCGCTGCTGGCCAGCGACGAAGACGCGCAGGACGTGCTGGTGCTGAACCTCAGCCGCGCGGTGCAACGGTGTGTGGACGTCGCCGCCCACCTGTTGGCCGACTCGAATCAGCCGGTGCCTGCGACCATGGGTGAGGCCTTTTCCAGCCTCGTCGCCAGCGGTGTGATCCAAGCTGAGCTTGCGGCCCGCCTGCGACGCGCGGTGGGTTTCCGGAACATCGCGGTGCATAACTACGAAGCCATCGATTGGGCCATCGTGTTTGCACTGGCTGGCGAGCCCTTGTCCGACTTCGAGCAGTTTGCTGCGGCGGTGTCGGCGCTGAAGTAACCGCCGCTTCGCCCGCCCGAATGGCTGTCCGAAAACTTGACAACACAACACAACACAACACAACGCCGCGTCGCGCAAGTTGTCGATGTGATTGGAAAAAGTCCCATCGGCAGCGGCCGGGCGCGAGAATGGCATTGAGCGCCCGTAATGCGGTACGCCGGGGCACAACAAGAACCAAAGAATGGGACCCCACGGGCAAGCACTCAGAACCCTGGCCATCACGGCCGCCCTGTTGACCGGCGCCGCCAGCGCGCAAGCGGCTTTGGTCGACCGCAGCAAGTACACGCTGGGCACTGAATTGCGCGATGTCAGCCGCAGTGTGTTGATGCAGGTGCTGCGCGCCAACAACGCCAGCGACCAAGCAGCCCGCAGCGCCGAATTGCTGGTGCTGCGTGGGGCGGGGAAGTGGGCGGATTGATGTGCAGTCTTACGCGGCCTTTCTGCGGCAGGTCTGTCAAAACAAAAAGTACTTCTGCGCCAACGGCAGCACCGTGGCCGCCTCGCAGGTCAGCAACTGCCCATCCGCCCGCACCCGGTAGGTCTGCGCGTCGATCTCCATCTTCGGCAGGTAGCCGTTCAGCACCATGTCGGGCTTCTTCACGCTGCGGCAGGCGTGCACCACGCTCAGCCGCTTCTTCAGGCCCAAAGCGTCGCCGATGTCGTTGTCCATCGCGGCCTTGCTCATGAAGGTCAGCGACGTGGCCTGCACCAGGCGGCCGCAACTGCCGAACATCGGGCGGTAGTGCACCGGCTGCGGTGTCGGGATGCTGGCGTTGGCGTCGCCCATCAGCGCGGCGGCGATGAAGCCGCCCTTCAGGATCAGGCTGGGCTTGACGCCGAAGAAGGCCGGGCGCCACAGCA
>JAYSYH010000113.1:0-18540 GCA_043716645.1 Betaproteobacteria bacterium | reverse complement strand
GCGGGTTGGCCATGAGCCACAGGCGGCCCACGCTGTTTTGCACCAGGTATTGCACGATCCAGTTGGGCGTGAAGAGCTGGGTGGCGGCGGGGATGTCTTCGCTTTTGACAACTTTGCCGATGACCTCGTCTTTCTTCTCAGAGATGTAGAACTGGTACAGCCACCCGATGACTTCGACTTCAGCCCAATCCCCCTCAGGAACTTCAGCAACGAACTTGCTGACGATCGAGTCACTGAGCAGCAGGTTGTCAGGCAGAAGGACCTCTGTTTCGTCGTCGATGGACTCGAAGAGGAACGGCATCGCCTTGTGCAGTACGTTGCACTGCGCCACCAGGACACGGCGGAACAGCTCGCCGTCCTGGTTCGCCAGCTTGAACTCCCGGACTTTCTCGGGTCTCAGACCAGGCAGGTGGCCGGCCTCTGCGAGATCCAGCGCATGGGTGAGGATCTCCGGCAAGCCGGAGCCCTCAGGGTTCGATAGCACGCGGCGCCCGTGGCCAAGGTAGTCATGGAGCTCCATGAACCGAAGCGCGGCAAATCGGTTGAACCAGGTGTACGCCACTGCCTCGAGGGTTTGCGCATACCCATCGCGCTTCATGCGGTCAAGCAACCCGTCTCGTTGGCTCTGCACGCTTGCCGGCCAGGCGCGTCCTCCGATCACAGCGACGTCGTTCTTGACCTCGGCCGGCTCGACGTGGATCTTGCCGCCACGTTCACTCAAGCCAAGGAGCAGTGCGCGCTGGGTCACGGCGGTGATGAAGTCTTTGCGCGCTTGCGGGGCGTAGCGCTTGAGGTTGGCCTTGTTCATTCGATTTTCTTGTCGTTGTCGTGTCTTGGAATGAAGGGCGCTCACTGAATGCGCACGCGCTGCCCGGCGTCCAGAACGGCCAGCAGCTTTGCCCTCAGGGTCGCGATGTAGGCGTTGACCTCGGCCTCCGTCTCGAGGTACGTCTTGGGCGACAGGTCCGCGGCACGGATGGTCTGGCTGGGCTTGGGGACAGCAGGCGTCGGAACCGTCGTCGTGGACGGCAAAGCCGTCTCCGCCGCATCCGACGCCTTGACCTTCGGGGCCGGTGCAGGCGCTGTTGCCGCGGCGATCGCGTCCATGGCCTCATCGAGGTGGTCACCCGCCTGCCCCTGGAGGTAGGCGATCTGTGGAATGCTGCTCAGTGCAGCGACCTTCAGCTTCAGCTTCTGCAGCGGTGCAAGAACTCGGTTACAGAGGTCAGCGCTGGCGTGTGCCTGCTCGAGCGCCTCCATCGCCTCCTTCAACTTGATCTCAATGGACTGCAGCGCAATTTCGCGCTCGGACTGAGCAATCTGATCGTTCACTCCGTACACCGTGGCGATCAAAGCATCGATTCGGTGCACTTGCCCATAGGGAACAGGGTTGGCACGCAAGGCCTCCAGTTCCTTGAGCACACCCACGGCCTTGGTGTCCTTCAACAAGACATCGCGGTTGTCTTCGAATTCGCTCAAAGCCTCGAGGAGCTTGCGCCAGGTCGGCGCCTGCTGCTTGTAGAACGTGCGCAGGCTGTCCATGTCTTCGCCCGCGTCCAGCCAATCGTCCTTCGCCTTGTTCAGCGCATCGATGAACTCGAACGAATCACGGATTGCCATTTGCTTTCCGACTCGAGCAACAAGGCCATCGATGACATCCTTTCCTGGGAAATGCTTCTGGGACGCAAGCACTGCAAAGCTGTTCAGATCGGTAAGCCAAGATCCCAGCTGGGCACGGAAGTCAGCAACCAAACCGTCTTCGGTGTCGCGCGCCAAAGCAGCGAACAATTCCTTGTAGAGGTCTCGTGCGCGCTTCAGGCTGCTGGCGTCGGCGACCTTGCGTTTGAGAACCGAGACCTGCTTGAACCTCGATTGCTTGGTCAGAGGGTCGACTGCGGTCTTCGGGTCGAGGTCCGAGCCCTCGAGCATGAGTTTGATTTCACCGGCCATGAACAGCCGGGCAACGATGAGCACGATTTCCCACTCTGGCTTCCAGCCATAGGTGTGGCCGGTAAAGCGATCAACGACGTCCGACAAGAGCACCCGGTTCTGTGTGGCCGCAAGATGCAGGTATTCGCGCAGCTCCTGAATCGCCCCCGGATTGGCCTCTTCCCCTCCGAGTGCCAGGCATCGCTGGGCCAGGTCATCGGCAGAGAGGACGGCTCGAATTTCCGCTTGTGGGTCAGGCTGCCTGTGCTTCAGAAGCGACAGCTTCATGTACGTGTTCGTCACCAAGTAGTTGATGAACTCGTCCAACGCCGACGTGGGGCTTGCGGCCTTCGGGGCCAACTTCTGCCCCTTGGCATAGAAGTCGCCACCGATGATCAATTCACCGATCTGTGACACAAGTCGGGCCCGACGCTCCCGGTTCTCATCCTTTCGTTCAAGCAGGATCTTCTTCAGAGATGGCGTTGCAGTGGCCGCCTTTGGGCCGTCCACGTACTTTTCGATCTGCTTGTACAGCGCGATCTCGACATCGAGACGAGACCCCTCAGCCATGCGGATCAGAGCCCGACCATGACCTTCGGCGCTGCGCATGATGCATCGGCTTTCGGTGGTGAGTTCGTAGTCGTCGCTCAGCGGTGTGATGACCTCCAGGGTCAGCGCATGGGTTGCAGTTTTGTAGGGTGATCCATCGAGAAGACGATTGAACTCGTAATCGCCTTTTGTATCCCGATGACGAACCTTCGTCACGCCGTTGAAGACTTCGTCGAAGACGATTTCATTGAGCAATCGAATCTTCTCAGCCGCAGCAACATCGACATGGCCGATCTCGCGCGCAACGTCGCGCTCCTCGTTGGTCAGAAAGAACCATTGATCTCCGTTGCGATTGACGAGGCGCTGAGCTTCAAGTCGCTCAAGGCTCTGCTGAAGCTTGCGCTTGAGCGCAAGTTTGTCGGCATCGATCTGGTCCAGGCAAAGGGTCGCCAGGTTGTCAACCGTCGGCTTGATGACCTCGGCCACGTGGCGGATCAGGAACAGCGCTTTCAAGAGCTGGATGTCGAAAGGCTCAAGCGCTGGGTTCTCTGCGGCCTGGTCGATCGCCCTCTTCACAGAGGTGTCCAGGAAGCTCTCGATCGACGGATAGAAGTCCTGAATGGGCACGAGCGCGTCGATGCCACGTTCTGCGTTCTGGCGTGCTGCGGACTGAAACGCATCCAGCAAGGAACGCTCGCCCTTCGACAGATGCTTCCCTGTGGCGCCCACCCTGCGGATCGATTCGAAGATCTTTTGCAGCAGCAGGAACTGGTAGGGTGCAAACGGGTAGACGGCTGTGAATTCGGCCGCGTCGCGGTAGCCCCGCATCGTCACCGTATTGCCGACGAAGCTGATCTGGTTGTTGATGACGTCGCTTTGGCGCTCATAGACGTTGCGCAATGCAACGTGGGCAGCCTCGGTCTTTGACAAGAGCCGTTCTCCGATGACCTCATCGGTGTTCGAACTTGCCAACGACAGACGGGTGTGAAAACGTCCTTGGATTTTCGAGAAGTCCTGGCTCTTGGCCTTGTTGGCATCGCCGATCGCGGCGTCGATGTCTTCCTGGCTGGTGACGATCACCCAGGCTCGGCCTTGGCACAAAGTTCCCAACTGTTCCGTGATCGTCTGCAGCGTGAGCATCAGCTGCGTGTTGTCGCCGATGAATTGGCCGATCTCATCGACGAGGAAAACGATTCGATGATCCTTGGACTTGGAGTCGAGGTAACCGCGAACAAGCTTCGCGAAGCCTTCGATGTTGACCTTGTAGTCGTCTCGGGCCCTGTCGAACCAGCGCGCGGCCGATTCCGCCGACATCGCGAGTGCGACCGAAAGGGCCTGAACCACCTCGTCGCGATGAAAATCCACGGCGTCACGCTCTGCCCGCCACGTCAAACCCTTGACCCGGTGAAACTCCTCTTGGAAGACGTCATAGACGCCCTTCTCGACCAGGTATCGCTCCATTTCAGCGACGTGAGGCGCATCACCCGAGAAGCCCAACATCTCGTTGAAGACGCGAATGAACACCTGCAAGATCACGTCCCGGTCGGACTTGCTGTCCGCCTTGGCATCGATGTTGAAGAGGATCACATCGACGCTGCCGCGTGTTGCGCGCTGGATGTCCGCCAACAGAAGCGGATCTTTGATCTTCCGTTCATCGAAGAAGCTGGCCGCCGTGCGCGTCTTGCCGGTCACGAGGTCCGCCGCTTCGATGTTCTCGAGCAGGTACGAGAGGATCTTGATGAAGTGCGATTTGCCCGACCCGAACGACCCGGCCACCCAAACGGCCATGCGCGCGGCCAGAACCGAATCGTTGGGGTTGTCCACCGCCGCAAGGTAGGCATCGAAGAAGCGTCGGAAATACTCCGTCAGCTGCTTCGTGACGACGTATTCGTCAAGCTCTTGCCAGATGCTTTCCGCGTCGCGCTGGTCGGCCTTGATGACGCCATTGATGGGCCTGTCGATCGGCTTGATGAAGAGATCCCTGATCTTCATGATGTGTTCTTTGTGTTGTCTTCGTGTGGGGTGGTGCGGGTTGGCCAATGGCCCTACTCGACGAGGCGGAAAGCCCGGTAGTAGTGGTCCTCGCTGAGCTTGTTGAATAAGCGAAGGGAGAAGCCGTCATACCGCCCCGGATAGAACATGACCAATGGCGTTCTCTTCATCACCGGATGCAGGGCAGACAGGAGGGTGTGGGTCCGCAGCAGCGGGTAGGCGGCACCCACGCCCGTCACAAGCAAAAGGTCCAGCGCATCCACGTCGAGCGTGGAGATGATCCGTTGTGCCAGTTTGTCTTCCTTCAGCACGGGACGAAGGGCGTTCATGGCGGCTTCGTCCCCCTTCGATGCCTGCATGGCAACAGCGCGCTCCAGAAGGTTGCGTTCCTGCAGAACATCAACGATCAGTCGAAAGAGGTTCACCTCCGGTGCGTTGAGTCCAGCTTTCCCAAGCGCCGGGCGAATCACGTCTGCAATGAACGATCGCATCTCAAGTTCGAACTCGGGTGGGTAGTCGAAGACCCAAAAGCCGATTTCGTTGCCAAGTCCGCTGTTGGACAAGAGCTCCGGCGACGTGATGCGTGCCAAGATCCGGTTCAAGCGATCTTCGAAAGCTGACCTCATGACCGCAACTCCATCGTCTCGAGGACGTCGTCGCGCTTGAGTTCACGCAACAGTCTGACGACCTCAGGACGCAGGCTGGGGGCCCGAAGTTGCAGCGAACGAACAGAATCCAGATAGCCAGCTTCGACAAGGATAAGAAGAAAGACTTGGCGCAACTTAGCTCGCGTGGACGGGCGCCAGTTGTTCACTGATGCGTCGACCGCGGCACACTCGACAAGGAAGCCGTCCCACGCGCGTGGCGAAAGGTGCTGCTCCAGGCGTCGGTGGTGTTGCCCCAGAACCGAGCGCACGAACGCACGCAACAAGGTGCTCTGCTCGAGAGCGGCAGCCATCAGCATCTGCATGGCGACCTCTCGGTCGCCATGGGCCACGAGTTCACAGGCCTTGGGCCCCAGGGGATCAAGGCGGGATCGAATCAGTCTGGCGACTCGAATCGCCGATGAGGTCGAGCGCTTCTGCAGAAGGTTGTCGACCCGGATGGCCTGCTGCCATTCGGCATCGGATGGCCCCGCACCGAGCAGCGCCGCGACCTTTCGACTCTCTGAAAGCATCAGTGCTCCGGCAGAAAGATCTGCCTTGAAGGTGGTGGGGTTGGTGGCGTTCGACATGGCAATGCGGGGAATTGAGTCGGTACACGCCGCGGCGCACAGGAATCTGGCGGCACTGTCCGGCGCGGGGCGACGCGCATAAGTTGGAGCAAGCTCGAGTTGGATCGTCATCGGGCGGCGTGTTGGTGGCGGTTGGTGACGGACATCTCGGATCGCAGCGTTCGAAGCGACGCCGGCGCGAAGTGCGCGACATCGACCTCAAAGGCGGTGACACCCAGGCGCTGGAGCAGCGTGGCAATGCTGTCGATCGAACCGAAGAGGCGGGTGCCGCCGCGCGTGTTACCCAAGGTGGCCGCGGCTTCGCCGACGTGCACCTGCAGTTCGAAGCCGCCCGTGCGGCCGACGGCCAGGACCTTAGTGATTGATCCGGCGGCGACGAAGTCGCGGAGCGACGCCTCCCGCAGCAGGGGCAGTGGTCGCAGGTCGGGCGGGGTTAATGTGGTCATGAAGCGGGGAACGTTGCCTGAAACGCGGTTGATCGCGTGTGATGTGCGCGATGCACCATCCGAAGAGCACTTTATAGAAATCGCGGCCTTGCTGGGGCTGTAGCGCACGGAATCAACGACCTATTTCGGCCACGAAAGCCGTCGCGTCAGCGGGGCTTGACGCGGGCCGCGTCGGTCTATTCTGGTTTTCGGAGGTCGCAAAGCGACCGCTGTCCACCCGTTCAACTTCAAAACAGGCAACCAAAATGACGACCGCAACCTGCTACCTGGATCGCTTCTTCTCTGGATTCGAATGCGCAAACCTCACGCTGTGGGAGGCTGAGCTCGACAGCGGCATCCTGATCATTCGACAACCCGGCGTCGGTGATGCGTATCTCGCCGGAATCCGCGCCGAGATGAAGCGTCGTGAGGAGGCGCCGGAACTCCGCGAACCAATGGATCCGAAGTACGAGCCAAACTGCTGATCGCTGGGCTTCTATCGACAGACGGGTGTTGATAGTTTTTGCGCTATGACGCACGTGTGCGTAATTTACGCATGCGTGCGTCATTGGCCGGCGGCTTCGACTCAAGCTACTCGCCGATGTGCGCCAGCCGCCCGCCAAAGCAGTCCCGTGGCGTACACAGAGCCTGGATCACGAAGCCGCTTGACCGTTGAACTGGATGGCCATACAGTTGTGAACAAGCATTCACAAGCGCCCGTTCATGTCCACCCTCACCGCCAGCCTCAACCAGCACCTGGGTGCCCTTCGCGTCCACTGGAGGCGCCATCGCGCCTTCCCGCCGATGGCCGAGCTCACAACTGTGCTGGGCCTGAGGTCCACAGGCGGCGTGCACATGACACTCGCACGCCTGGTGGACGAGGGCCTGCTCGAGCGCGTGGGCAGCCGGTATGCCCCCACCGAGGCCTTTTTTGCGCTACCGCTGGTGGGTCCTGCCCGGGCTGGCCTGCCGCAGCCGGCAGATTCAGGCCAGGCGGCTGAGGCCCTGAGCGTCGAGAACTTCCTCGTCGACCACCCCGATCAGACCGTTTACTGCCGCGTCAAGGGCGATTCGATGATGGACGCCGGCCTGCTGGACGGCGACATCGTGGTGGTGGACCAGTCCACCCAGGCCAAGGCCGGCGACATCGTCGTCGCGGTCGTGGACCACGAGATCACGGTCAAGCGCCTGCGAGCCAATGGGGCGCCCCACACCTGGATCCTCGAGCCGGCCAACGCCGCGTTCAAGCCGATCCACCCCAAGGACTCACTCGAGATCCTGGGCGTCGTCACCGGCTCATTCCGACGCTTTCGGCGCTGAGCGTCATGGTCGCCATGTCTTCCTGGTTTTCGGTGCCTTCGGTGAGATCCACACGCCCGTCTCGGGCATGCCGGACCTGCTTGGGATCAGCACGTTGGGCAGCTTCAGCACTTGCATGTCCAGCGCGGCCATCACCTGCAGAGCGAATGCGAAGGTGAAGGTGCCGCGGTTGATCTTATTGATCAACGCGCGCTCTTCCAGCACGGCGCCGTGCGCCTTCAGCAGCTCGGCCAACTGGGCGTAGGTCAGCTGCTTTTCTTCCCGGGCCTGCTTGATGAGGTCACGGGCTTGCTTTTCATAGAACAGACGAGGCTTCAAGCTGCGACCGCTGTGCATCGTTTGTGATGCATTGATCGTAGGTGCCAATGTTCAATGGCGCATTGAATGCATCATTTTCGATGCACGTGAGCGCCGCCCAAGTGACCAAGCCGACAGGACTTCGAACGCAAAACTCTCATCATGATTGCAAACGCACCGCGTCCATCCCTGTCACTGCCGTCGCCGGCAGGCCCCGCCCATGGCGCGGCGGTGCATGGCCAGTGCGTTCCCGCCGCCGGCCGGCCGCTTCAGCTTCACGGGACGGTGAGCGCCTGACCGGCGTTCATCCGCTCCCCAACAAGGCACCGAGACCCGGGGCATGGCCGCGCATTTCCTGCTCACGCCCGAGTCGCGGAATTTCACGCTCATCGACGTCGAAAAGATGTCGGCGGCGAAGGTGCACGAGTTCTTCGTTCAGAACCGGTGGGGCGACGGCGGCGCGCAGGCCTGCCCGGACTGCGGCACGATCGACAAGCATTACTGGGTGAAGACGCGGATGCAGTGGCGGTGCCGGGAGACCGCCTGCGGCCGCGCGTTCTCGGTCACCAGCGGCACCAAGTTCGCGGACCGCAAGATGCCGCTGAAGACCATCCTGAAGGGCCTGGTGGTGTTCGCCACGAACGTGAAGGGGATCAGCGCGTGCTCCCTGGCGCGCCAGGTCGGCATCACCTACCAGGCCGCCTTCGTGATGCTGCACAAGCTGCGCGAAAGCATCATGGAGCACGCCGACAAGACGCCGATGGACGGTCTGGTGCACATCGACGGTGCCCACGTGTCCGGCCGGGTGCGCAAGCCCCGCAAGAAGGTCAAAGCCTCGAAGACCCAGGCGCGGGACAAGGTGGCAGCCTCGGCATTTGCCACTCATCCCAACCGGCGGATCGTGATGGTCGTGCGTCAGGTCGACCCGACCGGCAAGACAGGGTCCATTCGGACCATCGTAGAGGTCGTGCCGGCCGAGAGCGCCGAGTTCGCCCAGGAACTGGCCAAGCGTTACGTCAAGCGTGGTGCGCACATCATGACCGACGAGCACCCGGCCTACGGCATTTTCATGGCCAAGTACGAGCACGAGACCGTCAACCACAGCATCGAGTTCTCGACCGACGAGGGCGTGAACAACAACCAGGCCGAGTCCTTCTTCTCACGCATGCGGCGCATGGTGATTGGCCAGCTGCACCGGATCACGCCGAAGTACATGCTGGACTACGTCACCGAGGTGGGCTGGCGCGAGGACGTGCGCCGGATCAACACGAAGGGCCAGGTGCAGAAGCTGCTGGCCATGACGAACACGTCCATGTCCAAGTGGTGGCGCGGGTACTGGCAAGGGAAGCACCGGGCCGATGAGATCTACTTCGTGGTGCCGCCTTCAGTGCCCAAGGCAGCAGCGTCCCCGGCGTGAGCTTGGTTGATTTTCACCGGGGGTCCTGACAGTCGGCGGATGCCGACAACGGCTGACGCCGTCCATCGGATGGATGTGGCCAGGGGTTCGCATGCTGCGGAAATGAAAACGGGACGGCAAGCCGTCCCGCTTCTGTAAACGCAGACAAATCAGAGGTACAGGGGCACCTTCTGCTGCGCTGAGGGACTGCCATGCGCCCAAAACTCCTCATGAAACTCGCGCTCCACAGGCACCAGACCGTCCAGTTGTTCGGTCTCAGGGGGGCGTGTCAACTGGCGCAGGCGTTCATCCGACATTGGTCGGACAAGCTGGCTGAGTTTTTTCAGGTCGGCGCGCATGGTCTACACCTTAATGTTGCGGACTTGAGTATAGCGGCCCAGGAGATGCCATGAGACGCTTCCTGGTGTCAAGTCGAAGCTCACATCTACACCGTCTCCGTGGATTTTCCACGCTTCTTGACCGTTGACGGTCGCCATCAGATCTGAAATCTTCTTGCAAGACGAGAGGTCCTGGGGCAATTTCCTCTGGACATGCGATGGGACGTTGGCATCGAAGCCAAGCCGCGGCCACACCCAGTAGCCAACCCATCGATCCTCCGGGAACTTGATGTTAGCCATGGCGAAGTCCCCTGCGGCGTAGAGGTCAATGCTCTCGAAGCCGAGTTCCTGAGCCGCCCTGGCTTGGATGACGGTGGTGCGAGCCGCGAAGTTCTTGCCGGCGTACGACGGGTGCACGCGAACGTTGTTGTTGAGAACGTACCAGGCGCCGGTCTGCTTTTGAACCAGATAGCGATCCATCGTCAAAACACCGGGGTAGTCGACCCTCAGCTGGACACCGTCAGGTTTCAACGATGCCGAAAGTGCGCTGCCACTGGGTGCCGCACTCAAGAGAACGAGCGCCTCTTCGTCGAAAACCTCCAGCACCTGATCATCCGCCTCAACTTTCACCTTGGTGGGGTCAAACCATGCTTTCGTCGTCTCGTCTCTGTCATCCATGGCGCGCCCTTTGCTCATTATCAGATCTGGTATGTCGCCCCCGGTGTCACAGATGGCATTTAGACGATCTAAGTTTGGACTTCGAGTGCGGCCTGCGTTTCGCTCGGCCGCGACTGTCTGGGCTGGCGGTAGGACGTGCGTCGGATCAACACCAAGGACCGGGTGCAGGCCCTGCTGGCGATGACGAACACGTCCATGTCCAAGTGGTGGCGCGGGTACTGGCAGGGCAAGCACCGGGCCGATGAGATCTTCTTCGTGGTGCCGCCGCCGGCAGGCAAGCTGAGCTCAGTTTTCCCGGCTTGACTGCGGCTTCAGACGGCAGGCGGGGCGTCTGGCGGCAGTGTCCACATCCCTTCGCAACAGGAGCCAACTTTAATCGAGTGGCGTCTGCAGACCTTTCCTTCGGCACACATCGTTTTCAAGATCTTCTGAATGCGAACGAAGACGTAAGCCCTTCCAACGTCGTCAACGTCCAGATTTTCACGGCGGATGAAGTGCATGGCCAGCTCTGTTTTGTACATGGGGCGATCACCCGCAAGTCTCAAACACTCCAGAATCGCCTTCACCATCGCACCGTACGGTGCAATCCTTGCACGAGTGCTCCGTATCCCCTTGATTTGCTGGGGATCGACGACAACCTTGTGGAAAGGAATGATCGCGTCGAGGTGAGCGATCTCGGCCTCATACAGCGCGATCGCGGCTGGAAGTCTTTCGAGGTCCTTGGTCAGTCGATCGATTTGTCCTTTGGCGATGGCACGCTGTCGGATCAGCCAAGCCATAGAAGGAGGCGTGCGATGCAGCCCGGTGTAGTCGCGATTCGATGCCATCAGTCCATGCCTTGCTCCCCCCGCTGGTCGCCTTCCCCAAGGCCAGTTTCCCCGGCACTGCGGTCTGCAGTGCTGGGTGCGCGATGCCCGTGATCGATCCCCAGATCGACGAGCGCTTTCATACGTTCTCCGATTCGCAATCGTCGAGGACCAGCGACCATGAACCCAAGCCAGTGGTGGCGGTCGGGTGGTGCCGGCAAACTATGCCCATGGCCGTCAACGCACCAAGACGCTTCCCAACACGGTCCATCAGATCTGCCTGGGTCAGAAGCCCAAGGTCGACCTCGTGTTCGCGCGCGAACTGCAACGCGAGCTCGGTGGTGTAGACGGGGGTGCCGGCGGCCTGGCGCAGCCTCTTCAAGAGGAACTTGGTCAAGGCACCGTGCGGTGCCGCCTTCGGACGCTGAGGCTGTCGACCTTTGATGACGTTCGGGTCGATCTTGACCTCGTGGAGCGGGATCACTGCGTCCAAAGACGCCAGTTCGGCTTCAGCGATCCTGATGTGCTCAGGCAGCGTGCCCTGCTGGCGCCGAAGGCGATCCAGCTGACCCTTGACGCGGGCGCGCTGGGCGATCAGCCACGCCATCGACGACGGCGTGCGGATCAGACCTGTGTAATCTCGGTTCGACGGCATGACCCGAGCGTTTCACAACGCTCGGGATCGTTCCAGTGCATCAGCCGGATAATGCCGGTTGGTCTGGGTGGGTCTGGCGACTCGCTCAGTGCTTGTCGCCTTCGAAGAATTGTTCATCTTCGGTCGAGCCCTTCAACGCGCCGGTCGAAGCGTCGCGCTCGATGGTGGTGGTCACCGCGTCGAAGTACCCGGTGCCCACTTCGCGCTGGTGCTTGACGGCCGTGAAGCCGCGCTCGGCCGCCGCGAATTCCTTCTCTTGCAGGTCGACGAAAGCGCTCATGTGGTTACGGGCGTAGCCGTAGGCCAGGTCGAACATGCCGTAGTTCAGGCTGTGGAAACCGGCCAGCGTGATGAACTGGAATTTGTAACCCATGGCGCCCAGTTCACGCTGGAACTTGGCGATAGTGGCGTCGTCCAGGTTCTTGCGCCAGTTGAACGACGGGCTGCAGTTGTAGGCCAGCAGTTTGCCCGGGAACTGGGCGCGGATCGCGTCGGCGTAGTTCTTGGCGAACTTGAGGTCGGGCGTGCCGGTTTCGCACCACAGCATATCGACGTAGGGGGCGTAGGCCAGGCCGCGGCTGATGGCTTGATCGATGCCTTTCTTCGTACGGTAGAAGCCTTCGACGGTGCGCTCGCCGGTCAGGAAGGGCTGGTCGTTGGGGTCGATGTCGCTGGTCACCAGGTCGGCCGCTTCGGCGTCGGTGCGGGCCAGCAGCACGGTGGGCGTGCCCATCACGTCGGCAGCCAGGCGGGCGGCGACCAGCTTGGCGACGTTTTCGCGCGTCGGTACCAGCACCTTGCCGCCCATGTGGCCGCACTTCTTCACGCTGGCCAGCTGGTCTTCGAAGTGCACGCCGGCAGCGCCGGCTTCGATCATCGCCTTCATCAACTCGAAGGCGTTCAGCACGCCGCCGAAACCGGCTTCGGCGTCGGCTACGATGGGCGCGAAGTAATCGATGTCGTTTTTGCCTTCCGACCACTGGATCTGGTCGGCGCGGGTGAAGGTGGCGTTGATCTTTTTCACGACCTTGGGCACCGAGTCCACCGAGTACAGCGACTGGTCGGGGTACATCTCGCCGTTGCTGTTGGCGTCGCCGGCCACCTGCCAGCCGCTGAGGTAGATGGCCTTCAGGCCGGCCTTGACTTGCTGCATGGCCTGGTTGCCGGTCAGCGCGCCCAGCGTGTTGACGAAGGGTTCGTTGTTGACCAGGTCCCACAGCTTGATGGCGCCGCGCCGGGCCAGCGTGTGGTCGACCTGCAGGCTACCGCGCAGGCGCACGACATCGGCGGCGCTGTAACCGCGCTGGATGCCCTTCCAGCGCGGGTTCACGGCCCAGTCGGTTTCCAGCGCGTCGATCTGTTGTTGGCGGGTCTGTTGGGACATGAGGTGCTCCAGTTGATACAGGTGGTGTGGGGAAAAGTCAGCAACGTGAGGTTAGCCCTAAGCGGATCAACCACCATGACTTATGTCTTATATAAGATCAATGTGTAGCTCTATATAAATCAATAGGTTGCGTTTCAATTTCGCCATACGGAATCAAGTTTTCCCATATGATGAACTTATGGTGCAGTGCAGCGCGCACATTTTCATCATACGAAATTTGAAAGGCGCGATGCGAAAGGGTGCAGATCGCTGCGAGGACAGCCGGCAGTAGCCGCGGCGTACAGTGCGCGCTGCCGTCGCAACGTCCCGCCGCCCGCCCTTGCGGCGTCACCCCGGAGCCCGCCATGAACAAAGCCATCGACCCCGCCCTGATGCAGGCTGCTGAAGCCACTGGCAGCCAGGGCATGGATGCCTACTGGATGCCCTTCACCGCCAACCGGCAGTTCAAGAAGGCGCCGCGCCTGTTGGTCCGCGCCCAGGGCATGCACTACTGGGATGTGAACGGCCGCCAGATTCTCGACGGCGTGGCTGGCCTGTGGTGCGTGAACGCCGGCCACGGCCGGCCGCGCATCACCAAGGCCATCCAGGACCAGGCCGCCGAAATGGACTTCGCGCCGGCTTTCCAAATGGGTCACCCGAAGGCCTTCGAGCTGGCCGAACGCCTGGCCGCGCTGACGCCCGCCGGCATGAACAAGGTATTTTTCGCCAACTCGGGATCGGAAGCTGTCGAGACCGCGCTGAAGATGGCGCTGGCCTACCACCGCGCCCGCGGCGAAGGCACGCGCACCCGCTTGATCGGCCGCGAGCGCGGCTACCACGGGGTGAATTTCGGCGGCATCTCGGTGGGCGGCATCGTTACCAACCGCAAGGCTTTCGGCACGCTGCTGGGCGGCGTGGACCACATCCGCCACACCCACGACGTGGCGCGCAACGCCTACAGCGTGGGCCAGCCGGCGCACGGGGCGGAATTGGCCGACGACCTGGAGCGCTTGGTGGCGCTGCACGACGCCAGCACCATTGCCGCCGTCATCGTCGAACCGGTGGCCGGCAGCACGGGCGTGCTGATCCCGCCGCAGGGCTACCTCAATCGCCTGCGTGAAATTTGCGACAAGCACGGCATCCTGCTGATCTTCGACGAGGTCATCACCGGCTTCGGCCGCACCGGCAACCCGTTCGGCGCGCAGACTTTCGGCGTCACACCTGATCTGATAACGCTGGCCAAGGGCCTGACGAATGGCGCCGTGCCGATGGCCGCTGTGGTTGCGAAACAGAAGATCTACGACGCTTTCATGACCGGCAGCGAGAACCTGATCGAGTTCTTTCACGGCTACACCTATTCGGCCCACCCGCTGGCCTGCGCGGCCGGCATCGCCACGCTGGACACCTACGCCGAAGACGGCCTGCTGACCCGCGCCGCCGAAATGGCCGACTACTTTGCGCAGGGCGTGCACAGTCTGAAGGGGGAGCCCAACGTCATCGACATCCGCAACATCGGCCTGGTGGCCGGCGTCGAGCTGACGCCCATCGAAGGCGCGCCGACGAAACGCGCCTTCGGCGTCTTCCTGGACTGCTGGCAGCAGGGCCTGATGTTGCGCAGCACGGGTGACATCCTGGCGCTGTCGCCGCCGCTGATCGTGCAGCGCAGCCACGTCGACCAGATGGTCGAGACCCTGCGGGGTGCCATTCGCCGGGCGGCCTGAATCCAGCGATGGCACTGTCCGTTGTTTTGCCCCACACCGCGCCTGCACAACCGGCCTTCCTGCAGATCCAGGACGTCGTCAAAGACTTCAACGGCCACAAGGCCGTCGACCGCGTCAGTCTCGACATCGCCAAGGGCGACATCTTTGCGCTGCTGGGTTCGTCGGGCTGCGGCAAGAGCACGCTGCTGCGCATGCTGGCCGGCTTCGAAGCGCCGACCTCGGGCCGCATCGTGCTGGACGGTGTCGACCTGGCGGGCCTGCCGCCCTACCAGCGGCCGATGAACATGATGTTTCAGAGCTACGCGCTTTTTCCGCACCTGACGGTGTGGAAGAACATCGCCTTCGGCCTGGAGCGCGAAGGCTTGCCGAAAGCGCACATTGCCGACCGCGTCGAAGCGATGCTGACGCTGGTGCAGCTGGGCAAATTCGCGCAGCGCAAGCCGCACCAGCTGTCGGGTGGCCAGCAGCAGCGCGTGGCGCTGGCGCGCAGCCTGGCCAAACAGCCGCAGCTGCTGCTGCTGGACGAGCCCCTCGGCGCGCTGGACAAGAAGCTGCGCGAGCAGACGCAGATCGAGCTGGTGAACATCATCGAACAGGTCGGCGTGACCTGCGTGATGGTCACCCACGACCAGGAAGAAGCGATGACGATGGCCAACCGCATTGCCATCATGAGTGAAGGCCGGCTGCTGCAGGTGGGCCCGCCTGGCGACATCTACGAAACGCCGAACTCGCGCTTCGTGGCCGACTTCATCGGCAATGTGAACCTGATGGATGGCACGCTGGACGTGGACGCCGACGACCATTGCGTCATCGGCAGCGCCGACTGCCGCCACCGCGTCGGCCACGGGATCACGGGCATGAACGGGCAAAGGCACGGCAAGGCGGTGACGGTCGCGCTGCGCCCCGAAAAGATCAGCCTCACGCGCGACAAGCCGGCCGGTGATTTCAACCAGGTGCAAGGCACGGTGCAGGAGCTGTCCTACTTCGGCAGCCACACCGTGTTTCACCTGCAGCTGGCCAGCGGCGCGGCGCTCAAAGTCAGCATGGCCAACACCGAGCGGCAGCGCCAGGACGCCACCCGGGGCGACACCGTGTGGGCAAGCTGGAGCGACAGCGCTCACGTCGTGCTGACGCAGTGACGGCGGGTGGCTGACGTGAACCGCGACATCCCCTTCTTCAGCGGTCGCCACCTGGTGATCGCCATTCCCTTCGTCTTCTTGCTGGTCTTCTTTCTGGCGCCGTTCTTCATCGTCGGCAAGATCAGCGTGTCCGAGATGGAAGGCATCGCGTTCAAGGACCTGGTCAGCTTCGAGGGCGGCGCCATCCACTTGGCCGTGAAGTTCGCCAATTACCTGGCGCTGGCACAGGACGCGCTGTACCTGAACACCTATCTCGCCAGCCTGCGCTACGCCTTCGCGACAACCGTGCTGTGCTTGTTCATCGGCTACCCCTTCGCCTATTTCATGGCCCGCGCGCGGCTTACCGTGCAGCCGGCTTTGCTGATGCTGGTGATGCTGCCCTTCTGGACCTCGTTCCTGCTGCGCGTCTATGCCTGGCGTTCGCTGTTGACCGAAGGTGGCTGGGTGGCCGACGCAGTGGTGGGCAGTGGCTTGGACCGGCTGCTGCTGTCGCTGGGCTTGATCTCGACACCCGGTCAACTGATGCACACGCCCTTCTCTCTGGCGCTGGGCATGACCTACACCTACCTGCCCTTCATGATCCTGCCGCTGTACGGCGCCCTGTCGAAGTTGGACCTGCGCCTGCTGGAAGCGGCGTCCGACCTGGGCGCCACGCCGTGGCAGACTTTCTGGCGCGTCACTGTGCCGCTCAGCCGGAACGGCATCGTCGCCGGCAGCATGCTGGTGTTCATTCCCTGCGTCGGCGAATACGTCATTCCTGAACTGCTGGGCGGGCCCGAGACGCTGATGATCGGCCGCGTGCTGTGGGACGAATTCTTCAGCAACAACGACTGGCCGATGGCGTCCGCAGTGGCCGTCGTGATGGTGCTGCTGATCATCGTGCCGCTGGCTGTTTTCAACCAGGCGCAGGCTGCAGCCGCTGAGGCTGCGGCTTGAAAGCGGCTGACCTGCACCGCTGGTTGGGTCGCGGCTGGCTGTCGCTGGGCTACCTGTTCCTGTACGTGCCCATCGTGACGCTGGTGGTGTATTCGTTCAACGACTCGCCGATCCCGAATGTGTGGCGCGGGTTCACCTTGAAGTGGTACGCCGCGCTAGGTGCCGACGACGAACTGATCGCCGGTTTGTGGCTCAGCCTGAAGATCGCTTTCCTGACCGCCTGCGGCGCCGTGGTGCTGGGCACGCTGGCGGCCTTCACGTTGACGAAATACCGCCGCTTCACGGGCCGCACGCTGTTCAGCGGCATGGTCAATGCGCCGCTGGTGATGCCCGAGGTGGTGGTGGGTTTGTCGCTGCTGCTGATGCTGGTCAGCGTGCAACGCACCTTTGGGTTCCCCGAGCGCGGCTTGGCGACGATCTGGCTCGGCCACCTGCTGCTGGGCATGGCCTACGCCACTGTTGTCACTCAGGCCCGGTTGAAAGAGCTGAATCCGCAACTGGAAGAAGCGGCGATGGACCTGGGGGCGCGGCCGCAGCAGGTGTTCTGGCTGGTCACGCTGCCGATGATCGGGCAGAGCCTGGTTTCCGCCTGGCTGCTGACGTTCACGATCTCACTGGACGATGTGGTGCTGTCGGCTTTCCTGTCCGGCCCCGGCGCCACCACGATGCCGCTGGTCATCTTCAGCCGTGCGAGGCTGGGACTGAACCCCAGCGTCAACGCCGTGGCCACGCTGATGGTGGCCGTGGTGGCGGTGGGCGTGCTGCTGGCCAGCTACGCCATCGCGCGGGCTGAGCGCCAGCGCACGCGCGACCTGGCTGCGGCCAACCGCGCGTGAGGGCCCCTGCCTGGGCCTACGTCAGCCTGGGCGCCAGCATGGCGCTGGTGGGTTGCTACGTGGGCCTGTCCAAGCTGCTGGTGGCGGTGTTTCCGGTGCTGCTGCTGGCCTGGTTGCGCTTCGGCATCGCGGCGGTGGCGATGGCGCACTGGGTGCGGCGCCAACCCGGCGAACCGTCGCTGTCACGACATGACCGCATCCTGCTGTTCTGGGAAAGCTTCCTGGGCAATTTCCTGTTCAGCATCTGCATGCTCTACGGCGTGGCACTGACCTCGGCGCTGGCAGCCGGCGTGGTGATGGCCGCGATACCGGCGGCAGTGGCGCTGCTGTCGCGCGTCGGCCTGGGCGAGCAGATTCGCCCGCGGGTGGCGCTGGCCATCGCCTGCGCTGCGCTGGGCATCGCGCTGCTGGCGCTGGCCCGCCACAGCGGCGCGGCCGCAGGTTCGGCGGCGGCCGGCTCACCGCTGGGCTACGCCTTGCTGCTGGGCGCGGTCTTTTGCGAAGCCAGCTATGTGGTCATCGGCAAGCGCCTGACGGGTAACGTGGCGCCGCGCCGCATCAGCGCGCTGATCAACCTGTGGGGCCTGGTGTTGGCCACGCCTTTCGGCCTGTGGCAGGCCCGTACTTTCGACTTCAGCGCGGTGCCGCCATCCGGCTGGGCGCTGCTGGCGGGCTATTCCGTGGCGGCCAGCGTGGTCACGGTGTGGTTGTGGATGCAGGGCCTGCGCCACGTGCCGTCTTCGCGTGCCGGCGTGTTCACGGTGTTGCTGCCGGTCAGCGCGGCGCTGGTGGGTGTGCTGGCGCTGGGTGAAGGCTTCGGCCTAGCGCACATCGCGGCCTTCGCGCTTGCGCTGACCGGCCTGCTGCTGGCGACCTGGCCGGAACGCAGCGCCTGATGAACCTGACTGCGCCCGCCGGCCGTTCAA